>JBAVUQ010000346.1:0-6337 GCA_049696855.1 Candidatus Aminicenantales bacterium
TGAGCCCGCCCATGCTCTCGCCGAGGAGGAAGACCTTCTTTCCCGGGAAGTCCCGTCCGATCGTCTCTCTCAGCGCGAGGATGTCCCGGTCCCAGACCTTGAACGAATCGACGTGGCCGCGCGGCCGCTCCGGGGATCGGCCGAAGCCTCGGAGCTCGACGGCGTAGGACGCGTAGCCGTCGGCGGCGAGATGACGGGCCAGAAAATCCCAGCGGGCCGTGTGGGCGCCGAGCCCGTGAACGAGGAGGAAGACGGCCTTGGGCGAGGCTGACCGCGGCGCGGCGTCCCAGCGGCGGAAGAGGAAATCGGTCCCTTGGAGTTCGGTCATGGCCGGATTATATCAAAGTGGACGCGTCCGGCGAAAGCGGCGCACGGCCGCGGGACCCGGTCCGGGAGGCTTGAACGCCGGGGGATTTCTCTGTATGATAAAGCCGAATCCGGAACAAGGAGGTCTGGTGGCTAGAGGTAACAGAGCTTTCAAGAGCGAAAAGCGAACCAAAGAGCTGAGACGTCTGAAGAAGCAGGAAGAGAAGCGGCAGCGGAAGCTGGCCAAGCTGGCCAACCCCGAGGGGGAGCCCGAGGTGTTCTCGCCTGACGAGGCGCCGGCGGCTCCGCCCACCCCGGACGATCCCGAACAGGAAACGTCCTGAGGCCGTCCGCGAACGAATTCGTTCATTTCCCTCCGGCCCCAAGCCCGCCCGGGGTCCGTCACCAGGGCCGGATGAGCCTTCCAAGGGTTCCGTGAAGCCCCCCGTCCGCCCGGCCGGGACGTTCCTTGCATCGCTCCTGTTCATGATAGCGGCCGTGGGCGTTCCCGGACGGCCTCTCCCGGAGCGGATTCTGTTCAAAGACATGCCCTCGACAGACCCCGCACGGCAGGTCGTCCAGACCGTCCTCGGCTCGAAGTTCTACTCCATGCGCGACGGCTTCACGGCCTCTGAATGGACCGCCTCGGGCTTCGGCGGAGCCTGGGAGCGGGCCCGACGCTACTTCCCCCGCGACACCTATTTCGTCCGGCCTGGAACGTATTTTATGACCCACGGCTTCGACGCGGACGGACGGCTCTTCATGGAGATCCACGAATCGGCCTACCTGACGCTCTGCGTCGAGAACCGGCGGACGTACGCGCCCGGCGCCGTCGTCGATGACTATGGCCGGATGCTCGCGGCGGCCAACGGCCGGGAGGCGGCCGCCTTCCGGGAGAAGATGGGACGGCTCGAGCCCGATTTCCGCGAGGGAGAAGCGAACCGCGGCCTCCGTAAGGCGCTGGGCGACTCCCTCTACCTCCGGTTGCTCCAAGAGCTGCGCGAGGAGGACTACCACATGATCGCCGGCGGGCTCATGCACGAGGGCATGCATGCCGGGATGGATGACGCGCTCGTCGCCCGGGTCCAAGCCGAGTTCAACGCCGGCCGGCGGGATGTACAATGGGATGAGCTCAGGGCTTTCATGGCCGAGATCGGCTACCACACTGTTTATTGCCGTTGGGCCGAGGATGACATCGCCGGTCTTTGGCGTCAGATCGAAGGCCGGCTCGGAGAGCTCGAGGGCCTCAGAAAGAAGCCGAGCCTCCGTCCCGGTCCTGACCGGACGAGATTCGAGAAGGCCCGGGCACAGGCCTGGGCTTATGCCGCCCTCGTCCGGCTCAGGATGCGGGAGGTTTGGCAATCGGCCCGGCGCATGCAGGATCTTGCGGGGAGCTTCCGGAGGGACTATGTCAGGAGCGTCCCTCCCGCCGGGATCGAGGAGCTGTTCACGAGACTCGACGGCGAGACGAGCGGCTTCGCCGCGGCGTCAGGCGAGGCCATCCGGGCGACGGAGCTAGTTGTCCGGTCCCTTGAAGAGGTCCTGGACGAATGGGGCGCCTGGGCGGCGGCGCGCCGGCCGTTTCCGCCGCCGATCACGGACTCCCAGGCCATCTCCAGATGGGCCAAGGACATCCGCTGGCCGGACCGCGCCCCCGCGGCGACCGGGGCCGTCCTCATGAAGAGGGCGGAAGAGGAGATCGGGAAGGAGCGGACGACCTTGTGAGCAGGCCGTCCAACCCCCACGTCTTTTCGGCAGCCAGATAGCGCACGGTCCTTTTCGCCGGGACGAATGACATCGCCCGTTCGGCAAAGGCCGTTATCGAAAGGGCCGGATTGACCCCGAGGTTCTCCGGGATCTGGGAGCCGTCGCAGACGATCATGTTGCCGTAGCCTCTGACCCTGTTCCGCTCGTCGATGACGCCTTCCTCAGGGGTCGGGCCGAAAGAACACCCGCCCAGGATGTGGGCGGTGATGGGCGCGCCCACGGTGACCTCGGTGACGACGTTGGCCGCCACGCCGCCGATCCGCCTGGCCATCCTCCGTCCGAAATCATTCCCGGCAGGGATCCAGGTCGGGTTCCGGCGGTCCGTGCCCGGCTCGGACGCGAGGACCTTGGCGAAAGGAAAGAACCAGGGCCGGCGCCGCTTCAGATGGAAATAATTGTCGACGGTCTGCATGACGAGAAGGATGATGGTCTCCTTGGCCCAGCCGGGGGGCTTGCGGAGGCGCAAGCTCCGGACCGGGTGTCGCAGCTCGTTCCCGATCCAGCGCAGGACCCGCGGCGTCTTCTTCCCACCGTCGGTCAGAGCGGCCACGAGCAGGGACATGGCGTCGTGCCCCTGCCCGAACCGGACCGGCTCGAGGTGCGTGTCCTCGTCAGGATGGACGCTCGAGGTGATGGCGACGCCGCGGCTGAAATCGGCCCCGCGGGCGAGGGACCTGACGCCGAGCATGGTTTCGCTGTTCGTCCGGGCGTACCGTCCGAGGTGGGCGGAGAGGTTCGGCAGGCGGCCCCGGCGCTTCATGTCGAGGAGCAGCGAGTTGGTGCCGAGGGCTCCGGCGGCCAGGACCAAACCCTTGGTCCGGAAGGCGAGCCCGCGCCGGCCCCGCAGCAATCCCGTCGTCTTCCCTGTCCGGACGATGTAGCCCTCGCTCCCGTCGGACGAGAGCGGCTCGATATCGACGACCCGGTTCTCGGCGAAGATCCGGGCGCCGAACTTCTCGGCGAAGTAGAGATAATTCTTGTCGAGACTGTTCTTGGCGTCTTTTCGGCAGCCGGTCATGCACTCACCGCAGAGCCCGCAGCCGATGCGGTCGGGTCCCTCGCCTTCGAAATACGGGTCCGCGGCCGGCTCCCCTTCTTTGCCGAAATAGACGGCGACATTCGTCATGCGGTAAGTCGCTTCGCGCCCGATCTCGGCCGCGGTCTCCTTCATCAGGACGTCCTGGGCGGTCTCGAGGGGATTGCGGACGACACCGAGCATGCGGCCGGCCAGATCATAATAAGGAAGGAGCTCGTCCTTCCCGCCGAGCCGGCGGACGCTCGGCCGTTCGAAAAAGACGTCCGGCGGGACATAGAGAGTATTGGCATAATTGAGGCTCCCGCCGCCGACCCCGGCTCCGGCCAGGATGAAGGCCCCGTTCAGAAGACGGAGGCGCCAGGTGCCGTAGAGGCCGAGAGAGGGCAGCCAGAGGAACTTGCGCAGGTTCCAGTTCCGACGGGGGAATTCGTCGGCGTGCCAGCGCTTCCCGGCCTCGACGACGCCGACCGTATAGCCTTTCTGGGCAAGGCGCATGGCGGCGACGCTGCCGCCGAAGCCCGACCCGACGACCAGATAATCGAAAACGAGCTCGTCCGCTTTTTTCATTTCGCCCGGTTTCGCCTCACTCTACAGGAGAGGCCCGGCCGGGTCAAGGCGTTGCCCCCGGGGAAAAAGCGCTTGACAGGCACGGAGCGGTAAAATATATTCCTATGCGTACGTGTTAATGTCATATTCATTATGATTCGAACGTAAAGGTATTTCATGAAAAAAGAAGTCCTATCGATGGAAGATCTGGCCCGCGAATCCGGCGTCCCTTCGGAAAGTCTGGGCGAATGGACCAAGGCCAAGCTGCTCAAACCGGCCGGCTTCAGCGATGGGAAGGCGCCCCTGTTCGCCGCCGCCGGCCTCGACCGTGTCGCCCATATTAGAAAACTGGCCGACCTCGGCTACGGCACCGAGGAGATCCTCAAGATCATCAAGAAGGTCGGACTGCCCCGCGACGGCCACGGCCGCAGGCACGCCGTCCACAAAGACAGCTTCCTCACCGTCGGGAACCTGGCCGAACGCTCCGGCGTCAGCCCGCGGACGATCAAGCACTGGGAAGACAAGGGCGTCATCGAGCCCGACATGCGAACGGAGGGAGGCTTCCGCCTCTACTCGGAGTCCTACGTTTTCCTCTGCCAGCTCATCCGCGACCTCCAGCTTTTCGGCTACACGCTCGAGGAGATCAAGGCCGTCTCGGACGATGTCCGGACCCTCCTGGCGATCGAAGCCGATCCCGATGCCTTCCCGGGAGCCGAGGTCGAGAAGAGGCTCTCCGCGATGCTCGAGGCCATCCGGGCCCTGTTCGACAAGATGAGGCTCCTCGAGGAGGGCGTCGAGCGCTGGCAGGACCTGCTCAAGAAAAAGAAAAAAGACATTCTCGCCCTCCAGGCCAGGAACCGGAAGCGCGGCAGGGCCGCCAAGGAGGCGAGCCATGGCTAAGATCGTCTTCATCGAGCCGAAGGCCCCGAACCTTCACATCTTCTCCCAATTCCCCCTGCCCCGGCTGGGGACTCTCATTCTGGGAACGATGATGAAAGCGCGCGGCTGGGAGGTCGAGCTCTTCGTCGAGGATTTCCGCAAGGTCGATTTCGAAGTCATCGCCTCGGCGGATCTCGTCGGCATCTCGACCATCACCTCGACAGCGCCGCGGGCCTACGCCATCGCCGACCGGGTCCGGTCCATGGGCATCCCGGTCCTCATGGGCGGTCCCCACGTGACCTACCTGACCGAGGAGGCGCTGGAGCATGCCGACTTCGTCTTCCGAGGCGAGGGCGAGGCGGCGCTCGCGGCCTTCATCGACGCCCGCGAGAAGGGGGCCGGCTGCGCCGAAGTCCCCAACCTCTCTTACAGGGACGAGACCGGTGCGGTCATCCACAACCCCATGGCGCCGCGGGCCGCGGACCTCGACCGTATCCCCTACCCGGATTTTTCGCTTCTCCGTCCGGACGCGAAGGGACTGAAACATATGTCGTCCATCCCCGTCCTGACCTCGCGGGGGTGCCCCTTCGACTGCTCGTTCTGTTCCGTGACCGGCATGTTCGGCCGAAAGTACCGTTTCCGCTCAACCGCGAATATCATCGAGGAGCTCCGTCTCTACAAAGGCCGGAAGACCCTGGTCTTTTTTTACGACGACAACTTCGCCGCCGACCCGAGACGGACGCGCGAGCTCTGCGAGGCCATGATCAGGGAAAAGCTCGGGATCACATGGACGACGCAGGTCCGGGCCGACGTCGCCCGCGATCCGGAGCTCGTCGGCCTCATGAAAAAGGCGGGCTGCCATACGGTTTACATCGGCTTCGAATCGGTCAATCCGGACGCGCTCGAGGACATGAAGAAGAAGCAGACCGTCCAGGAGATCGTCCGGGCGGTCAAGGTTTTCCGCCGCCATCGGATCCACATCCACGGCATGTTCGTCCTCGGCTTCGACCAGGACGACTGGAAGTCGGTGCGCCGGACGGTCCGCTTCGCCAAACGGGCCCGCCTGACCTCGACCCAGTTCCTCATCCTGACCCCGCTCCCAGGATCGGCCTTTTACGACCGGATCGCCGCGGAGAACCGCATCCGCTTCCATGACTGGGCCCTCTACGACGCCCACCACGCCGTCTTCCAGCCGGCCCGCTTCTCCCTGCCCGACCTGCAGAAGGCCCAGAGCTTCGCCCACCGCAAGTTCTACTCGCTGAGGCAGGAGGCCCGCAAACTCCTCGCCGGCCAGTGGATCGCCGTCGCCATCGCCCACTACGCCCGCAAGCTCGATCGCACCTGGAAGCGGCGCAACAGGACCTTCCTCCGGGTCATCGCCCTGCTCAAGCCGCGCCCGGGCTCCAAGGCCAAGGTCACGGTCGATTACAGGGAGGATAGCCGCCTCGAGTAAGACGGGAAAGCCCGGGGCCCGGAAAATTCGCGGGACACATGAACCGGGGACATGTACCTCGGGTACGTGTCCCCAGTCAGGACAAGAGGGACAGTCCCTCCGGGGACAGCCCCTGAACGGTTTACATCCCGTTCCGTATCCACTAGAATAAGCCCGTTATTTTCAAGCCACCCAAGGGAGTCGCCCATGCCTAACGTCCTGACCGTCCGGGGATTGAAAAAATCCTACGGCGCTCAAATGGCCCTGGCCGGCATCGACTTCGAGGTCCGCGCCGGGGAGGTCTTCGCCCTGATCGGCCCGAACGGGGCCGGCAAGACGACGACGCTCCGCATCGTCGCCACGCTCCTCAC
>JBAVUQ010000347.1:0-4113 GCA_049696855.1 Candidatus Aminicenantales bacterium
TGGGCCCGGCTGCCCGAATACCTCGGTCTCGGCTATTCCCAGGACCTGGCCCAGGTCAGCCCGGACGCCTCCCATGATTTCATCTGGTACGATGAGAACGGGGACGGCGTCGTCAATAGCGCCGACACGTTCTCCCTCGTTTCCTATGATTTCCGGGTCTATAAGAGCGAGTTCCTCCGGCAGGCCGTCGACCCCGACCTCTCCGCGCCCGTGATCGAGGAATGGACGGCCGGGATCGAGCAGGAGATCGCCAGGGATTTCAGCCTCGGCGTCAGATACATCGACCGTCGCCACTCCAACCTCACCGGTCACGTCGTCTATGACCCTTCGACCGGGGCCGAGTGGTGGCGGCTCGCGGACGCCCCGACGGGCTGGTGGGTGCCCTTCTCGACCATCGTGCCGGGAACGGACGGCTATCCCGACGTGCCCGTGAGCTTGTATCTCCCCTCGTCGACGGCCCCCGCCTTTTTTGAGCGCATCGAGAACGTCCCCGAGCTCACGGCGAGATACCGGAGCCTGGAATTCTCGTTCCACAAGAGGATGTCGCACAACTGGCAGGCCTTCGGGTCCCTGACCTGGAACCGGGCGACGGGCACGGCGACCGTGGCCTCGCCCTGGAGCGCGGGGAATTCCCCCGCGCTGCTGACGCCGAACTCGCTCACGAACCTTTCCTCCACCGACCGCCTCCTCCAGGACCGCCCGCTCGTCGCGCGGCTGGCCGGTACGGTCCATTTCGGCTGGGGAATCTACGCCAGCGTCCTGGTCAAGGCCCAGAGCGGCTCCCCGTGGGCCCGAACGGTCACGATCATCCCGCCGGCTGACTGGGCCGCGGCCAACGGCGTCCAGATGACCCCCATCAAGGTCTATCTGGAGAGCCCGGGATCGAGGCGGTTCGGCTCGTGGAAGACCCTCGACTTCCGGCTGGAGAAGGAATTCGTCCGGGCCGGGCGCAGCCTCGTCGGGGTGTCGGTCGACGTCTACAACCTGCTCGGGAACAAGTACAGGACGCTCGACCTCAACGACGGCGGGACCTGGGCCCCCGACGGCGCGGGCGGCAGCACGGGCACGCGCGTCCTCAGCGGCACCTACGGGACCTACACGCCCCTCCTGGGAACGCGGGTGGTCCGGCTCAACCTGAGCCTAAAATTTTAGCTGGAACGTCACCGACTTCTTGAGCTCCTCGCCCTCGGTCGTGCTCTTGACCGAGATGTCCATCCGCAGCTTCCGGCTTTTCAGCCGGTCGAGGTCCTTGTCGATGAGGAGGGGGAATTCCATGCGGAACCGGCTCTTCCGGTTCTCGATAAGGTCCTTCTCCACGAGGGACAGGGGGAATGTGCCCTGGGCCTCCCATGCGGTCGTCCCGGACTGGTCCGAGATCTCGAGATGCACTTCAAAGGCCGTCTCGAGGCGGCCGTCCTTGAAGTTGAACCAGATCGTGTCGTAGGGGATATCGACGAAAACCTTGCCTTCGTAGACGCCGTCCCCGGCCCGGGTTTTCTGCATCGAAACCAGGTAATCGAAGAGCTTCTTCTCCGGGTTGAAGGTCTTCTGAAAATACCCCTGGGCGATGTTGAGCTCCTGGAGATGCTCCAGGTTGATGGCCGTCATGACGAAATAGCCCGAGCAGTGCTCGTCGACGAAGACGACCGGGAAGGAGCCGTAATACCAGATCTCCCGGCAGAAGCCGGAGGCGTCCATGGGATAGGTCAGGCGCTCCGAAGGCGGGCCGAACAGGATGAAAATCCGTCCGCGGTCGGTCTGCCAGCCCGGACGCCCCTCGCCGTGGAACATGACCGTGGCCTTGGCCACCCGGTCCTCGTACTCGATCTTGAACTCGTTCCGCTCGGTATCCGGCGTGGGGTCGCGCCGCTTCCAGAACTGGGCGATGAAATCGTCTCTGGCGCTGTCGGGAAGCTCGAGGAAGATCTTCCGCTCCTCCTTGTTGATGATGTAGTCGACCTTGGCCAGGAAGTCGGCCCGGGCCGGCGGGAGCTTGCGGGTGACGTTATAGGACCGGCAGGCGGAGAGCGCGGCCAGCCCGGCGACGAGCAGGACAGGACCCACCATGCCGAGGACCGCTCCCAGGGAGGGTTTCCGATGGTCAGTGTTCATCATGGGCTCCTGCGTCCTTTCGCCTTCTAAGGTAGTCCTCGGGCAGTGAATTATCAAGCCGGGGCGTCAGGCCGGGGCGCGCAGGAGGGCATCGAGCTCGCCCGGCGGAAGACCGCTCTTGAGGTAGGCGAAGGCGGTCTTGTTATGCAGGAGAGGGTCGGCGTCGTCGTTCAGCGTGCCCGCGCGGACGAGGGCGGCCCATTCCGCGGTGCCCGGGATGGGCGAAAAATGAGCGACGCGCGGCACGGCGCCGAGGCCACGGACAAAGCGGATGCTCTCGGCGACGCCGGCCGTCGATTGGCCGGGGAGGCCGGTGATGAGATAGACGCCGACGGCGCTCCTTTCGTATCCCGCGGTTTCGAGCTCGCGCAGGGCCTTCTCGAGGTCGGCCGGGGACGCCTTCGGGCCACGCTCACTCATGAGGTCCGCGTCGGTCGATTCCATGCTGAGGTAGAGGGACGTCAGGCCGGCGGCGCGCATGAGCCGGGCCGTCACGGCGTCGATCTCCCGCAGGTGCAGGCCGTTCGGCGTGTGAAACGCCAATGGCAGGCCGGCGGCGGCCAAGCCTTCGAAGAGGGGCCAGGCATGCTCCCGCTTGCCCCAAAGAAGGGCATCGTCATAGAACGCGAAGTGACGCGTCCCGAATCGGGCCTGGCCGTCCCTGATCTCGGCCAGGACGGCGGCGGGGGACCTCTGTTTGAATCCTGACGAGAGCAGACGGCCGGCACAGTAGGTGCATCTCAGCGGGCAGCCCCGGGAGGTCAGGACCGGGAGCCACCTCCGGTCGCGGAGGAGGTCGAATGCGGGAGGAGGCAGGGAGTCGGGAGCGGACGGATCCGGGGCTTCCGCGGACGCGCCGCCGAGGACCTTAGCCAGCGCCGGGAGGAGCCCTTCCTCGGCCGGGCCTGGAACGATGAGGTCGGCCCCCGACTCGGCCCTGGCGTGGCCGGGGCAGAGGGTCGCATAGATCCCGCCCAGGACGACGGGGACGGGGCCGAACTTGCGGCGGACGAGGTCGACGGCGGCCTGGATCCCCGGATACCAGTAGGTCATGCCCGAGGTCACCAGGACGGCGTCCGGACGGGGCGCCCGGGCGAGCTCCGCCTCGAACAGGGCGGTGGGCAGGCCGTAGCGTGAGAAAAGGCGGGGCACGCCGCGGACGATTTCGGGCTTGGGGATGTGCTCTTTCGGGAACGGGCCGCGTCCGTCGGGCTTGCCCGGGGGATGACCGGCCAGGCCGGGATGGAACCGGTCCAGGCAGTCGACGAATGACACGCGGTGGGGGGTGTGGCGGCGGATGAGGGCGGCCGCGTAGAGAAGCCCCAGGGGCTTCATCCAGAAATCATAGGCGGCGAAGTCGTAGATCCAGGGGTTGATAAGCAGGATGTCTTTGGCCTGACCCATGCGCGTCGCCGGAGACGGGAGAAAGACGGTGGTGCGGAAGGGGGGACTCGAACCCCCATAGCCTTGCGGCCACAAGCTCCTGAGGCTTGCGCGTCTGCCAATTCCGCCACTTCCGCACTCAGAGAGCCGTTATTATAGCCATTTTCGCGCCGCGCGCAAATACGAAAGAAGCGGAGGCAACCGTTAAGAATCGGGCCGAGGGATATCGTCGGAGTGAGCATAAGCGGTGATTTAGGCGGCCAGGAGCCGGATGAGGGCAGTTTCAGGGGAAACCGCCAAAACGTGTTTGAGCGAGGCGTAGCGCACGCCGAGCGAGTTGTTTTGGCGCCGAATCCGGAGAACTGGCCGGCGTGAAAAATCACCGCAGCGAACGGAGACGATATCCCGAGACCAACTGAATAGGTCCAGATACATGGGAAACACCTGAGGTATGATGGTGGCACCATGTATCTACAGGCGACAACGACCTACGGCTCCCTGATCCCAGGCTCGGAGTTCATCCGGTCCCTGGTCCGCCAGGGCACGATCTCCCCTGAAGCAGCCAAGAAGCTGCGCTGGATGGACCATTATTACCGGAACCGGAATGCCTGGCTGACC
>JBAVUQ010000348.1:0-2532 GCA_049696855.1 Candidatus Aminicenantales bacterium
GCCCGGACCGCCGGGGCGGTCGCGGCGGCGACCGCGGCGGCCACGGCCGGTTTTGATTTCCCCGGCCGTTGGCCTATAATTCACGGAGGGCCTCCGCGGCGGCGCGGCGGCCCGAGACGAAGATGCTCCGCAAATACGACCGCCCGGGCTTCACCCTTATCGAGATGATCGTCGCCCTTTCGATCGTGGCCGTCCTGGCCATGCTGGCTCTTCCCCTCGGCAAGATGGCCGTCAAACGGGTCAACGAGATCGAGCTTCAGCGGGACCTCCGGACCATGCGGGAGGCGATCGACGCCTACAAGAAGCTCGCCGACGAAAAGAAATTCGAAGTCGGCGAGGACACCGAAGGCTACCCGCCGACGCTCGAAACCCTGGTCAAGGGAGTCGAGATCCAGGACAAGGACGCCCAGGGCAAGGCGGGGGCCAGGAGGACCGTCAAGTTCCTCCGCCGCATCCCCAAGGACCCCATGACCGATTCCTACGACTGGGGGCTGAGGTCCTATCAGGACGACTTCGATTCGGATGTCTGGGGAGAGGAGAATGTGTACGATGTCTATACGAAGAGTCCGGCCGTGGCCCTCGACGGGACCAAGTACAAGGACTGGTGATCGCGGCTTCACGCTGATCGAGCTCATCATCGTCCTCAGCATCATCGGGCTCCTGGTCGGCGTGGGCCTGCCGACCTACAAGTCGGCGACGGTCAAGGCCCGCGAGGCCGTGCTCCACGAGAACCTGTACATCCTGCGCAAGCTCATCGACCAGTACGCCCAGGACAAGGGCAAGTACCCGGCCTCCCTCCAGACCCTCGTCCAGGACAGCTACATCCGGGCCATCCCCATCGACCCGATGACCCGTCTCTCGACGAGCTGGGTCGAGGTCCGGGAGCTCCCCTCCCCCGAGGACCCGATGCTGACCGAGATCCCCGGCGTCATCGACGTGAAATCCGGATCGGAAGGCAAGTCGCCCCTCGATGGATCGCCGTACAACACGTGGTAACCGCCCCGGGCGGCCGGGCAATGTCCTCATCATCCTGATGATGGCCGTCTTCGTCCTCAGCCTTGGCGCCCTCATCGCCCTGCCCGTCTGGCAGACCGAGCTCCAGCGCGAGAAGGAGGAGGAGCTGATCTTCCGCGGCAAACAGTACGCGGAGGCCGTCCGCATCTTCGTCCAGAAGAACCCGGGCCGCTTTCCGGCCAGCCTGAAGGACCTCCTCGACAAGAAGTGCATCCGGCGTCTTTACAAGGATCCCTTCAGTCCCGACGGCCAATGGAACGTCATCCTGGCTTCGACGGGGGCGTCGACGGAAGCCTCGATGAGCAGGCCCGGCGGCACGTCCCCGGCCGCAGCGTCGCGCGGCCAGGCCGCCCAGGAGATCCTGGTCGCGCCCGAGCGCGTCCTCCCGGCCATCAAGGATCCCCGCGTCCTCGGCGTCGTGAGCTCGTCGACGAGCAAGTCGATCAAGATCTACAACGACCAGGAATCGCACGACAAGTGGCTGTTCTTTTTCGGGCAAGACCCCAAGAAACCGCCGCGGATCGTCTACTATGGAGAGAAGCGCTGAGCCGGCCCCTCGCCGCGGTCAGGACGCTTTGACGAGCGGGACGAAGCGGACGCCGAGCAGCCTTTCCCGTTCAAGCCCCTTTTGGCCCCGCCGGACGAAAAAAAGCTCCTGGAGGTCCGTGCCCACGGGGACGATCATCCGGCCGCCTTCCGCAAGCTGGCTTTCGAGCGCCGCCGGCATCCGGGGCGCGGCGGCCGTGACGATGATGCCGTCGAAAGGCGCCTCCTCCGGCCAGCCCTTCGAGCCGTCACCGACGCGGTAATGGATATTCGCGTAACCGAGGCCGTCGAGGACGGCCCGGGCCCGCAAGGCGAGGGTCTCGACGATCTCGACCGTCCAGACCTCGCCGGCAATCTCGGCCAGGACTGCGGACTGGTAGCCCGAACCGGTCCCAATCTCGAGGACCTTCTCCCCGCCCTTGAGGCCGAGCGTCTCGGTCATATAGGCGACGATATACGGTTGGGAGATCGTCTGTCCGTCGCCGATCGGCAGGGGCTCGTCGGCGTAGGCGTGGACCCGAAAGCCCTCGGGGACAAAGAGGTGGCGGGGGATCCTGGCCATGGCGGCGAGGACGAGAGGGTCATGCACGCCCCGGGCCCGGATCTGGGTCTCCGTCATCAGCCGCCGCTCGCGGGCGTAGTCGCCGTCCAATGGCGATCCTCCCTTCCCTTTTCAATAGGCGCGGGCGAAATAGGCCAGGACCTGTCCCTTGGCGCCGCAGGCCACGCAGGGCGCGCCGGTCTTGGCCTCCTCGTCGTCGAGAGGGATGACCCGGATCGTGGCCATCGTCTCGGTCTTGATCCTGGCCTCGCAGGCCTCGTCGCCGCACCAGGCGGCCCGGACGAAACCGCGCTTGTTCTCGATGATGTCCTTGAAGCTGTCATAGTCGGCCGCGTCCCGGATATTCGCTTCGAGAAAGGCCCTGGCCTGGGCCAGCAGCCCGGCCTGGATCTCGTCGAGGAGGGCGGGGA
>JBAVUQ010000349.1:0-19591 GCA_049696855.1 Candidatus Aminicenantales bacterium
CTCATCGGTGGAAGCTCTGGCCGATGAACTTCAGGCCGTCGACGATCCCCGCCCGCCAATAGCTCCACGCATGGCCGCCGTCGCGGACCCGGAATTCGTGCGGGATCTTGCGGCTGGTCAGGAGCAGGTGCAGGACGCAGTTCCCCTTGATGAGAAAGTCGTCGTCGCCGCAATCGATGTAGTAGCGCACCTTCTTCAATGAGTCCTCGGGCAGGGACTTGGCCAGATCGAGAGGGCTGACCTCGCGAAAGCGGGGCGTCAGGCGGTCCTTGCCGGCGAGGCCGGCCCCGAGGACCGGACCCACCAGCCTGTCCCAGTCGTCCTGGTCCATGCCCATAACGTCCTCGTCCTCCCAGACCGCCGCGCTGAAGGCGGCGCCGGCCGCGAAGAGCTCGGGATGACGGAGCGAATAGACGAGCGTCCCCCAGCCGCCCATGGACAGCCCGGCGATCCCCCTGAATTCGCGGGACGGGCGGGTGCGGTAAGCGGCGTCGATATGAGGGATGAGCTCCCGGACGAACATGTCCTCGTAGCGCACGCGGCCCGAGACGTCGTTGATGTACCAGGTCACGCCGCCGTCGGGCATAACGATGATCATCGGCGGGATCTCGCGTTCGTCGATAGCCCGGTCGGCGGCCAAGTTGATCTCGCCGAACTGGATCCAGCCCGATTCGTCGTCTGTGTAGCCGTGGAGAAGGTAAACGACCGGGTAGCGCCTGGTCGAGGTCGCGTAATCCGGCGGCAGGTAGACCGCGTAGGCGACATCCCGACCGAGGATCTTGCTCGAGAGCTTGAGCCCTTCGAGGACCTGCCCGGCTGGGGCATCGCCGGAGAAAACGGGTGCGGGCGTGAAGGCCAGGCCGAAAAAGACGGCGGCGGCCAGGGTCAGACTGAGGACTTTCGTGTTCGCCATGGACGACTCCTTTCCGCGGAGGCTTCCAGGGAATCTTAAGGGGGACGCGGCCCGGGGTCAAGCCGGGTTTTTTTTCTTGAAGCTCAGCGAGATGCCGCCGCTTGCGGCCGTCTCGATCGTCGTGTCCATATAGTCGAGGCCGCGGACGGACTCCAGGAAATCGCGGATGCCTTTCATATAGCCGAGGCTGGTGACGTTGTGGACGGCGAAGCAGCCGCCGACCGTCAGCTTGGGGAGGAGGATATTGAAGTAATCCAGGGTCCAGTTCTTGTCGGCGTCGATGAAGATGAAGTCGAACGGCCCGGCGAGCTCCGCGACGATCTTGCGCGCGTCGCCCAGGCGGGCGTCGATGAGGCCGTCGAGCCCCGCCGCCTTGAAGTTCCGGGCCGCGGCGAGGTGGCGGAACTCCTCGATCTCGACGGTGATGAGCGAGCCCCCGGTCTTGCTCAGGGCCCAGGCCTCCCAGATCCCCGAGTGCCCGGTTGAGGTGCCGATCTCGAGAGCCCGGGTGTAGCGCTTCTTGAGGATGAGGTCGTAGAGGAACCGCCCGTCGCTCTCGGTGACGTTTTCCTCCCGCCACTGGTCCTTTTGGGAGTCGAGGAACTGCCGCACGCGCTCGTCGACGGTCTGGGGAGAAGGCCGGGCCTGGCCAAAGGCCAGGGATAGGAGGAATGGGCCAAGGAATAGAAAAGAAACCGCTTTGGACATCCCGGGTCGCCTGAGAGCATGATAGGTGAGCCCCGGGGGGTTGTCAAACTTCAGTCACTTCTTGGCCATGGCCTCCTTGATCTGCTTGACCAGGTTTTCGAACCGCTGTGTCGGATAGTTCGGGTTCTTGGCCGCGACCGGCTTGAGAAGCTCGACGGCCTTCTCCGCCGCTTTAAGGGCCTCGTCGTAATTCTTCATCTTGAAGAGGACCTGGCCGAGGACGAAATTATTGTAGAAGTCCGGGGTGAGCTCCACGGAGCGTCGGGCGGCCGCCAGGGCGCTATCGAGGTTCGTTCCCGCATTGCTCCAGAACGTCGCGTAGTTCGAAAGTGCGGCCTGCTCGCCATTGAACTTCTTGGCGAACTCGGGCCCGAAGACGGCCAGGGCCTTGTCGGTCTTGTCGACCTTGGCGTAGGTATTGGCGACCTGGGCGTAGGAGTACCAATCGTCCGGCCGGATCTTCAGGGCCAGGTCGGCCGCGGCCTCGGCACTCTCCAGGTTCTTCTCTTGATCGACCCAGAAGTTCGCGTAGCCTATCAAGGCGTAGTAAGAATTGACCTCGTATTCGTCGATGAAATCCTTGCCGTAAACCTCTTCGACCTTGGCCGGGTTGTCCTTGAGCGCGTAGAGCTGGGCCATATTCTGGCGGTCGCCCGGGTTCAGCGGATAGCCTCCGAGGGCCTCGAGCTTTTCGGCCAGGGCGACGCCCTTGTCCAGCGGGTCCTTGTCCTTGATGATGCGCCGGATGAAGGAGCGGACAGCGTCCTTGTTCTCGGGGAACTTGGCCATATAGTCCTCGAAGAACTTGTCCGCGTCCTCCTTGGCGGCCGTCTGGCCGTAATAATAGCCGAGGTAGGAATACGCATTCTCGATGAACCGGCTCGTCGGGTGCTTCTCGATGAAGGCCCTGAGGGGAGCCGGATCCGGCTTGTTGCTGAACGCGGAAGACTGGGCCAGGGCGAACTCGGCCGCCTCCTTGTAAGGAATGGTCGCCCTGTAGTCTTCGTCATAGTAGGAGCCCGTTTGACCGTCGAGGTTGAGCGTCAGGACCTTCTGGTAGAGCTCCTTGGACTTCGCCGTCATCTCCGGCGAGTAGCGGCTGGCGCATTTCTCGGCGAGCTTGAAGACGACCTCGACGTTGTTCGGGTCCTTGGCATAACGGGCGCTCAGGTCGCCGTAGGTGTCGATACCCGCGAGCGACTTCTTGACCTTCTCCAGGAACTTGTCGGCCGGAGGGCCGTAGCCGACGATCCAGTCGACCTCTTTGCCGTTCTTGTCGACAAAAAGCTCGGTCGGCGTGCCGCTGATGGCGAATCTCTCGTAGATCGAGTCCCCGATCTTGTCGCCGCGGGAGGCCCGGTAAAGGACGACATTCTTGTTGAGGAAATCGGCGTATTTGGGATTGTTGTAAAACTGCTGGACCAGCAGTCTGCAGCCCCCTCAGCCACTCGAAAAGAAGTCGATGAGGACGAGCTTGTTCTCTTTCTGGGCCTTGGCCAGCGCCTCGTCGAAAGGTCCGCTGAGGACCGTGGCCGTCTGGGCGGCGGCGAAAGTAGCGACGAGGAGGAGACCGGCGAGAGCGGTGAGCTTTTTCATGCGGTCCTCCTTCGGAACGGACTGATCTGAAAATCAGGATACAGCATCCGGCGCCGGAAGGCAATTTCCCCTATTTCTTGGCCATGGCCTCTTTGATCTGCTTGACCAGGCTCTCGTACTGCTGGAGAGGATAGCCCGGATTCTTGGCCGCTTGCGCCTTGGCCAGCTCGAGGGCCTTTTCCGCGGCCTTGAGGGCCTCCGGGTAGTTCTTCATCTTGAACAGGACCTGGGCGAGGGTGGAGTTGCCACTCTGGCCGGCTGAGAGCTCGACCACCCGTCGGGCGGCGGCCAAAGCGCTCTCGAGATTCGTCTCCTGACTGTTCCAGAAACCGGCGTAGCTCGAAAGCACGGACTGGTCGTCCCAGCGCTTCTTAGCGAATTCAGGGCCGTAGAGAGCCAGGGCCTTATCGGTCTTTTTGAGCTTGGCGTAGATGCCCGCCACCCTGCTGAATAAGTAAGAAGGGGCATCCTCGCCGGTCCGGACGGCGGCCGCGACGATGTCGGCCATTTCCTCGGCGCTCTCGAGGTTCTTGCCCTGATCGATCCAGAAATTGGCGTAGCCGATCAGGGCTAAGACGGTGGTTTGGACGTAGCTGTCGGCGAAGTCCTTGCCATATTCTTCGCCGGCCTTGGCCGGATCGTCTTTGAGGACATAGAGCTGGGCCAAGTACTCCTGGTAGTCCGGGTTTTGGGGATAGCCGGCGAGCTCCTTGAGCTTCTCGGCCATGGCGATGCCCTTGTCGACGGGGCCCTTGTCCTTGATGATGCGTTCGACGTAGGCGCTGAGAGCCCTGCGATCCTCCGGGTACTTGGCCGTGTATTCGTCGAAAAATTTGGCCGCGTCGTCCTTGCCGGCCTGATAGCCGTAATAGTTGGCCAGATTGGCGTAGGCGTTCTTGACGAGCTTGCTGTCCGGGTACTTGGCGATGAAGGCACGGAGGGGCGAGGGATCAGGCTTGCGGCCCCAGCTGGCCATCTGGCCCAGGGCGTATTCAGCGCCCTGGGTGTAGGGGATCGCCGCCTTCAAGGACTCGTCGAAGTAGCTGCCCTGCTTCCCTTCGGGATCGAGGGCGATGACCTTTTTATAAAGCTCCTGGGACTTGGCCGCCAGCTCCGTCGAATAACGGTCGCCGCACTTCCTGGCCAGCTTGAAGATGACCTCGATATTGGCCGGCTCCTTGGCGTAGCGCTCGTTCAGCGTGCCGTACGTGTCAATGCCCGCGATCGAATTCTTGACCTTCTCCAGGAACTTGTCGGCCGGAGGGCCGTAGCCTACGATCCAGTCGACCTCTTTGCCGTCCTTGTCGACGAAGAGCTCCGTCGGCGTCACATTGACGCGGAATCGCTCGTAAATCGAGTCCCCGATCTTGTCGCCGCGGGAGGCCCGATAGAGGATAACTTTTGTGTTGAGGAAATCGGCGTATTTGGGATTGTTGTAAAACTGCTGAACCAGCAGTCTGCAGCCCCCTCAGCCACTCGAAAAGAAGTCGATGAGGACGAGCTTATTCTCTTTCTGGGCCTTGGCCAGCGCCTCGTCGAAGGGTCCGGACAGGACCGTGGCCGTCTGGGCGGCGGCGAAGGAAGCGACGAGGAGGAGACCGGCGAGGGCGGTGAGCTTTTTCATGCGGTCCTCCTTGGGAAGAGGCGTCTTCCCGGTCAGAATACAACAACCGGTGGAGACAGGCACTCCTCCGTCTTCGCTAAAGAATACGCTGCGGGAACGGCGAAGGTTGCGCCGGCCGTCAATAGCCCGCGCCGTCCGGCCGGACCCTGCCCTTGAAGACGCGGAAGGCGAAGATCGTGTAGCCGACGACGAGGGGCATCCCGATAATGGCGATGATGAGCATGACCTTGAGCGTCAGCGCGCTCGACGAGGCATTCCTGATCGTCAGGCTCATGGCGGGGTCGGCGGCCCGGACGAGGACGGGATACTGGATCGACCCGACGATCCCCCACAGGCCGAGGAAAGCGGTCGACGAGAAAAAGAACGCCCGGCCGTCCCGGCCCTTTTTCAGCCCGGCGGCCACAAGGACGAGCGAGAGGACGACGATCGCCGCTAAAATCCAGGCCGGGACGCTCCTGAGGGCCACGGGAAGATAGATCCAGACCGTGACGAAGGACAGGACGAACGCCGCCCCGAAAGCGACGGCCAGAACACGCCCGGCCTTTTGCGCCCTCTGACGCAAGGCTCCTTCGCTCTTGAGCGATGCGTAGACGGCGCCGTGCAGGAGGAAGGCGCAGAGACCAAGGAGACCGAAGACCAGCGGAAGGGGCCGAAGCAGGGTGAAGAAGCTCCCGGTGAATTCCGTCCGGGCGTCGAGCGGCACGCCGACGACCACGTTCCCGAGCGCGACGCCGAAGAGCAGGGCCGGAAGGATGCTCCCGCCGACGAAGGCCGCCTCCCAGAGCTTCTTCCGGACCGGGTCATGGGCCCGGAACTCGAGCGAGACAGCCCTCAGGATGAGGGCGAAAAGGGCGGGCATCAGGGCCAGGTAGAAACCGCTGAAGACCGTCGCGTAGGCCATGGGGAAGGCGGCGAAAAGGGCGCCGCCTCCGGCGAGGAGCCAGACCTCGTTGCCGTCCCAGACCGGTCCCACGGCTCCGATGAGCGTCCGTTTCTCGTCTTCGTTTCTCGCCAGGAAAGGGAGAAGCGCCCCGACGCCGAGATCGAAGCCGTCGAGAACGGCATAGCCGGCAAGGAGAACGCCGATGAGCAGGAACCAGATGTTACGGAGCAGGTCCCAGGCCGCCATCAGACGTCTCCTCGCGCCGTCCCGGCCGCGGGCTCATCGGGCCCGCCGCGGATCGTTCGGAGAATGACCATCAAGCCGGCGACGCCGATGAGGGCGTAAATGAGCGAGAAGAGGGCGATCGAAAACAGGATATTCCCGGCGGGGACGACCGCCGAGACGGCCTCCGACGTCCGCAGGACCCTGTAAACCGCCCACGGCTGCCGGCCGACCTCGGCCGCGATCCAGCCCAGCTCGTTGGCCAGGTAGGGGAGGGGGACGGCGAAGAGGACGAGCTTGAGAAAGAAACGGCTCGACGTGAGCTTTTTTCTTGCCTGGAGCCAGACACCCCACACGCCCATCAGGATGAACAGCAGCCCGAAGAGGATCATCAGATGATAGCCGGCGAACGGCAGGAAGACGGGCGGCCTCTCGTCCTTCGGGAATTCGTCGAGGCCAAGGACCGTGCCCTCGGGATCGAGGTGGACGAGCAAGCTCAGCATCTTCGGGATCCGGACCGCGAGCCGCGTGCGCTCGTTTTTCTCGTCGGGGATGCCGAAGACGGTGAAAGGCGCCCCCTCCATCGTCTTCCATTGGGCCTCGAAGGCGGCCATCTTTTCGGGCTGGGTGTGCGTGACCTGCATGGAGTGGGCATGTCCCGAGCCGAGCTGGAGGACGGCCGACACGGCAAAGACGGCCAACGCCGGCTTCATCAAGCGCGCGGCCGGGTCTGCCGCCGCGGAACGCTTCTTGAGGATGAGCCAGGCCGCGGCGGCCATGGCCACGAGCGCGCCCGTCGTCCAGCCGCCGAGGATGGTGTGGACGAAGCGGACGACGGTCGAGGGGTTGAGGGCCGCCTGCCAGAAGTCGGAGAGGACGGCCCGGCCGCCCTCCATGCGGAAGCCGGCCGGCGTCTGCATCCAGGAATTGGCGATGATGATCCACAGTCCCGAAAGGTGAGCCCCGAGGAAGACGAGAACGGCCGACAGCCGGTAGGTTCTGGCGGAGACGCGGTCGCGGCCGAAGACGAGAATGCCCAGGAACACGGATTCGAGGAAGAAGGAGAACACGGCCTCGGCGGCGAGCGGGGCGCCGAAGATGTCGCCGACCGTCCGCGAATAGGCCGCCCAGTTGTTGCCGAACGCGAATTCGAGGGCGATGCCCGAGGCGACGCCCATGACGAACACGGTCCCCAGGATCTTGACCAGATAGACGGACAGACGCCTGTAAACCTCGTTCTTCGTCCTGCCGTAGAGCGTTTCGATGATGACCACGAGAAGCGTGAGGCCGAGCGTCGTCGGCGGGAACAGGAAGTGGAATCCGGCCGTGAGGCCGAACTGGAGCCGGGCGAGGAAAACCGCGTCCATGCGCGGCAAATATAGACCAGTCGCCGGGCACTGTCAACGACCTCAGGAGGCGTTGCTCCGGCCTTCCGGACGTGATAGCATGGAGCCCGGCCTCGAGAGGAACGCCCCATGTCCGCAGAAGACGCGACGACGATCAGTTTGACGCGGCGCGAAAAAAAGCGCGCGGCCTTAAGCTCCGTCGTCGCCGCCCTGGGCTTGACCGGCATGAAGCTCGCCGTCGGACTCCTCAGCGGATCGCTCGGCATCCTGGCCGAGGCCGCCCATTCGGGACTCGACCTCGTCGCCGCGCTCGTCACCCTCGTCGCCGTCAGCGTTTCGGACCGCCCGGCCGACGAATCCCATCCTTACGGCCACGGCAAGATCGAGAATTTCTCCGCCCTCATCGAGACCGTCCTTCTTTTCATCACCTGCGGCTGGATCATCTATGAGGCGGTCCAGCGGATCTTCTTCCGCAACGTCCAGGTGAACCCGAGCCTGTGGGCCTTCCTCGTCGTCATCGTCTCCATCGGGATCGACGTCAGCCGCTCCCGGATGCTGAGGCGGGCCGCTGAGAAGCACCAGAGCCAGGCCCTCGAGGCCGACGCCCTGCACTTCTCGACCGACGTTTGGAGCTCGGCGGTCGTCCTCGGCGGCCTGGCGCTCGTCTGGGCCGGCAAGCATATTCTCCCCGCCGAGAGCCATTGGCTCAACCGGGCCGACGCCGTGGCCGCCCTGGGCGTCGCGTTCATCGTGCTCTTCGTCAGCTACAGGCTCGGGAAGCGGACCATCGACGTCCTCCTCGACGGCGCTCCCGACGGCCTCAAAGAGAAGATCGTGGCCGCCGCCGATGAGATCGAGGGAGTCATCAATCCGGGCAAGGTCCGCCTTCGCCGCTCCGGCGCCCGAATCTTCGTCGACATGACCATCGAGGTCGACCGGAACCTGTCCTTGGAGCGCACCCACGCCATCGCCGAGGGCGTCGAAGCCAGGATCCAGGCCCTCGTCCCCGGCGCCGACGTCGTCATCCATACGGACCCGCGCGAAACCGAGCGGGAGAACCTGGCCCGGCGCATCCGGGCCATCGCCGAGCGGAACCAGATCCCGGTCCACAACATCAGCGTCCACGAGGACCAGGGCGAGATCCATATCGATCTTCACCTCGAGGTCGACGACCACCTTCTCCTCCACCAGGCGCACGACCTGGCCAGCCACGTCGAGCAGGATCTCAGGGCCGAGATACCGGCCATCGCCCGCATCAACACCCACATCGAATCGCGGGGCACGGGCATCGGCAGCGGCCGGGACGTCACGGCCGAGGAAGGTCGTGTCGTGGAGCGGGTCAAGCGCATCGCGGACGGCATCGTCGGACGGCCCTGCAGCCACAACATCCTCATCCGGCGCCAAGGCGACCGGCTTTCGGTCTCCCTGCACTGCGGCTTCGACCCGAACCTGCCGGTGATCGAGGCCCACAGGCTCTCATCGCGGATCGAGGAGGCCCTGAAGATGGAGATCCCGGAGATCGAGAACGTCCTCGTCCATACCGAGCCGGAATCCCGAGTCTGATGGGACACGACAAGACGCCGATGACGCCGGCCGTGCGGGTCCTCCGGCAGGCCGGGGTCGCCTTCACCGAACATCCCTACACCTACGTCGAGCGCGGCGGCACGTCGACCTTCGCCGAGGAGTCCGGGGTCGAAGAGCACGTCGTGATCAAGACGCTGGTCATGGAAGACGAGGCGAAGACGCCCTTGGTCGTCCTCATGCACGGCGACCGCGAGGTCTCGACGAAGGAGCTGGCCAGGACCTTGGGCGTCAAGTCGGTCCGGCCGTGCCCGCCGGAGACGGCCGAGCGGCATTCGGGCTACTTGGTCGGCGGCACGTCGCCCTTCGGCCTGCGCAAGCCCATGCCCATATATATCGAGGGATCGATCCTGGAGCTTCCGAAGATCTACATCAACGGCGGGAAGCGCGGCTTCCTCGTCGGCCTCGATCCGAAGGACCTGGCCCGGGTCCTCAAGCCCGTCCCTGTCCGGGTGTCCATCCCCTAAAGGATCAGACGACGAGCTCGCCCTTGATGACCGTCACGGCTCTCCCTGCGATCTTAACCCGGTCGCCTTCGAGGCGGAGGCGCAGGGTGCCGCCGCGGGCCGAAGCCTGGTAGGCCATAAACGTCGTCTTTCCCAGGCGTTCCGCCCAATAGGGTACCAGCACAGTGTGGGACGACCCTGTCACCGGGTCCTCGTCGACCCCGACCGCCGGCGCGAAAAAGCGCGAGACGAAATCGAAGCGGCTGTCGGCCGAGCGGCTGGTGACGATGACGCCGCGCGCCGGAAGCGACCGCAGGGCCGCGAAATCCGGCTGGACGCCTCGCACCGCCCCCTCGTCGGCCGCCTCGAAGAGAATGTCCTCCGCGCTCATGCCGATATAGACGGGCTTGATCCCCAGGGCCCCGACGACGGCGTCGGCCCAGTCCGGCGGCTTGGGCAGGGGCGGCCGGGACGGAAAGTCGAGCTCGACGAGGCCGCCGTCCTTGCGCGCCGTCAGAAGCCCGCTCAGGGTCCGGAAGCGCGCCTCCCGATCCGGCGGGAGGAGGCCCGTCTCCCAGAGGATATGGGCCGTGGCCAGGGTCGCGTGACCGCAGAGCTTGACCTCGACCTTCGGCGTGAACCAGCGCAGGCCGAACCCGTCGCCCTCGCGAACGGGGAAGGCCGTTTCGGCCAGGTTCATCTCGGCGGCGACGCTCTGCATCCAGGACGCCTCGTCCGCGACAACCGGGTTGGCCGGCCCGGGCAGGAGACAGACCCCCGCGGGATTGCCCTTGAACGGCTCTTCGGTGAACGCGTCGACCTGGTAGATGGGAATGCTCATGGTCGCCTCCTTCGATTCTCTCGAGGCCTCAGGATATCACATTTGCCAACCCCTCCTCATCTCTCTATGATAGCCGCAAGGAGTCATCATGGAGAGGATGAAATGACGGAAAGATCACGGACCGGCTTGATCCTCCTCGTGGCGGCCATGACCGCCTTCGCGGCCTGCCAAACGGAGACAGGCCCCGAGCCCGGGGTGGACACGGTTGTGAAAGTCAGCGGCAGCCCGGTCCTCCGCGAGATCGCTCCGGGACTCGTCTTCGGCGCCAACTTCGGAGCCTGGGTCTCCAACGCCAGGCTCGGGACGTCGACGCAGGACCTGGTCAAGGCCCTCCGGCCGTCAGTCGGCCGCTTCCCCGGCGGGAACATCTCCAACAACTTCTGCTGGGAAACTCAGAAAGTCAGCGGCAATGATCATCTCGTCTGGGAGGATTGGAGCTGGGGGACGGATGTCGGCCAGTACATCGCTTTCCTGAAGGCCATTTCGGCCGTGCCCATGTTCTCGCTCATGCCCTTCGACCACACGATCGACGGCCAGCCTCATGCCGCGGCGTCCGAGGCCGAGGCGCTGGCCCGGCTGTTCGTGGCCGAGGGCTTCTCCGGCGCTTTCTACGAAGTCGGCAACGAGAACGACGGCTCCTGGAATCCCATGCTCAGCATCAACGACTACGCCGACCGGTTCGGCCTCCTCGTCCGGGCGGTCAAGGCTGTGGACCCGACGGCCCAGGCCATGGGGCCCGTCGTCTCCAGCTACGACATGACCTGGATCAACGGCTTCCTCGACCGTCTGGCGGCGCTCGGCGCCACCGGCCTTCTCGACTGGGTCAGCTTTCACCATTACGGCAGCTGGATCTCCAACAGCAACCAGAACGGGGTCGACCTCAACGATCCCCAGGACCTGGCCGACGAGCTGGACACGATCCGCCGCGCCCTCGCCTCGCGCGGCCTCGGCCGGGTCAAGATCGCCGTCACCGAGATGAACGCGGCCATCTGGGATAGCGGCTGCACCCGGGACCAGTTCACGATCAAGCAGGGGCTATGGCTGGCCGACGCCCTCGGCGTCTCCCTCCTCGGGGCCGACGCCGCCAACGTCTGGATCCATCTCCACCCGGGGACCGACCCGCACGCCCTGATCGACAGCGAGTCGACGCCGCCGCAGCCGACCAGGAATTATGGGCCCGTGGCGCTCGCGGCGGAGACTCTTTCGGGCGCCGACCCGGCCGCTCCGGTCGAGGTCCTGACGGTCGAGATCGATGTCGCCCCGTCGGTCCTGACCGGCTACGCCGTGAGAAAGCCCGGGTCGACGCTCGGCATCCTGCTCGTCAACAAATCCGACCTGTCCTTCGAGGTCGCGGTCGATCTCCCGGCGATCCCGCGAAGCGTCACCGGCCGGCGCATCGGGGAGGCGGAATACGGCGCGGCATCAGGGCCCGCCCCGGTGACGATCTCGATCAATTCGCTGCGGGCGACGGTCACGGTTCCGGCGGCATCCATCATCGCCCTCGACGTCCGCTAAAGAAATACCTTAAGAGAGCAAGACCTATTTTTCCTTCTTCTCCGCGGGCTTGAAGAGCGCGTCGATGTCGCGCTCCCCGCGCTCGAGATAAGGCACGCCCTTGGACATCCACTCCGGCGCGGGCTTGCCGAGGAGGAAGTGGTCGAAGAACTCGTCCAGGTGGACGGTCCAATATTTCTGGTTGTCCCGCTCCCTGAGGCCGTGCTTCTCGCCGTTGAAGTTGAACATGTAGGCCTCTTTCCCGAGGCGGCGGAGGGCGGAGAAGAACTCGATCCCCTGGTACCAGGGCACGGCGTCATCCTCGTCATTGTGGATCGTCAGGTAGGGCGTCTGGACCCGCTCGACCCAGAAGAGGGGCGAGTTCTCGATGAACTGGAGGGCCCGGCCCCAGAGCGGGGCGCCGATGCGGCTCTGCGTCTTCTCGTATTGGAAGGCCCGCGACATGCCCGTGCCCCAGCGGATGCCGCCGTAGGCGCTGGTCATGTTGACGACCGACGCGCCCGCCTCGACCGCGGCGAAAATGCTGGTCTGGGTGATCATGTAGCTGATCTCGTAGCCCCCCCAGCTGTGGCCCTGGATGCCGATGCGCTTCGGGTCGATGAAGCCCATTTCGAGGACCTTCTCGACGGCCGGAAGGACGCACTTGAGGGAGCTCGGTCCCGGGTAGCCCACTTCGTAAACGATGTCCGGGCTCAGGAGGACGTAGCCGTTGCTGACATAGCGGGTGAAGTTGATGTTCGTCCCCGGAGAGGGGGCGTAAAAGCGGTTCAGGCCCACGGCCTCGGTTTCATAGATGTAGACCATGAGCGGATATTTCTTTGAGGGATCGAAGTCCTCGGGTTTGATCAGGACGGCCGGCAGGATCTTGCCGTCGCCGTTGGTGTAATTGATGAGCTCGGCCTTGCCCCAGAGGTAATCGGCCTGCTGAGGGTTGGCGTCGCTGACCTTGCGCGCGCCGGCGAAATCGGGTCCGCTCACCCAGAGGTTGGGGAACTCGTCGAAGCGCATCTCGGTGTGGACGAAGACATCCGCGTTCTTGGCCTTGCGCAGGCCGCCGAGCTGTTTGTCCAGCATGACGACTTTGGCCGGGTCGCCCGGGGCCGCCAAGTTGACCCGGTAGAATCCGGTGGCCTTAGAGGCGTCGTTCGTCGCGGTCAGGATGAGGGGCTCCTTGGCCGGGACCGTCTTCCGGTCGGGGTCGAGGTTGACGTACCGGAAGACGATCCGGTCGCGACGGCCATTTCCGTTCGTGACCATCCGGGCCTTCGATCCGTCGGGAGCGATGTCCCAGATGTCGAAGCGGTCATAGATGAGGACCGAGGCGTCGCCGTCCGTCCAGCCGCCGGTCCCGTAGGGGCCGGGCTCGTTCGGCGTGTCCCATGTCTCGTCGACGAGACTGACTCCGAGCTTGGCCGTCAGGTTGAACGTCTTGCCGTCGAGGACGCGGTAGGCGTAGTAGTTGCGGTCGTCGTCCTTGAAATAGATCAGGTACTTGCCGCCCGGGGAGAACCGGGCGCCGCGGGGGCTCTTCTCGAGAACCTTCGTCCGCGAACCGTCGGCGAGGTTGATGAGGTAATTGTCCTCGTAGCCGCGGTCCCACGATACGAGCTGACGGTAGGGCAGGTCGGACCAGCCGAGGGCCAGCTTGGCGTCTTCGGTCAGCGTGATCTCGGGGATGTCGTCCGTGGCCAGCTGGACGAATTTCTTTTCTTTCGGCCCGAAATGCATGACGCACATCAACGTCCGCTTCTTGTCGTCATCAGCCTGGGACTTTTGCATCGGCTGCAGGTAGGGGTCTTTCCAGCTCCAGATGTCGACCTTGACCGGCTCGGGCGCGTCCTTGGGCTCGGGCTTGGGCGCCGCCGCGATGCCGAAAAAGAGCCGTCCGCCGTCCTTGGAAAACTGGAGCCGGCCGTTTTCGCTGACCGCCATGCCTTGAGGAAAGCCCTTGGCCCCGGCGGGGGCAAGCTCGATCGCCGCATCCGTCGTGGCCGCCGGCTTTGCGGTCCCGGCCTCCGGGGCAGGCTTTGCAGTCCCGGCCTCCGGGGCAGGCTTTGTAGCCCCGGCGGCGGGAGGGGTTGGCTTAGCCACCGGGGGCCAATAATAAAGCTTGGAGGCCGACTTTTCGGATTTATAATCGTCGCGGTCGCTGGTGAAGGCGAGCTGTGAGCCCTTTTCGTCGAAGGTCAGGTTCTTGTAGTTGCCGAGCCCTTTGAGAAGAGGGACCGTCTTGCCGGTGGCCGCTTCGAGGGCGAAGGCGCCGTCGTTCTCCGGGGTCTTGGACGACACGCTGTATGCGAGCCACGTGCCGGGCTTGTTCCAGGCGTATTCGACGACCTCGGCGATCTTCGTCTCCTTGCCGGCCGCGAGGTCGCGGAGGACGAAATCGGTGCCCGGCTCCTTCTTCTTTTCCTCCTTCTTGGCCTCTCCCGCCTTCGGCTCTTCCTTCTTGGCCTCCGGTTTCACCTCGGGCTTCGCTGCGGCCCTGGCCTCGGGCTCCTTCTTGGCCTCGTCCTTCTTTTCGTCCGGCTTCTTCAGCGGCGGCTCGAGGAGGTAGGCGATAAAAGCGCCCGATTCCTCGGGCGCCTTGAAGCTCTTGACGCGCTCGACCGTCGTCACCTGCCCCGTCGCCAGGTCCATGATGCCCAGGCCGCTCTTGGGCTGCTCCTCCGGCTTCTTCTTGTCCTTCTTGGCCTTGTCGACGTCGGCCTTGACCGGGGCGATCGTGAAGACGACGAACCTTCCGTCGACCGTGATGACCGGCTGCCGGCCCCGTGCCGCCCGGAACTCCTTGTTTGTTTGCAGGTTCAGAGCGACCAGCTCGCCGTCCCCGTCCTGGGGGACAAGGGCGTAGACGAGCCAGTGGCCGTCGCGCGAGAGCTCGGTCCCCTGGATCGAGCGCCAGCCGTTATAAGCGTCGTAGCTGATCGGCTTCTTGGCCGCTGCGACAGCGCCCCCGGTCGCGAAGGCAAGCGGCAGGACCAGGGCGGCGAGAACCAGGATCCGGCAGCGTGAGAGTCCGGCGGTTTTTTTCATGGGGCCTCCCGGGGACAGGTGGAGTGATCGGAGCATGAGACGTGACTATACCAGCCGCCTCCGGGGACGTCAATCGCCGTCAGCGGCGCAAAACGAGGATGGCGTCGCCGACCGGACGTTCGCCGGAAAGATCGGAAGGACCGTTGACGACCCGGCCTCCCACGACCATCGTCGTCGAGCCGCCGCCGTCCATGTTGATCGCCTCGACGGCCCGGAGCTCGATGAGGAGGGCGGCGAGCTCGGCGATGGTCATGCCGACGCTCCTTTCCGGCTGGCGGCCGTCGACCGTGACGAGCAGGATGTGGCCGTCGGTCCGGATGCCCACCGCGGTCCTGGGATGGCGAGCGTCGGCGAAACCGGGGCCATAAATGCCCGGATCGCCCGCCGCCGGACGGCCGTCGCGGACCAGGCGGGGGCCGCCGCCGACGACGAAATCGGCGTTGAAGGGCGGGCGGGGGGAGAGGCGGATGTCGCTTCGCAGCTCGCACCGGGCCCCGGGCCGGAGCTCGGCCCTGAGCCAGGCGGCCGCCGCGCCGCTCCCCGAAAGGACCCATCCGGAGCGGGGGATCGACGCGGCGCCCTTTCCGTCCCTGACGGCGGCGACGCGTCCCCTGTCGATGATAACCTCCGTTCCCTCGGGCCCGGTCATCGTTGTCAGATCGAGCTCCGGCGTGAAGAGAATGAGCTCGTCGGGAAGCCGGGGCCTGTTAACACCGTCGAGCCGGCGGCGGGCTGTCTTCGACGCGACGGCCTCTATCCGGACGACCGCGTCGACCGCGGCCAGCCGCGTCCGTTTCCCCCCGTTGGAAACGGCCAGCCCGGGCCGCTGGCGATATGGTTCGCTGAGGATCTTTCCGGCCCTGACGACGATCCCGGCCGGCTCGCCGCGGTAAGGCCCATCGGTCCGGAAGTAGCCGCCGTTGGTCGCCGCCAGGGCGCCGTGCCTTCGGGCGATCGAGCTCGTCCGTTCGGTGCCGACGATCTTGTCGAGGGCCCGGCCGAGGGCGAGGCCCGTTCTCGACGGGTCGAGGACAAGGACATTGATGACCCAGCGGTCCGGGCCGAGACCTACCGTGAAATCACCGCGGCGGATCTCGATGCGCTCGACACCCGGGGCGACCGTTTCCGTGCGGCGGACCTCCGGCGCCGCCTTCGCGGCAACCTGGGGGTGCGCCGGGGTTGTGAGGCCCGGATAAAGCGAGATGAGCGCGGCCAGAAGGAATGGACTGAGTAAGCCGTGGCCTCGAAGGCGGCGCCACCGGGCCGCGGACGGGGTCCCCGGCGTGATACGGATCGGCGCGCGCGTCCGGCTCACCTTACCCCGTGAAGTAGAGATAGGCGGCCAGAATGAGGGCCAGGACGATGGCCGAGCCGATGACGTCTCCGGTCTGCCAGCTCGCCCTCGTTTCCCTTTTTTGCTCGGCCGTGATCGTGCCGTACGTCAGTCCGCTGATCTTCTCATAGGAGGGCGCTTCGGTCAGGTAGCTGACGACGATCATGACCAGAACGCTGACGAGAAAGATGATCAGGCTGTAGTACTGGAAGAAGATGTGGTTGACGATCCAGAGGAACGACCCCTCGGCGTAGGAAAATCCCGAGATCATCTTGACCGGCGTGTCGACGGCCAGGCGGAAGATGCCGAGGGCGAAGCCCGTGCCGAGCGCGGCCAGGCAGCCCTTGGCGTTCAGCCGCTTCATGAAGACGCCGAAGAAGAAGACGACGAAGATGGGCGGGGCCAGGTAGGACTGGACGCCCTGGAGGTAGTCGTAGAGTCCGCGGCCGCCGCGGATGACGGGGATCCAGAGGAGCCCGATGAGGACCATGATCCCGGTGGCCACGCGGCCGACCCAGACGAGCTTCTCCTGGGTCACCTTGGGCTTCAGGCGGCGGTAGAAATCCATGGTGAAGAGCGTAGAGGCGGCGTTGAAGGCGCCGGCGAGCGAGCTCATGAGGGCCGCCAGCAGCCCGGCCACGACGATGCCCCGGACGCCGACCGGCAGGACCGTGGCCACGAGCATGGGGAAGGCCTTCTGGGCGTCGGCCCGGATGAGCTCCGTGCCCGTGCCGAAAAGCTGCTGCCGGAGGGGCTGGCTGATCCCGCTCTTGGCCAGGGCGAAGGCGATGATGCCCGGGATGATGAACAGGAAGACGGGCAGGAGCTTGAGGAAGCCCGCGGCGATCGAGCCCCGCCGGGCCTGGCGCTCGTTGGGCGCGCCGAGGACCCTCTGGACGATGTACTGGTCGGTGCACCAGTACCACAGTCCGATGATCGGCGCGCAGAAGAGCATGCCGATCCAGGGGTAATTGTCGTTGAAGTACCAGGCCATCCGGCCGGCCTCCTTGACCGGCGCCCAGGTGCCCTGGATCCCGTGAGGCACGAGGGGCTTCCACAGGTTGAACATCTCCGAGCCGGCGATCCGCCGCAGCTCGCCCCAGCCGCCGAGGGCCTTCAGCCCGAAGTAGGTCACCAGGGCCGAGCCGATGATGAAGATGACCGTCTGGATGGCCTCGGTGTAGGCGACGGCCTTGAGGCCGCCGAGGACCGTGTAGAGCCCGGTGATGAGGATGACCAGGATGGAGCCGATCCAGAAGCTGTCCAGGCCGAAGAGGCTCATCTCCGGCAGCAGGACGCTGAAGACGATGCCGCCGGCGAAGATGCCGACGGCCATCTTGGTCAGGACGTAGGCGACGAGGGAGATGAGCGCCAGAACCGTCCGGGCGGCCGGCGAGAATCGCCGCTCCAGGAATTCCGGCATGGTGAAGACCTTGGAGCGCATGTAGAACGGAACCATGACCCAGCCGAGGACGAGCAGGCACCAGGCGTGAAGCTCGTAATGGGCCATGGCGACGCCGTCCGTCGCGCCTGAACCGGCCAGGCCGACGAGGTGCTCCGCGCCGATATTCGAGGCGAAGATGGACGCCCCGATGATGAGCCAGCCCAGGTTCCGTCCGGCCAGGAAGTAGTCGGTCGAGGTTCGCTGCTTCTGCAGCATGACCTTCCAGGCCAGGCCGAGGATGATGGCGAAGTAGACGAGGATGATGATCCAGTCGAGGGGTTTGAGCACGCTCATGTCCGCTCCTTGGTCGCAGGTTGCGCGGTCGGGCCCGATTTTACATCAGCTCACTCGCCGCTATAAAGTCCTTTTTTTGGAAACGACGGTCGATCGTCGAGGACTCTATCTTCTCGGCTGCGCTCGGGATCGGCGGGTAGCGAAGTCTTCGGAGCGACCTGAAGAATCGGGGCCGAGCGCTCGAGGCCACGATTCTGATAAATTATCTTGAAAAATGTCTCTGCTCAGATACTTCGCAGAAGTCCGGCTCCGAGTCGCTCCGCCGCACTTCTGCCGGATCGCTCCCCAGAGTCCGCTTCCCGCCGGTCCCCCTTCCCTCACGGGGGCCTTAGGACGATTGATCTTGCCCCGATAATGTAGACACCTCGAAAAGAATGGAATACATTCCAACGAGGAGGGACAAGATGAGCGAGGAGAAGGTACGACGTCGTTATGATCGGGCCTTTAAAGAAGGCGCGGTACGCCTGGTGGTCGAGGAGGGACAGACCCTAGCCGGTACGGCCCGCGACCTAGGGATCACCGAGACCATGCTCACCCGCTGGAGGAAGGAGTATCTGGCGGATCAGGGGCAAGCCTTCCCGGGCAAAGGGCGGCTGAAACCGGATGAGGAGGAGATCCGCCGGCTCAAGAGGCGGGTCTCGGACCTGGAACAGGAGCGGGACATCCTAAAAAAAGCGTTGGTCATCTTCTCCAAACACCCCAAATGAAGTATGGCTTCATGGACCGAAACAGCTCCGGTTTTGAGGTGACGAAGATGGCCGAGGTGCTGGGGGTAAGCCGGAGCGGGTATTACGCTCACCTGGGAAGGCCGCAAAGCGCCCGGGCGTTGGAGGACGAGAAGCTTGTGACGATGATCCGTCTAGCCTGGGGGCAGAGCCGGAAGCTGTACGGGGCCCCGCGGATTACGGCCGAGCTACGCTCTCAGGGGCTGCCGTGTGGGAAGAACCGGGTAGCCCGCCTGATGCGGCAGGCGGGGATCCGGTCTCAGACGAAGAAAGCGTTCCGAGTGACCACGAAGTCCGGGGGGCTGATGGAGGCGGAAGATCTGGTTCAGCGGCGCTTCCAGGCCTACCGTCCGGGTCAGATCTGGGTCTCCGATATCACCTACATCAGAACCAGGGAGGGATGGCTCTATCTGGCCGCCGTTCTGGATCTCTACAACCGGGCTGTCGTAGGCTGGTCGCTAGGGCCACGCTTGGGCGACGACTTGGTCTCGACGGCTCTGAACCAGGCTCTCTTCAGGCATCCGGTGGAGAAGGGCCTGGTGTTCCACACGGACCGGGGCGGCCAGTACCGGGGGCATCAGATGGAGCTCCTGCTGTTACGCCATGGCATCCGCTTGAGTCTCGGTCGCCGGGGCGACTGCTATGACAACGCAGCCATGGAATCGTTCTTCAGCACCCTGAAGAGCGAGCTGGTGAATCGGGTGGAGCTCGAAACGGAACTGGAAGCGCGGCGGCTGATCTATGATTACATCGAGGTTTATTACAACCGCCAAAGACGCCACACAGCCCTGAACTATCAAACACCGGTGGAGTATGCTAGTGAGGACCACTCTTAACTGGGTGTCCACAAAACTGGGGTAAGATCAGATACCCCTCGCCGCCTCGCGATGGGTTCATCAAGAAAATGTCAGCCGGATGAGTTCTCTCAGTCCTTATCGACGACGAGGGTGACCGCCCAGGACGGGTAGGGGGCGGCGCTGCCTTTCACGGCGTGCCAGATGATGCGGTTGAGCGTGTCTTCCGGGCAGGCGTCGACCTGCCGGAAGTTCAGCCGGCCCGACTGGATGGCGTGGCGGCGCAGCAG
>JBAVUQ010000350.1:0-6984 GCA_049696855.1 Candidatus Aminicenantales bacterium
CGGCGGGCGATCGCAATCTCATGGGCTTGGCCGAAAATCCGCCTTCTCTGAGCGTGGCCCTTGTCCTGAGTATCGAAGGACGGCTTCTTGAATATTCCGTCCCCGTTCTATTTCGCTGGACGGATCAGGTCCAGGGCGAGCTTTATCGGCCTTTCGAGGTCCGGCCGCGAGTGACGATCCAGATCGAAGACGGCGTCAAGATATTCCCCGGCCAGGGCCCCCAGACGGTGAAGATCAGGTTGAAGTGCCATTCAAAGAACGTCGCCGGGACCATCCGCCTGAAAGGGACGGACGGGTGGCGGGTCACGCCGGCGAGCCTCCCGTTTTCACTCGCCGACAAGTACGAAGAGGAAGAGGTCTCGTTCGAGATCTTCCCGCCGAAAAATTCCCTGGAATCCGTCCTCACAGCCGAAGCGGACCTCGGCGGAGAGGTCATGGGACGGACGATGGTGGAGATCTCCTATCCCCACATTCACCGCCAGGTTTATTTCCCGGAGAGCCGGATCGAGGTCGTCAAACTCGACGTCCAAACCAAAGCCAAGAAGATCGGCTATATCATGGGCGCCGGGGACGAAGTCGCCGACGCTCTTCGCCACCTTGGGGTCGACGTGACGATGCTGACCGACGAAATGCTCGAAACATCCGACCTGTCCTCCTTCGATGCCATCGTCGTGGGCGTCCGGGCCTACAATACGCGCGATCGCCTGAAGACCGCGAACCGACGGCTCCTCGACTACGTCGAACGCGGCGGCGACTTGGTCGTCCAATACAACGTCGCCTCCGGTTCTCTCGCCGGCCGGATCGGACCGTATCCTCTGACGATCGGCCGCGACCGGGTGACGGTGGAAAGCGCGCCCGTGACCTTCCCGGTCCCCGGCCATCCGCTTTTGAACTTCCCCAACAAGATCTCGTCCAGGGACTTCGAGGGGTGGGTCCAGGAGAGAGGCCTGTATTTCGCTTCGTCCTGGGACGGAAAATATGAAGCGATCCTCTCCTCGCATGATCCCGGCGAGCCGGATCTCAAAGGCGGCCTCCTCTACGCGCGATACGGGAAGGGCGTTTTCATCTATACGGCCTACGCCTGGTTTCGGCAGCTGCCGGCGGGCGTGCCCGGGGCGTTCAGGATCTTCGCCAATCTCATTTCGGCGGGGAAGCGCTGAGGCGTGTTGATCCCGACGAAACGGCTGCCGCATCTTCCGCGCCTGGTGGACGATTATTATCACGACTACGGCAAGGTGCGGGAGTTCTTCGACGGCGATTTTCGGGACGCCGGGGCCTTCGAGCGCCAAATCGAAAGGACGAGGGCGCGCCGCGTTCCCCGTGAGGAGCTGGCGGCGATCTTATCGGAGCAAAACCAACGCTACGGCTGCGGCCCGCCGACCCTCGGGTCCATCGAGGCCATCGGCCGGGACGAGGCCTGTGCCGTCGTCACCGGACAGCAAGTCGGGCTTTTCTCCGGGCCGCTCTATACGATCTATAAAGCCTTGACCGCGATCAAGCTCGCCGAGCGCCTGAGCCGGAACGGGCCTGGAAAGACCGTTCCGGTCTTTTGGCTGGCTTCGGACGATCACGACCTGGCGGAGATCGATCACATCGTCCTTTTGGACAAAGACAATCGGCTCGAAGAGGTCCGCTGCGGGATGCCGCCCGGCGAGCCCAAGATCCCCGCGTCCGCCCTTATCGTGCCCCCGGAGATCTCGGGTTGCCTCCGTCGACTTGAGGATCTCACCCCAGGTTCCGAATTCAAGGCGGACATCATCGCCGCGCTAGGCGACGCCTATCGGCCCGGCCGCGGCTGGGTCGAGGCGTTCGCTCGATGGATGACCCGGCTGTTTCGATCGCGCGGCCTGATCTTCATCGACGCCTCGGAGCCCCGCTTGAAAGCGCTGGGTGAAGAGGTTTTCAGCCGCGAGATCGCCGAAGGGTCCGCGTCGACTCCGCCGGCTCTGGCCGCTTCGCGCAGACTGCGCGACGCCGGGTACGAAAGCCAAGTTCATCTGCATGAGGGGATCCTGAATATTTTCTACGCCGAGCGGGAGAGACGCTCCATCCGGTGGGACGGCCAGGCCTTCGAGATCACAGAGCCGCGGGAGACGTTTTCGAAAGACGCCCTCCTCGCCTTGGCCAAAGAAAAGCCTTTTCTCTTCAGCCCCAATGTCCTTCTCCGGTCCGTCTATCAGGATTCTTTGCTCCCGACCGTTGCCTATGTCGGCGGGCCGGGGGAGATCGCCTATTTTGCCCAGCTGAAGGGCGTTTATGAACGATTCGGCCTGCCGATGCCGGTGATCTATCCGCGAAAGAGCCTGACCGTCGTCGAACGGAAGATCGGCCGTGTGCTGGCGAAGTACCATCTGGACATCCCCGATCTCTGGGGCGGCGCGGACGGGATCATCCGAAGCCTCGGCGAAGGCGGGGTTCCCCAACCCTTGTCCCGGGCCGTGGGCCTGGCCGCCTCTCATGTGGAGCAGGACTTTGAACCGATCATCCGGGACGCCGGCGCTTTCGAGCCGACCCTGAAGGCGTCCGCCGAGCTATCCCGGGGCAAGATGGTTCAGCAGTTGCGGTTCCTGGAAAAGAAGATCGTTCAGGCGGCGAAGAAACAAAACGACATCGCGGTCGGACAGATCCGCAAAGCCGGCGACCATCTCTACCCTCACGGGCATCTCCAGGAGCGGGTCCTCAACATCGTGCCTTTTCTTCTGAAATACGGCCCGGCCTTCGTGGACAAGCTGGACGAGACGATCGACCTCGACGTTTATGATCATCAGATTCTGACCCTATGAGAGGATCCTTTTCTCCGAGGAGGCCGCCATGATCCTGGACGCGTTGGCTTTCGGAGCGCATGCCGACGACGCGGAATTGTCGTGCGGCGGGACGCTGATCAAGCTGGCCGGGATGGGGTACAAAACCGGCATCATCGCCCTGACCCGCGGCGAGACGGGCACCCGGGGCAGCGCCGAGATCCGGGCCCGCGAGTTCGCGCAAGCGGCCGAAGTGATGGGCCTGGCGGTCCACAAGATGCTCGACATTCCCGACGGCCGGGTCGAAGCCACTTGGGAGAATAAGCTCAAGATCATCTCCGAGATCCGCGCCCATAAGCCCCGGATCATCTTCGCTCCCCATGGGACCGATCGCCACCCGGATCACGAAAACACGTCCCAGCTCGTGCGCGCCGCGACCTATCTCGCCGGGCTGAGAAAAATTGAAACGGCCGAGGACGCCTTCCGGCCGGTCAGACTCCTTTTCTGCCAGAGCCGCTTCGAGTTCGCCCCGTCGTTCATCGTCGATATCACCGACGCCCAGGCCAAGAAGATCGACGCCATCCGGTCTTATGCTTCTCAATTCCATCGTCCGGGTCAAACCGGATCCGCGCCCGAGTCAGGGGAAACACTCATCGGCCGGCCTGAGTTTCTGGAGCTCATCGAGGCCCGGGACCGGAGATACGGCGCCCAGATCGGGGTCCAATACGGTGAGGCGTTTCTCGTCCGGGAAGCCCTGCGAGTGGACGACCCGGTCGCGTTCTTCGGTCCGGAATATCTTTGGACGATCCCCTGAGGCGGCCATGAAGATCGCCATCGTCTGCTATCCGACACACGGCGGGAGCGGGGTCGTGGCTTCGGAATTGGCGATTGGCCTGGCCCAAAAAGGCCATGAGCTCCACATCGTCAGCTATGCCCCGCCGTTCCGCCTGCGGACCTTCCATCAGAACATCTTCCTTCATGAAGTGGACGTGGCCTTGTATCCGCTGTTCAAGTACCCTCCCTACGAGCTGGGGCTGGCCACGGCACTGGTGGAGCTGGCCGAAAGGCGCGATCTCGACATCATCCACGCCCACTACGCCGTCCCCCACGCGGCCAGCGCCTATCTGGCCAAGCAGGTTTTCAACTCCCGGCGGCTCAAGACGGTCACGACCCTCCACGGCACGGACATCACCCTGGTCGGGGCCGAGCCGTCCTTCCGCCGGATCGTCAAGTTCGCGATCGAGCAATCCGACGGGGTGACGGCGGTTTCGCATTATCTCCGAAAGCGGACGATCGAGGAATTCGACATCAAGCGCGACATCCGGGTCATCCCTAACTTCGTCGATCTCGACCGGCCCGACCGCAACCGCGACGCCTGTTCGAGGCCCGCCTTCGCGCCGGAGGGGGAGAAGATCCTCATGCACGCCTCCAACTTCCGGCCTGTCAAGAGGGTCGATGACGTCGTCCGCATCTATGCCCGGGTCCGGGAACGGATCCCGGCCAAGCTCCTCCTGATCGGCGACGGCCCCGAGAGGCCCCATGTCCAGCAGTTCGTGAAGGAGATGGGCCTCGCCTCCGACGTCCATTTCCTTGGGGAACAGGACCAGCTGGAGCCCCTCTTTTTCTGCACGGACCTGTTTCTTTTGCCCAGCGAGCAGGAGAGCTTCGGCTTGACGGCCCTCGAGGCGATGAATTGCGGCGTCCCCGTCATCGCTTCCGATGTCGGCGGATTGCCCGAGGTCATCGTCCATGGCGAGACGGGGTATCTCCTGCCGGTCGGCGATATCGAGGGCATGGCCGGGAAAGCCGTCGAGCTTCTGAGCGATCCGGCCCGGCATGCCCTCTTCCGAACGCAGGCCCGGCGGCGCGCCGTCGAGCATTTCGACGCCGTCCGGATCATCCCCCAATACGAGGCCTTCTACGAGGAGCTCCTGAAGACGTAGCCCATGCGACCTATCGACTGGATCGTCCTGAGCTTGTTTCTCTCGTTCGTGGCCGCCTACGGCTATTGGAAGACCCGGGGCAAAAAGGACATGCAGGGGTTCTTTCTGGCGAACAAATCTATGCCCTGGTACGCCGTGACGATTTCGATCATGGCCACCCAGGCCAGCGCGATCACTTTTCTGTCGACCCCGGGGCAGGCCTACGTGGACGGAATGCGTTTTGTCCAGTTCTATTTCGGCCTGCCCATCGCCATGGTCATCCTGTCGATCACGGCCGTGCCCATCTACCATCGGCTCAAGGTCTACACCGCCTACGAATATCTGGAACAGCGTTTCGACCTGAAAAACCGGATCTTGGGGAGCATCCTCTTCCTCATCCAGCGCGGGCTCGCGGCGGGCTTCACGATCCTTGCCCCGGCCCTTATCATCTCCGTCATTCTGGGCTGGGATTTCCGGCTGACGATCTTCATGACCGGCGGCCTGGTCATCCTTTATACGGCCTCTGGGGGCACGGAGGCGGTCAGCAAGACGCATCTTCTGCAGATGATGATCATCACGGCGGGGATGGGCGCGGCGTTTTATATGATCTTCCAGCGCCTCCCGGCCGACATCTCTTTTTCGAGCGCCGTCCACGTGGCCGGAAAGCTCGGGAAGCTGAACATCGTCAATTTCGCGTTCGACTGGAAGGACCGGTACAATTTCTGGTCGGGCCTCATCGGGGGGGGCTTTGTCGCCCTGGCCTATTTCGGGACGGATCAGACGCAGGTCCAGCGCTATCTGACGGGGCGGTCGATCGCCGAAAGCCGCAAGGGGCTTCTGGCCAACGGCGTCCTCAAGGTTCCGATGCAGTTCGTCATCCTCTTCATCGGGGCCATGATCTTCGTGTTTTACCAGTTCGTGACGCCGCCCTTGTTCTTCAATCCGGTCGAGACCGTGGCCGTGAAGAGCAGCGCCTACGGGGGCGCCTATACGGCCCTCGAAGCCGACTACGCTCGGCTCAACGGGGAGAAGCAGGCCCAGCTTCGGAGGATGCTCGCCGCGATCGAGGCTAAAAAAGACCCGGACGTGGAGAGCTCGCTCCAAGGGCTCCGCCGGACGAGGGAATCGGAGCTCAGCCTCCGGAATGAGGCCCTCCGACTCATCAAGAAAAGAAATCCCCTGGCTGAGACGAACGACACCAATTACATCTTTCTGAGCTTCGTGACCAAGTATTTGCCGGCGGGGCTGGTGGGGCTCATCCTGGCGGCCATCCTCTCGGCCTCGATGTCGGCATCGTCCGCGGAGCTCAACGCCCTGGCCTCGGTCACGGTCGTCGATATCTACAAGCGGATCTTCCGGAAGAACGCTTCGGAGCGGCACTATCTCCGTGTTTCGAAAACGGCCACGGTCTTTTGGGGTTTCTACGCCATCGGCTTCGCCCAGTTCGCCAATCATCTCGGCTCCCTGATCGAAGCCGTCAATATTTTGGGATCCTTGTTTTACGGGACGATCCTCGGGATCTTTCTCATCGCCTTCTATTTCAAGAGGATCGGCGGCAACGCCACGTTCCTCGCCGCCCTTATCGCCGAGGCGGGCGTCCTGGCCTGCTTCTTTTTCACCGAAATCCCTTTTCTCTGGTTCAACGTTATCGGTGCCGTGTCTCTCGTCGTCCTGGCCCACATTCTGAACCCCTTCTGGCCGTCGAAGGCGAAGCGAACCTCGTCATCATCCCTCCCTCTCCCCTTTGCCTAAAAGGCCGGCTCTACTTCCACTTCTTGCCGAGCGTTCCGAGTCCGGACTTGACGAGGTCATCCGGCGTCATGGCGATGTGGAATTCGACATCCGCGTTGAACATCAGGAACCACGGCTCTGAATAAAAGGGCACCTTCGAGGGGTCCGATATGTCGACGATCATTATTCCCCCCCGATGTCCGTGATACTCGGTAAAATATACCGCCTCGGGCTTCGTCTCCTCGAGAATTCGAGCCATCTTCTGTTCTGCGCTGCCGTCTCTGATGGCCGCGTTGAAGACCTCATGCGGAATCTTCACCTGCATAATCATCTTCATATCGCCCTCCTGTTTGACCTGACTATAACCAATATACCCTCTGCCGGCCGCAGTGTCTATGGAGGTGCCGCCGGCGATGAGAGAAAGGCCGGTGACGATCCGAAATCGCGCCGTCAAGATGCATCCGGAGCAAGTGCGAGTATTGACGATGATGGTCAATACCGACATAATTCAGGCGTGCCCTTCAAAGGTGTGGCCGCAACCGGACCGGCGGGCGCGTCCCCGGATCTCTGGCCCCTGTACGCGTTGATGT
>JBAVUQ010000351.1:0-2844 GCA_049696855.1 Candidatus Aminicenantales bacterium
GGTGGAGCCAGCGAGAGGGATCGAACCTCCGACCTGCTGATTACGAATCAGCTGCTCTACCGACTGAGCTACGCTGGCTGACAGAGGCTCGATTAAATTAAACGAATCGCCCGTTTCTGTCAAATCAGAGGGGACACGTGCCAAAGGCACCTGTCCCCTCTTTCAAGAGGGACAGTCCCCTGCGGGGACAGTCCCTACTTTTTGAGAACGAAGCGGACGGTCACGGTGAACGTCACCGGCCGGGGGCGGCCGTTGACCAGGAGCGGCTCATAAACCCACTGGCGGACCGCGTCGACGGCCGCGCCGTCGAGGAGCGGGAGGGAGCGGAGGACGCGCACGGCGGCGACCCGCCCATAGATGTCCGTCGTCGCTTCAAGGATGACGACGCCCTCGGCACGCGCCTGTCGGGCCAGCTCGGGGTAGGCGGGCTCGATCCGGCGGACAAGCCGCGGCGGCTTGACCTCGCCGACCGCCAGAAGCGCTGGTTCGGCCGGCTTCCCGACAAGCCCATAAAGGTCCGCGCCGAGCAGATTGGCCACGATCCCTTCGCCTGTGCCATAGTCGACGCCTCCCGGGATGCCGAAGTCCGCGCCGCCCGCGCCGAAGCCTTCTTCGACGATGCCCTCGGGAATGACGACCGGGGGGAAACGCCACGCCTCGCCTGGGGCCACAGCCGGCCTCCGGGTCGTGATGCGCGCGCCCGGATTCCCGGCCCTGGCTTTCGGCGGCGGCAGCGGCGTCGTGGGGATCGCCGGCACGATTAGGATGTCGGAAACGTCGACCCGGGGCAGGTCCCGCACCCTTATCAGGGGCACGGCCACGAGGAGCGTCAGGGCGATCGCATGGACGAGCGCCGCGATCGGCAGCGCCGCCGCTCTCACCCGCCAATTCCTTTCCGGCAGAAACAACGCGTCTTGGAACATCGTCGCCTCCTTGCCGAAGATTCCTGGGAGCTTTCGCCTCCATACGGGATACAATCGGCCCCCGGAGATATTCCCCATGTCCCCTTTCAAAAAGAGGGCGATTCGCTTACAATAGCGCTCTGTCTCGCCCCTTGGGGCCGGACTCAATCGACCGAAAGCGCCTTTCGACCATGAGCATGATCATCAAGAAGCTCGAATTGCAGGGATTCAAGTCCTTCGCCGAAAGGACCAAGATCGTCTTCCACCCCGGCATCACGGCCATCATCGGCCCGAACGGCACGGGCAAGAGCAACCTCGTCGACGCCATGCTCTGGTCGCTCGGCGGGCACCGCCAGAAGGTCGTCCGCGGCGACAGGACCGACGAGGTCATCTTTTCCGGAAACGCCAAGCGTCCCGCCCTGAGCATGGCCGACGCCGTCCTGACCCTGGCCGGCGACGACGAAGAGATGGTCGTTTCCCACCGGGCCTTCCGCTCGGGCGAGAACGAATATCGGATGAACGGCAAGACCGTCCGGCTCAAGGACATCCAGGACGAGCTCTGGAAACACGCCATCGGCGAGAAGGAATATTTCGTCATCGAGCAGGGCTCGATCGGCAATTTCGTCACCTCGAAGCCGAACGAGAAGCGGCTGTTCATCGAGGAGGCCGCCGGCACGGCCTACTACAAGGACAAGAAGCGCCAGGCCCAGTCGAAGCTCGACAGCACCGAACAGAATCTCATCCGCCTCGAGGACATCATCATCGAGGTCGAAAAGAGCAAGAACTCCCTCCAGCGCCAGGCCCAGGCCGCCAACCGCTACCGGCGCCTGCGCGAAAGGATCCGGGAGCTGACCTCCCACCACTACCAGAGAAAGCTCGTCGTTCTTGAAAAGGCCCAGCAGGACGCGTCGGCTCTCTACGAGGCCGCCCTCTTCCGCGAGACGGACACGACGGCCCGGCTGCGGAACGAGGAGAAGGACGCCGCCGCCCGCCGCAAGGACCTCTGGGACCTCGAAAAGGTCCTCAAGGACGGCCAGGAGAACCTCTACGGGCTGAAGTCCCGCGGCGCCCGGATCGAAAGCGATATCGATCGTGAATCCAAGCGGATCGAGTTCTTCGAAGAGAAGAAAAGGCGGGCCGAGACGGACCGCGACGAGCTCCTCGAAGACGTCCTCTACCTGACGCAGGAGATCGAGGAGCTCAAGGAGCGGCTCGGCGGCCACGAGGAATCGCTTACGGCGAGCCGGGCCGGTGTCGCCGGCTCCGAGACGGACCTCGCCGCCGCCCGCGAAGCCCGGCTTCTCGCCGGCCGTGAGATCGAACGGCTCCGCGGCGAATATCTCCAGTCGCTCCAGACCCTGACCGAGACCAAGAACGAAAGCGCCAAGACCGACAAGGAGCTCGAGCTCCTCATCCGGCAGGAAGAGAAGCTGGCCGCCCAGCTCGCCGAGCAGGCCGCCTATCTCGTCGAAAGCGCCGGGCGGACGGCCGCGCTCGAACAGGACATCGCGGACGGTCGGACGGTCCGGGAATCGCTCATCAGCCGGGCCGAGGACGTCAAGGCGGCTCTCGCCGCCTCGCGTTCCGCCGTCGAGGAGGCCCGCGGCCGGCTCGAAGCGCTCAAATCGAGGCGCGACGAATCGGTTTATCATCTCCAGGCCCTGCACAAGATCGACGAGAAGGCCCGCGAAGCGAGCCCGGCCGACGACGTCCCCGGAGGCCTCGGCATCCTGGCCGACCTCATCCGGACCAGTGCCGAAAACGCCGTTCTCTTCGACACGTTCTGGCGCGAAGGAACGCGGTCCCGGGTCGTCCCGGCCGAGGAGTTCATCGGCGGACTGCCGCCGGGCCTTCGCGGCAACTACCTGCTCATTCCGGCCGCGGCCCGTCCGGCCATCCCCGCCGAGGTCATGGAACGGCCCGGCGTCATCGGTCAGCTCAA
>JBAVUQ010000352.1:0-8162 GCA_049696855.1 Candidatus Aminicenantales bacterium
GCCGTCCTCCTCCTGCTCGGGAATGATGAAGTAGCCGTCGTCCGTCAAGAGGGTCCATCTGGCCCGATGATCTCGATTCCCCGGCGGGAAACGCAAGATGACGCTATCGACGAAACGACCGGCCTCGTCGAACAGGTCGACCTGTTGGTCATCCCCATCGGCCTTGGCGACGGACGTGAAGACCCAGAGCCTCCCCGCGGCGGCATGGATCTTATGAGCGTCCCAGACGTAGGTCTCGTCGGGAAAATCCAGCCCCCTGGTTTCGGGATCAGGGTCGGGATCCGAAGACTTTTGGGGTTTGGACCGCACGCGGGCGTACGCCCTGGAGACGACATGCTTGACCCTGCCGGCGCGAAGATCGAATGCGACCACCTGATACTCGGCCGTGTGGAGGAGGTAGAGCGTCGATTCCCCGATCGTCGCATCGATCGGATCCAGGCGAAAGCCGTTTCCCCTTTTCACCATCATGCGGACCGGGAACTCGTAGAGCTTCCTCCAAGTCCTGAAATCTGGCGATATCTCATAAACGGAATTGGGGACGGAGAATGCCGTGAATGCGCCCGAGCTCCGGAACGCAGCCGAGCTAAAGAGTTCATCGCGGATCCCATAGATCCTTCCTTCCGCCATGCCGAGGAACCACAGACCGTGGGTATCTTCTTCGACCCGCGTTTCCCGGAGGTAGCGGCCGTCCATGCCGAGGTCCATGATCTTCGGCGGGATCCAGGCGAGCACGCGGATCCGGTCTCCCGTAACCAAAAAGTTTGATGCATTCTGGGCTTCGCCGGGGCCCTGGCCCGTCCTGAGGAGCTTGGAGATGAGCTTACCCTCAGGGCCGTAACGATAGAGCCGGGGTCCGTCGCCGTAATCCATGAAGTAAAGCGAGCCATCCGAGCCGCAGACCAAGTTCCGCGGCACCTTGAATATCGCCTTTTCTCCATCGTCCCTGATGCGCAGGATCTCTTCGAGCTTGACGATCCGGCCGGCGTTCTTCGCCAGAGCGCGGGCCGGATTATCGACGCGCGGCTGCGTCCTGCCGATGACCGGGATGCCGAGCGAGAAAGCCAGGCAAACGAAAAAGATTCGGGCGATCGTGTGTCTGCTCATATTGACCTCCCCGCCATCGATCTTAGGCTCGGGGAGGGTCGAAAACAAGGGCCGATTTGCCGCGCCGTTAGGGGAGATAATTCGGAAATTGGTATTGTGTCCCCGAATTCATTGAATTCATTGATTACATGTCCCAGCAAAAAAAAACTACTTGACAAACATACTACTATGTATAACAATGTATTAGGTTACAATATGGAAAACAAAATCACTCAGCTGCGCAAAGGCATCCTTGAGCTGGCGATCCTGGGTGCGCTGTCCCGGGGCCGTCACTACGGGTATTCCCTGGTCAGGACGATCTCCGGAACGGGCGACATCGACCTCACGGAGGGGACCATCTATCCCATCCTCGGACGCCTGGCCAAGGAAGGTCTCATCCACTCCGAGTGGGTCGAATCGAGCCAGGGGCCGCCGCGAAAGTACTACACGTTGACGCTCAAAGGGCAAGAGGCCTTCCGCGTCCTCGATGAGGAATTCCGGAAGCTGGCCGCAATCGTGGCCAATGCCCAAAGCCGGACCGCCCCGGACGATCGAGGCGAACCGCTCAATGTTCTTGATGTCGCGAAGGAGACGAACAATGGCTAACGGTTTCAGCGGGCCTGTCACCCAGATCGTCGACAATTATCTCGAACGCTTTAAAAAGGGGCTCAAGGGCATCCCGGCCAAAGACCAGGACGAGCTGGTCAAAGAGATCACGTCCCACATCTACGAATCCTTCCGCAACGATCCGACCCCTGACGAGGTCGCCCGGATCCTCAAGGTCCTCGACAAGCTGGGCGAGCCGGCCGCCGTCATCTCGGCGCGCATGCCCGAGGCCATGGTGACCCTCGGCAAGAAGAGAAAGCTGCCCTTCCTGATCCTGGCCGGCGTCCTCATCGCCTTCTTCGGCGTGCCGCTCGGCCTGGGCGGGTTGAGCGCGGCCGTCGGCCTGATCATCGGCGTCCTGGCCCTGATCGTCTCGTTCTATGTCGTGGCCTTCAGCTTGATCCTGGCCGGCTGGCTGAGCGCCGTGATCATGATCGTCCGCATCTTCAGTCCCGGGTTCCTCGACCCCTGGATCGACATCTACCCCCTCGTCTCCGACCCGACCTTCAACACGATCATCTATATCTTCGGGGCTCTTCTGATCGCGGCCCTCGGCTTCGGGCTTCTCTGGCTGGGCTCGCGCCTGATGAGGGGCGTCCGGTTCGTCTTCCGGCTCCTCTTCGACAAGGTGAAGAACTGGCGGAAGCGCGCGCCGGTCCCGAAGTAATTACTTCTTGGCCCTGGCCTGATCCTCGACGAAGAGGGAGGGGGCCTCGCGCTTGCTCTTCCAGATGGCCCAGACGGTCGCGCCCAGCAGAACGGCCACGATGGCCGCTAATCCGATCGTCATCCTGTTGTACTTGACGATGATCGGCGCCGCGATGAGGCTGACGATGTTGGTCACCTTGATCATCGGGTTGAGCGCCGGTCCGGCCGTGTCCTTGAGAGGGTCGCCGACCGTGTCGCCCACGACGGCGGCCTTATGACGCTCCGAACCCTTGCCGGTCGAAGCGACGAGGTCTCGGGGTTCGTCTTCGATCGATTTCTTGGCATTGTCCCACGCCCCGCCGGCGTTGGCCATGAACACGGCCAGGAGCTGGCCGCTCAGAATGATGCCGGCCAGGAACCCGCCCAGGGCCTCGACCTGGAGGACCAGGCCGACGATGAGCGGCAGGAAGACCGAGATCAGGGCCAGCGGCACGAGCTCCTTCTGAGCCGCGACTGTCGAGATCCCCACGACCCGGGCGTAATCCGGCTTGACCTTGCCTTCCATGATCCCCGGGAGCTTGAACTGCCGCCGGACCTCCTCGACGATCAGGCCGGCCGCGCGGGTAACGGCCCGCAGCGACAGCGAGCTGAAGAGCCACGGCAGGGCGCCGCCGAGGAGAAGGCCGACGAAGACCTTCGTGTCCGAGAGGCGGATGGCGGTCATGACGTTCTGGATGCCGAGCTGGATCTGGACCCGCCCGACGTCGGTGATGTAGGACGCGAACAAGCTGACCGCGGCGATAACCGCCGAGGCGATGGCCACCCCCTTGGTTATGGCCTTGGTCGTGTTCCCGACGGCGTCGAGGTCGGCCATGATCTGCCGGGCCTTGAGAGTCTCGGGATCGGTCTGGTCGTGCCAGGACATCTCGGCGATGCCGTTGGCGTTGTCGGAGATCGGTCCGTAGGAGTCCATGGCCACGTTGTTGCCCGTGTGGCTGAGCATGCCGATGCCGATCATGGCCACTCCGTAGAGGACGTACAGCGCTCCGGCCGAGCTGTAGAGGGCCAGGGCGACCATGAAGCTGATGGCGATGATGACGACCGCCCAGACGCTCGATTCCATCCCCACGGCCAGGCCTGTCAGGATGGTCGTCGCCGGACCGGTCTTGGTCGACTTGACGATCTCCTTGACCGGGGACTTGCGGGTCGAAGTGAAGTACGAGGTCAGCGGATTGAAAGCCACGGCCAGTCCGACGCCGACCGAGGTCAGCATGGCCAGCCGCCAGTCGTGGGCGTAATTGACGGCCACGACGAAGGACCACAGGATGGTATTGACGCTGGAGACTTCATAGGAGCGGAACATGGCCTCCTCGGCGTCCTTGGCCCGGAGGAACTTGATCGGGAAGCGCTCCCAGATCGGAACTGTAAACGTCCCCAGGATCGAGGAGATGACGCCGATGGCCCGGATGATCAGGGGATAGACGATCCACTTCAGGGCGTGGGTCGGGTCGATGGCCATCAGGGCCAATCCCAGGATTAGCCCGGAGACGATGGTCACCTCGTACGACTCGAAGATGTCGGCGGCCATGCCGGCGCAGTCGCCGACGTTGTCGCCGACGAGGTCGGCCACGACGGCCGCGTTCCGGGGGTCGTCCTCGGGGATGTCCTTCTCGACCTTGCCGACGAGGTCCGCGCCGACGTCGGCGGCCTTGGTGTAGATGCCGCCCCCGACCCGCATGAACAGGGCCAGGAGCGTCCCGCCGAAGCCGAATCCGAGCAGGGCGTCCGGCGCGGCCGTGCCGAAGACGATGAAGATCAGCGTGCCGCCGAACAGGCCCAGGCCGTCGGTCAGCATGCCCGTGATCGTCCCGGCGTAGTAGGCGATCGACAGGGCCTCGTTGAAGCCCCGCCGCGCCGCCGAGGCCGCCCGGACGTTGGCCTGGATGGCCATGCGCATGCCGAGCTGGCCGACGAGGAGCGAAAAGCTCGCGCCCATGATGAAGGCGATCGTCCGCCCGATGGCGACGATGATCTGGGCGCTCCTCGCGCCGAACTCGGCCACGGCCTCGCGGCTGGCCGGCACGACGTAGACGCTCAGGAAGAGGGCCACCGTCAGGCCGCCGATGATGGGCAGGATCTTGCGCAGCTGCGTCTTCAGGTAGCTGTCGGCGCCGATGCGGATGGCGTTCCAGACCTCCTGCATTTTCGGCGTGCCCTTGTCCTTCTTGAGCACGACCTTGCGCAGCATCCAGGCGTACCAGAGGCTGATGAAAGCCGTCAGCATGACGCCGCAGATGGCGATCTGCTCGAATGAGTTCAGCCCGTGACGGGCGAGACCCAGTATGTTCATGCGCGTCTCCTCTAGAAGGCGAAATGGAGCAGCGCCCGAGGGCTGTTTGACAGGCCCCCCGACGCCCGGGAAAGCGCTTATTTTACACAAGTCGGGCCAAAAAGCAACCCCGCGTTTGTGCTATAATGCCTCTTCTGTCCTCCGGGACGGACCGGACCCATGAGCGAATATCGATTCCTTTTCAAGCCCTTCGCCGAGATGACCGAGGCCGACTACGCCGAGGTCGGCTTCCGCTCCGGCCTCGAGATCCACCAGCAGCTCCTGACCGAGAAGAAGCTCTTCTGCCGCTGCCCCGCCGGCCGCTACAGCGACAAGTACGACGCCGAGATCCTCCGCCATATGCGGCCGACCCTGTCCGAGCTCGGCGAGTACGACGGCACGGCCCTCATGGAGTTCAAGACCAAGAAGGAGATCATCTACCGGATCAACCGGGAGACGGTCTGCACCTACGAGATGGACGACACGCCGCCGTTCATGATCAACGAGCAGGCCCTCGACATCGCCCTCGGCGTGGCCATGCTCACCAATCTCGCCCTGGTCGACGAGCTCCACATCGCCCGCAAGCAGTATCTCGACGGCAGCATTCCGACGGGCTTCCAGCGGACGACCATCGTCGGCGTCTCCGGCTGGATCCCTTATAAGGACCGGCGCATCGCCATCGTCCAGCTCGGCCTCGAGGAGGACGCCTGCCGCGAGGTCAGCGACGTCGGCCATCGCCGGATCTACCTGACCGACCGGCTGGGCATGCCCCTCATCGAGACCGTGACCGGGCCCGACATGCGCACACCCGCGGAGGTCGCCGAGGTGGCCCAGATCCTCCGGCGCCTCGTGCGCAGCACCGGGCAGATGCGCACAGGGATGGGCGCCGCGCGCGAGGACGTCAACGTCAGCGTCCGCGGCGGCACGCGCATCGAGATCAAAGGCGTGCCGCGCATCCCCCGCATCCCGCTCCTGACCTACCACGAGGCCATGCGGCAGTGGAACCTGCTCCGCCTGCGCGAAGAGCTCCGCGGCCGTGGCATTACCCCCGAGACCTTCAAGTCCGATACCGAGGACGTCACCAAGCTCCTCCTGAAGACCAGCTACCAGCCCATCCGCGACGTCCTCGAGTCCGGCCTCGTCGCCTCGGCGGTCGTCCTGCGCGGCTTCCGCGACCTCCTCAACTGGCAGACGCAGACGAACACGCGCTTTTCCCGCGAGATCTCGGACCGGGTCCGCGTCGTCGCCTGCCTGACCAAGCTGCCGAACATCATCCACTCCGACAGTCTTTCGGAAACCCTCTCGAGCTCGCGCTGGGAGGCGGTCCGCAAAGCCGTCAGGGCGGGCGGCGACGATGTCGTCGTCGTCGTCTGGGGAGCGCCCGAGGACGTCAAGACCGGCGTCCAGGAGATCGCCATCCGGGCCCGCGAGGCCACGATCGGCGTCCCCTCCGAGACGCGCCAGGCCCTGCGCGACGGCACCAACGGCTTCGAGCGCATCCTGCCCGGTCCGGACCGGATGTATCCCGACACCGACCTGCCGCCCAAGCAAGTCACCGAGGAGCGCCTCGAGCGGATCCGCCAGGCGCTTCCGACCCCCATCTGGACGCGCGAGGCTTGGTACCGGGAGCTCGGCCTGCCTGCCGACGTCGTCGAGCCTCTGGCCGTCTCGCTCCGGGCCGGGCTCTTCGAAGTCCTGGTCAAGGACTGGAGGATCGATCCGGTGGCCGCGGCGGTGGCCCTCGTCCAATTCCCCAAACGCCTGAAGAGAAAGGGACTGGATGCCGGCTGCGTCCCGGACGAGACGCTGCGCCGGATCTTCGCCCTGTTCCGCGACAGGCGGATCTCCCGCGACGGGATCCTCGCCCTGATGGAAAAGGCCGCTCGCGGCGAGGCGCTGCCGGAGATCGGCGAGATCCGTCCGGCGACGGAGGAGGAGATCTACGCCCAGGTCGAGGCCTCGAACAGCGTCCTTCGCGGGATGAAGATCCACGACGCCGCGAAGAAGGCCCACGTCCTGATGGGCCTGGTCATGACCGCGCTCCGGGGCCGGGTCGAGGGGGCCGCGATCATCGACCGCGTCCGGGCGGCCGCCGAAGGGACCTGCTGATGGCCGAAAACGACGACTACAAAGGCTACCGGGGCGAAGCCCTGGAGACGCTCCGGAGCTTCGGGGCCATGGTCTGGAGCGACGTCGACATCACGACCTCCCGCGGCACCTACACCGGCATCGTCCTGCCCCGCTCGGAAACGGCCGACGCGCAGCACATCGTCATCAAGCTCCGCTCGGGCTACAACATCGGCCTCCTGGCCAGCTCGATCGAGGCCGTCACCATCAGCGGCCGCAAAGAAGCCCACTACAAGATCCCGGAGAAAGCGTTCCCCTACGATCCGGCGAAACCCAGGGTCAAGCTTCTCGGCACCGGCGGGACGATCGCCAGCCGTCTCGACTACCGGACCGGGGCCGTCATCCCGGCCTTCTCACCGGGCGAGCTCTACGGCTCGGTGCCGGAGCTGGCCGACATCTGCAACCTCGAGACCGAGAAGCTCTTCGGGGTCTTCAGCGAGAACATGGGTCCCGAGCAGTACATCGCCACGGCCAAGGCCATCGGCCGGGAGATCGAGAAGGGCGTCCAGGGCATCGTCATCGGCCACGGCACGGACACCATGCATCACACCGCGGCCATCCTGTCCTTCATGGTCCAGGACTCGCCCGTGCCCATCGTCATGGTCGGCTCGCAGCGCTCCTCGGACCGGCCCTCCTCCGACGCCGCGCTCAACCTCATGCACAGCGTCAAGACGGCCGCCGAGAGCGACATCGCCGAGGTCATGGTCTGCATGTTCGGGCCGACCTCGGATACCTACGGCCTTCTCCATCGGGGGACGCGCGTGCGGAAGATGCACTCGAGCTACCGCTCGACCTTCCGGACGATCGGCGACATCCCCATCGCCATGGTCAGCCGGGAGAAGATCACGCCTCTGCGGCAGGACTACAAGCGCCGCCGGACCGACCGGACGGTCAAGATCGACACCTCGTTCGACGAGCGCGTCTCCATCGTCTACTATTACCCGAACATGAAGCCGGACATCATCGACTCGCTCATCGACAACGGCTACCGCGGCATCGTCATCGCCGGGACGGGCCTCGGCCACGTCAACAAGCCGCTCTATCCGGCCCTGAAGAGGGCCCAGGACAAGGGCATTGCCGTTTACATGACCGTCCAGACGCTCTGGGGCTATGTCCAGATGTACGTCTACGACACGGGCCGCGACATGATGGAGCTCGGCGTCATCCCGGCCGCGAACATGCTGCCCGAGGTGGCCTACGTCAAGCTGGCCTGGGCGCTGGGGAAGACGTCGGACATCGAGGAAGTGCGCAAGATCATGCTGACGCCGATCGCCGGCGAGATCACGGAGCGCGAGCCCTCCAACGGCTACCTCATCTTCCAGGGCGGCATCCCCGAGGTCGAGGCCTTCATCTCGACCATCAAGAAATA
>JBAVUQ010000353.1:0-5531 GCA_049696855.1 Candidatus Aminicenantales bacterium
AGGAGGCCTCCGCCGAAGCGGAGGCCAGCCGGCTCGCCGCCGCGGCCCTCGACCGGCGCGTCCGGACGGCCGTCGAAAGCGCCTACACCGCGGCGAAGTCCGCGGAGGAACAGGTCCTGGTGTACGAGAAGAGCCTTCTCCGGGAGCTCGAGGACGAGCTCGGCATCCAGCTCGATTATTTCCGCTACGGGAAGGCCGAGGCGTTCAGCCTCCTCGACCTTCACCGGACCTATGTCCTGGCGCAGGTCGAACACCTGCGCGCCTTGCTTCTCTACAACCTCGCCTTGGCCGACCTCGAGGTGGCGGGCGAATCCGCGAACTGATGGAGAATCGCATGAAAACGATCGCCCGCATGATCATCGGGGCCGCCCTGGCGGCCCTTGTCCTCATCCTCGCCGCCGGCTGCCGCGCCAAGGGCGCCGCCGAGTCCGGCCGGCCGGCCGAAACCCCGGTCCCCGAATCGGGGGCTCCGGCGTCCGTGACACTGACGCCCGAAGCCCTCGCGGCGGCCGACATCAAGACGGAGGTCGTGACGATGCGCCTCATCGCCCGGCGGGTCACGGCCGCGGGCGAGCTCGAGTGGAACGCCCGCCGCCTCGTCAATCTCACGGCCCGGACGCCGGGCCGGCTCGAACGCGTGCTCGCCGTTCGCGGCGACCGCGTCCGCCAGGGCCAGCTCCTGGCCGAGATCTATAGCCCGGATTTCCTGACCATTCAGGCGGAGTACATCCAGGCGGCCGCCAGGGCCAGGAGGCATGCCGGCGATGCGACGGAGGAGGGGCCGGCCCGGGCGGTTCTCGCCGGAGCCCGCGAACGCCTGGAGCTTCTGGGCGTCCCGGCCTCCGAGATCGAGGCCCTCGACGACAAGACCGGACCCAAGACCCTGCTGGCCGTCCGGGCGCCGCTCACAGGCACCGTTCTTGAAAGCGGGGTCGTCGCCGGCGACGCCGTCGAGCTCGGCACGAGCCTCTTCCGGCTGGCCGACCCGTCGATACTCTGGGCCTGCCTCCACATCCAGGAGGAGGACCTCGGCGCCGTCAAGGCGGCGAGCGAGGTCGTGCTGACGACGCACGCCTATCCGGGCGAGGAGTTCCGCGGCCGGCTCGTCCTTGTCGGGGACGTCGTCGACGCCGCGACCCGGACGGTCGAAGGCCGCGTCGAGGTCTCCAACGCCGGAGGGCGGCTGAAGGCGGGGATGTACGTCGAGGCGACGGCCTTGGCCGGCGGCGGGCGGCGGGCCCTGGTCGTCCCCGAGGAGTCCGTCCAGGACGACGAAGGCCGGTCTATCGTTTTCGTCAAAACGGGGGAGAGGACATTCACCCGCCGGCCCGTCGTGACCGGCGAAAAGTTCGCCGGGGCCGTCGAGATCGTCAAAGGCCTCGCGGAAGGGGAGGCGGTCGTCACCTCGGGCAGCTTCCTCCTGAAATCCGAGATGCGCAAGGGCGCCCTGGTCGGAGATTAGCATGGGCCTCGTCGACCGTCTCATCGAAGGCTCCCTGCGGAAAAGGGCCCTCGTTCTCGTCGGGGTCGTCATCCTCATCGGACTCGGCGTCTGGTCCGTCCTGCGCATCCCCATCGACGCCTTTCCGGACGTGACCAACATCCAGGTCGAGGTGATGTCCACGTCCCCGGGCATGTCGCCGCCCGAGGTCGAACGGTTCGTCACCTTTCCCGTCGAAACGGCCATGCGCGGGCTGCCCCGTCTCGACCAGGTGCGCTCGGTCTCCAAGTCGGGGCTCTCGGTCGTCACCATCGTCTTCGAAGACGGCGTCGACATCTATTTCGCCCGCCAGCTCGTCCTCGAGCGCCTCATCGAAGCCAGGGAACGCGTCCCCGCCGGCACCGAGATCGCGATGGGGCCCGTCTCCACGGCCATGGGCGAGATCTATCAGTACACGCTCAGCGGCAAGCCCCCGGCCGGGATGGACGCGACGGAGTACCTCACCGAGGTCCGGACCGTCCAGGATTGGATCCTGTCGCCGCTGTTCAAGTCCATCCCCGGGGTCAACGAGATCAACTCCTTTGGCGGGTACATCAAGCAATACCACGTCACGGTCAACCCGGAGAGGCTTCTGGCCTACGACCTGACGCTCGACGAGATCGGGGAGGCGTTGCGCCGGAACAACCTCAACGTCGGCGGCAACGTCCTTGAGCGGGGCGAGCAGCAGTACCTCGTCCGGGGCATCGGCCTCCTTCAGACGGTCGACGACATCAGCTCGGTGGCGCTGAAGACGGAGAAAGGAACGCCCGTCCTCATCAGGGACGTCGCCGAGGTCACGGCCGGACAGGCCGTCCGGCAGGGCGGCGCCGAGAAGGACGGCAAAGGCGAGGTCGTGGGGGGCGTGGCCATGATGCTCCGCGGCGCGAACGGCCGCGACGTCGTCCGGGCGATCGAGAGCCGGGTCGCGGAGATCAACGCTTCGGGCATCCTGCCGCTCGGCCTGCGCATCGATCCCTATTACAAGCGGTCGGACATCATCAGCCGGGCCATCCACACGGTCACCGAGGCCCTGCTCATCGGCTCGATCCTGGTCGTCATCGTCCTGGCCGTGTTCCTGCGCAGCCTCCGCGGCGCTTTCATCGTCGTCCTGGCCCTGCCGCTCTCGATGCTCTTCACCTTCCTCATGATGCGTCTGTTCGGGCTGTCCGCCAACCTCATGTCCATCGGCGGGCTGGCCATCTCGATCGGCATGATCATCGACGCGACCATCATCCAGGTGGAAAACGTCCAGCGGCACCTCTCGGAGAAGGGGGTCTCCGCCCATAAGCTCCCGACGGTCCTCAGGGCCATCCTCGAGGTCCGCAAGCCGTCCATCTTCGGCGAGCTCATCATCGCCCTGACGTTCATCCCCATCATCGCCCTGCAGGGGATCGAGGGCAAGATGTTCGCTCCGCTGGCCTTCACCTACGTCATCGCCCTGTCGGCGTCGCTCATCCTCTCGCTCGTGGCCATCCCGGCGTTCTGCCAGCTCGTCCTCAAGCCCCATCCGGATCGGAAAAGCTTCCTCGTCGAGGGGGCGAAGAAGGCCTATTTGCCGGTCCTGCGATGGGGGCTCAGCCGCAAGGGCGTCGTCGTCGCGGCGGCGGTCCTGCTTTTGGCCGGGACAGTGGCTCTCATTCCCCGGCTCGGGACAGAGTTCATGCCCATCATGGATGAGGGGGCCCTCGATACGGACGTCCAGTTCCTGCCCGGCATCTCCCTCGACGAATCCCTGGAGATGGCCCGCAAGGTCGAGGCCCGTCTCATGAAGTTCCCCGAGCTCGTGACGATCATCGGCAAGACAGGGCAGACCGGCGTCGCCCTCGAGGCCCGCGGCGTCGAGAAGACGGGCTATGTCGGGGTGCTCAAGCCGAGGGGCGAGTGGACGTCGGCCCGGACCCGGGAGGAGCTGACCGACCGGATGCGCGAGGCCATGGAGAGCTTCCCGGGGATGGCCTTCTCCTTCAGCCAGCCCATCGCCTGCCGCATCGACGAGCTCGTCGCCGGAACGAGGGCCCAGCTCATTATCAAGCTCTTCGGCGAGGACCTCGACGTCCTCAAGGCCAAGGCCGACGAGATCGCCTCGACGCTCGGGCGGATCAAGGGCGCGGCCGACATCAACGTCGAACGGGTGGCCGGTCAGCCCTACATCACCGTCCGGCCTGACCGGGGCCGTATCGCCCGCCTCGGCCTCAACGTCGAGGACGTCCAGTCTGTCGTGGAAGCGGCGGTCGGCGGCAAGACGGTGACCCAGATCTATGAAGGAGACAGGTATTTCGACCTCCAGATCCGCTACCCCGAGGCGCGGCGAAACTCCGCCGAGACGATCGGAGCCATCCTCGTCCCGACTCCCGGCGGAGCCCGCGTGCCCCTCAGCCAGGTGGCCGACATCGCCATGCTCGAGGGCCCGAGCCAGATCAGCCGTGAATCCGGCCAGCGCCGCATCGGGGTCGAGTGCAATATCAGCGGCCGTGACCTGGGCGGCTTCGTCGCCGAGGCCCGCCGCGAGATCGGCCGCGGGGTCGCTTTGCCGCCGGGCTATTTCCTGACTTGGGGCGGGCAGTTCGAGAACCAGGAGCGGGCCATGCAGCGGCTGGCGATCATCCTGCCGGCCACGATCGGCCTGATCCTGCTTCTGCTCTTCCTGACGTTCGGCTCCCTCCGGCTCTCGCTCCTGGTCATCCTCGACCTGCCCTTTGCCCTGATCGGCGGCGTCCTGGCCCTTTACATCTCCGGGCTCTATCTGTCCGTGCCGGCCTCGGTCGGCTTCATCGCCCTGTTCGGCATCGCCGTCCTCAACGGCATCGTCCTTCTGTCCTACATCACCCAGCTCCAGGAAGCCGGGTGCCCTGCGGACGACGCGATCGTCCGCGGGTGTCTCAACCGCCTGCGTCCGGTCCTGATGACGGCCACGATCACCGTCCTCAGCCTGGTGCCGCTCCTCTTCGCCCAGGGCCCCGGCTCGGAGATCCAACGGCCGCTGGCCGTCGTCGTCGTCGGCGGACTCATCTCCTCGACGCTCCTGACGCTGCTGGTGCTGCCGGTGCTGTACAGCTGGTTCGGCTGCCGCAAGCGAGGGCAAAGCCCGAGCAACTAGAGAAGAAGGGGTCAAACCTTAAATCTTATACTTTTTATCCTTTGCCAGGTTGTTGCACCTGGCCGGCGAGCAAAAAAGTATAAGATTTAAGGTTTGACCCCTTCTTTTTCCTATGCTATAAATCGCCTCCATGAAGAGCGTCCTGTTCGCCACCAAGAGCCTCGAGCAGCTGACGCAGGAGGCCTCGTCGGAATCCTCCGGGCTCAAGCGCGTTCTCGGCCCTTGGCACCTCATCTTCCTCGGCGTGGGGGCCATCGTCGGCGCCGGCATTTTCGTCATCACCGGCCAGGCCGCCGCCGAGTACGCCGGGCCGGCCGTCACGCTGTCCTTCATGCTCGCCGGGGTGACCTGCGCTTTCGCCGGTCTCTGCTACGCCGAGTTCGCCTCACTCATCCCCATCGCCGGGAGCGCCTACACCTATGCCTATTCGACCCTGGGCGAGATCTTCGCCTGGATCATCGGCTGGGACCTCATCCTGGAGTACTCGCTCGGCGCGACCACCGTGGCCATCGGCTGGTCGGGCTATGTCGTCAACTTTCTCAAGGGGCTGGGCGTCGACTTCCCGGCCGCGCTGGCCCAAGCGCCCTTCGCCTTCGATCCCCAAACAGGGGTCTGGTCCAGGACCGGCGCCGTCCTTAACCTGCCGGCCGCCCTGATCATCGTCCTGATCACCGGCCTCCTCGTGCGGGGCATCCGCGAATCGGCGACGGTCAACTCCGTCATCGTCTTCCTGAAGATCAGCGTCATCCTCGTTTTCATCGGGGCGGGACTTTTCTTCATCAAGCCCGAGCTGTGGAAGCCTTTCATCCCCCCCAACCAGGGGCAGCCCGGCTTCTTCGGCTGGAGCGGGATCCTGCGCGGAGCCGGAGTGATGTTCTTCGCCTACCTCGGCTTCGACGCCGTCTCGACGGCCGCCCAGGAAGCCAAGAACCCGAAGCGGGACATGCCCATCGG
>JBAVUQ010000354.1:0-1588 GCA_049696855.1 Candidatus Aminicenantales bacterium
CAAAGCCCTCGTACGTGCCCTTGTCAGGCTGCTGACCCTGCATCACGATGCTCGACGCCCCCGGCGGGACCGCGACGTTAGCGGGGACGGTTCCGTTGCTCGTCAATCCTGGGCCCATGAGCACGAAACTTGGGACAAAACCGAGGTTTGACGCTTCGGTGTTCTTGTAAAGCTGCACGAATATGCTCTCTCCCTGGGTGATATCGAAGCGATAGTACTGGACCTGTCCCGGCTGGAGCGTCGTGTACAGCGCCCACGACTTCGTGGGATCGTTGACCACGTAGGCCGAGTCGAGGCTCGTGTTGTTGCCCGGGAACGCGGGCGAGTGCGCAGAGACGATAGGGGTAAAAAGCGCGCAGACGGCAAGAACCGCGAAGAAGATAATAAGTGTGCGTCTCATAGTACGACCTTTGCTCCGTTCTGAGTAAAAAGTTTTGCACCCGTTAGGCACGGCTGTGCCGGGCGCTCTCGATAACCCCGAGTCGGTTGCCCGTACACGGCAGGTGTAGGCGCAAGCTACTTCTATAGATCGCGGCATGAAACACAACGTTATGGGGCACAAACGCGGAGCGGACGGTGCACAGGGCAACCGGCTCATGCACGAGAGAAGTCCTTATCTGCTCCAACACGCGCATAACCCGGTCGACTGGCATCCGTGGGGGAGTGAGGCGTTCGACACGGCACGACAAGAGAACAAACCGATTTTTCTCTCGATAGGCTACTCGACGTGCCACTGGTGCCACGTGATGGCCCACGAGTCGTTCGAGGACCTGGAGATCGCCGCGCTGATGAATGATGCGTTTGTCAACGTAAAGGTCGACAAGGAGGAGCGCCCGGATATAGATGACGTTTACATGACCGTCTGCCAGACGATGACCGGCACCGGCGGATGGCCTCTGACCATAGTCATGACGCCGGAGGGTAAGCCGTTCTTCGCGACGACATATATCCCAAAAGAGACGCGGTTTGGACGAACGGGACTGCGGGAACTCATACCGCAAATCAAGGATGCGTGGTTAACGAAAAGGACGGAAATCGAAAAATCTGCTGGCGAGATCATATCGAGAATCGGCGAGTCGTCGCAAGAACCATCGACGAGGGAAATTTCCGCGTCTGCGATTCAGATCGCGTATGAAGACCTCGCAAGCGTCTTTGACGCACTGCACGGCGGGTTCCGGACTGCGCCAAAGTTTCCGACGCCGCACAACCTGACGTTTCTCCTGCGGTACTGGAACCGTACCGGCAATGGTAGAGCGCTGAACATGGTCGAACGAACGCTTCAAGCGATGCGGCTGGGCGGTATTTATGACCACATAGATTTTGGCTTTCACCGCTATTCTACCGACGCCGAGTGGCTGGTGCCCCATTTCGAGAAGATGCTGTATGACCAGGCACTCCTCGGACTCGCGTACGTCGAGGCGAATCAGGCTACGGGGAAGGACGTGTACGCACGAGTCGCACTCGAAGTCTTTTCGTTTGTCGCTCGGGAGATGACCTCGTCTGAAGGCGCGTTCTATACGGCAATAGACGCCGACAGCGAGGGTGAGGAGGGCAAGTTCTACTTTTGGAGTGAGGACGAGATTGAACG
>JBAVUQ010000355.1:0-1952 GCA_049696855.1 Candidatus Aminicenantales bacterium
GATCGCCCTCGAGCAGGACGCCGCCTTCACCAGGTCCGGGGCGTTTTTCCTTGACAAGCGGCAGACCGAGCTCATCCTGGTCAAGTGAGTGATATGGCAGACGACAGACCCGCCGCCGGCCCGACGCCGTTCCAGAAGATCATCCGCGGCCGGCGGAGCATCCGCCGCTACCTGCCGGCGCCGGTCGAGCCCGAAAAGCTCAAGGCCTGCCTCGAAGCGGCCCGGATCGCGCCGTCGGCCCATAACGTCCAGCCCTGGCGCTTTATCGTGGTTGACGAGCCCGGGCTGAAAGACAGGCTGGCGGCGGAGGCCTTCTCCGGAATCTATTCGGTGTCGAAGTTCGCCGCCAAGGCCGCGGTCATCCTGGTTTTGCTGGCCCGGCCCGGCAGCGCCGCCGTCAGACTGGGCGCGAAGATCCAGGGTGTTCCCTTCCATTTCCTTGACCTGGGCATCGCCGGGGAGCACGTCGTCCTCCAGGCCCAAGAGCTGGGACTGGCCACGTGCTGGATGGGCTGGTTCGATCATCGCAAGGCCCGCAAGGTCCTGGACATTCCCCGGGCGTTCAAGATCGTGGCCTTGATGCCGCTCGGCTATGCCGAGACCAGGCCGACCAGGGAGCCGCCCCGGAAGCGGCTCGAGGAGATCGCCGCGTTCAACAAGGCTCCCACGGATTGAGAGGCTCAAGAATGCTTGCTTTCCTGGCCATCACAATATCGATCTTCGGCCTGATCAATTTCTACATCGGCCGCCGGGGGGCCCAGGCCTTGGCGGCGTACCCGGCGGCGCGAACCGTCTTTCTGACCGTGTTCATCGCCCTGGCCGTGGCCTATCCGCTGGCCCGGGTCCTCCGGGCCTTCGGCAAGGACCTTCCGACGTCCTGGCTGGATAAGATCGGCTCCTTCCACATGGTGGTCATGCTCTACGGCTTTCTCGCGGTCGTGCTCATCGACCTCGTCCGCCTCGTGAACGCGTTCTTTCCGTTCCTGCCGCGGGCCCTGACCGCCTCGTCCGGACGGACGGGGGCCGTTCTTTTCCTGGCCGGAACGGGCGCCATCGCCCTGACGATCCTGGGGGGGGCCTGGAACGCGGCCCATCCCAAAACCGTCGAAATCGAGCTTCAACTGCCTCGCCGGGCCGGGACGGCCGAACGTCTGACGGCGGTCGTGGCCTCGGACCTCCATCTGGGAACGCTCATCGGCCCGTCGAGGCTCGACAAGATCGTCCGGCGGATCAATGCGCTGGCCCCGGACATCGTCTTTTTCCCGGGGGACATCGTCGACGAGACGGTCACCGACAAGATCGAAGCCCAGCTCAGCGCGGCTATGAGGAAAATCCGGGCGCCCTTGGGCCTCATTGCGGTGCCGGGGAACCACGAGTTCTACAGCGGGCTCACACGGACGCTCGCCTGCCTCCGCGCTTGCGGCATCACCGTCCTCGAGGACCAGGCGGTTCGGGTGGCCGACGCATTCGTCATCGTCGGCCGGCGCGACCGAAGCTCGCTCACGCCGGGAGAGAAACGGATGCCGATCGAGGACATCCTGGCCAGGCAAGGGATCGACCGCAGTCTCCCTCTGGTCCTTCTCGACCATCAGCCGGCCCACCTCGAACAGGCGGAACAAGCCGGCGTCTCCCTCCAGCTTTCAGGCCACACGCACGCCGGCCAGCTTTTCCCGCTCGACATCGTCAACAAATTCGTCTGGGAGCTGAACAGGGGCTTTCTTCGCAAGGGGCAGACGCAATACTACGTCACGAGCGGCGTGGGGACTTGGGGTCCGCCCGTGCGGACGGGGAGCCGGCCGGAGATCGTCCGCATCGATCTCCATTTCGACCGGACCGGCGGGGAGTGGAGTCCACGAAGCGGACATTAAAAACGCGGCGGAGGGACTCGGAGCCGCGTTTTTAAGAAGTATCTGAGAAGGACTTCGCAAAAAACCGGGGAGAAAGGGCTCCGC
>JBAVUQ010000356.1:0-4762 GCA_049696855.1 Candidatus Aminicenantales bacterium
GCCCAGTATCGGTCCGGCCGGCTTTTCATCGCGAAGTCGCGGTACTCGTTGGAGACCTTTACGCTTTCGAGCGTGTGGCGGATCTCGTACAAGAACGCGCCCGTCCCGTCGAAGACCGAGATGGAAAGTCCCTTCCTCGAATCGGCGACGAAAATCCTGCCGTCATGAACGGCATAATCGAAATAGTCCCGGACCATCAAGACATCTTCTTTCCCCGATGGGCGGGAAGATCCGGGGGGAGGCGGCGGAGGCGGGAGGATATCGGGGACCTCGATGAATCGTTTGACCGCTTTCCCTGCCTGGTCGTAGATAACGCCCATCGGCGGCAGCATGGATCCGTCTTGCCGCAGTTCCAGGGGAAAGCCTACAAGATGTTTCCCCACGGGGAGAAAGGGATAACCCCGGCTCTGCCCGGGCGGCGACATCTGTCCGAGATATTCGCCTTCGACCGAATAGAAAAGCGTCTTGGCGATGTCGGTGACAACGATCCGGTCCGAAAGGACCGTGAATCCTCCGAGCATCGTGAATTCGCCGGGCCCCTGCCCGGGCCGGCCGATCCGCCGCAGGAAGCGGCCGTCGTCGAAGAAATAGACCGCGATATCCTTCTTATCCTGGATGTAGACCCGGCCGCGGTCGGCTCGGACGTCTCCAATTTCCTCGAGCTCCGGCAAAGGAATGACTCGGGGGGGCTGTCCGCCGTCAGGGACCCTGCCTGCACCGATGGAGACGAGGAAAAGCATGGCGCCTATTTGTACGAGCGATCGCCATTTGCCCATTCGCTTTCACCTCCCATCGTGGCCAGTATACAGCCTTCCGACATCCTGTTCACGCTCGGGGAAGGGAGTGGGATGAGCCGTGCCTGAGAGGATTCGAACATCCGACCTTTGGATCCGGAAACCAACGCTCCATCTTCCTGGATATATGGGGAAAACCCCATTTCCAGGGGGAAATGCTTTGTTTTCCTTTGCGCACCTTTAGTCAGAATTTGGCGGGTTTACACACTTTTTATGACACCGTCTATTCATGTTGACCCCCTTCCTTAGCACGGACTATCATCCTTCTCTGATGGGAAGTCCGTGAAGAAGAAGCTTCTGGCATGGCTGATCTTGTCCTCAGCGCCGTTCGTCCTTCCCGGGAGTGCCGGCATGCCCAGTACTCACAAAATAGAGCTTGACAAAGGCAAGTATTCATAATATACGTCCCTCGTAAAAAGGAGGGATAAAATGAGACTGAAGAGATCACCCCTTATTTGTGGCTTGGTGGTTTTTGCCGTGCTTTTTATGTTGACTGCGCCGAGCTTTGCAGAGAAGGCGACCCTTGCGGAGTGTTTAGCCGCCACGGCTAAGTGTTTGCTTGCGACCTTCTTAACCTTTAATCCCATTGTCTATGTGGGCGGGACTCTCAGCTGTACTGAAGGGTTAGCTTTTTGTATTGAATATCTGATGTAATGGGAGACCAAAATGATGATTCGTTTAAAAAGAAGCAGGTTCATCATAGGCGCAATTCTTGTCAGCACGATTATTTTGTCAATTCCAATTGCCGTAGCATCCCCAATTACGCAAGCTGACTGTGACAACGCCTTAGAAAGATGCCTGGATAGTTCACGTTGGTTATCGTTTCCTTTCGACGCAGCTTACAGAGCGTACTGTTTGAATGGCTTTGCTTTTTGTACCCTTTTTATGTAATTATATTGATGATCCTGTTTTAATTTGTTTGTTATCTGCTCTTTTTGTAAAGAGGGGGCATGGGGGTATTATCCACTTTTTTTAGCTTGGCTGGACGGCAGAATCCTTTCGATAGCTTTTTGCAGACTCGCCTTTTTTCTAATACAAACCAAATCCTGGGAGGGAGTTTTTTATAAGCCATGGCTATATTAAGAATAGTTTTTCTCATGGCCTCTCTTTCTATCGTCGTCCAACCGACATTGTTCGGCGCTCGAATCAAGTCAATTCAATTAAAGGAAGTTTTATCGATTGGATCTCCGGCTGACGATATGATTTTTTTTGTGACATCCGTAACGACGGATGAAAAAGGATTTATCTACCTAACGGATTCACTTGATTACTCCGTCAAAAAGTTCGATGACAAAGGCTTTCTTATAAAAAAAAGCGGTCGAAAAGGCCAAGGTCCCGGAGAATTTATGTATCCAGTTTTGATCGAATACAGCCAGGGGATGGTTTATGTCGCTGATCAAACTATGCTGGGGATTCAAGTTTTTGACGGCGATTTAAACTTCAAAACTCATTTGCCGCTTAATTTTCTTCTCTTTGATTTGAAAGCGTCTTTGGATAATAGCCTTTACGGCCTCTCTTTTTTTCTCGCCGGTGATCCTCCGATATCCAGGATTTACACAGATGAGACAAAGAATATCTCGCCAGCAAAATTGAGCCTCGGCGGAGAGTTATTATTTAGGTCCGGAAAATTCGATATCGATGGAGAGGGCAATATCTATTTCGCAGCAAGCTTTGAGGATAAAATCGAAAAGTATGATAAATATCTGAAAAGAATCTGGAAAAAGAACCTTTTTGGGGGGAAAAAAGCCCCAACAAATAGTGATCCCCGTCTCGGTAGTCTTAAGAACATTCCTACTGAAATGATATATAAAGAGCTCGCCCTGGATAGAACCGGCAGACTATTTATTCTCGGGGGCACCGGGGCCGAGCATCGAAGCCGTGACGTTTATGTTTTAGATCCCGATGGCAATTATTTGACAACGATCGTCCTCCCGGAACCGACTCATCTGATTCACATAGATCAGAAAGGCTTCTTCTATTCGCGCGCAGGAGAGGGAACGACTCTTAAGAAGTATGCCTTGGACTATGTCTTTGAATAAACCGCTGCAATTTAAGCGACTATTTTCCTTCGCAAGCCTGGTCGTTTTTTTTAGCATACTTTTCGCATTTCCCAACCCGGATGGCCAAAACCGCTCCGGTTCTCCTCAACATGAAAAGATTATATTAGTATTGATCAACACGAAATACTTCTCTTGCCCACTCTGTCAAACGCTATTCAATGATTTTTGCAAGGAGCTTTTTCTAAAGGATCTGGAACGATTCGCCCTAGGGGTCTTCATTCCACACTCAATGCCGGATTCAATGAGCGCTAAGAATATCGCGATATTGGAAAAGCAGCTCCGGGGATTTATCCAAGGAAACAGCATACGGTTCCCGGTTATATTGGATCGGGATCAGATCTTTTCGGACTTGGCGGGAATTGACACCGATGTCATCTTCATAAACGAAGAAGCACGTCTAATGAAAAAGTATAAGTTTCCGTTAGCCCAGGATCAATGGCAAGAAATGACTTCCGATGGAAGATCTGAGGAAGGCAAATGATAGACATTCGTTTTGTCATTAACGCAATAATATTATTGACCGGAATCATCAGTCTGCTAACTAATACCCAAAAATGGAGAGCCGCGAAAAAGGCCGCCGGAGAAATAAAACGATGCTGGTCGACCAAATTAGATCCTAGGATACCTAGAAATAGATTAAATTGGCTGATAATCATCCTCTACTGGGCTGTGAACATTTATTACATGACTTCTGTGCACGGGGGGAATATTTATTTCCCATTCGTCTTCTTTGTCTTTGCTATGAGTTTCGCCCCAAGATGGAATGCCGCTATCGGTTCTCGAGGAATTGCCCTGGGAACAAGAATGATTTCTTGGGAAGAGATTATAGAAAAAGAGATCGTTAAAAAAGGATCACGATGTACCTTGATACTAAAACGGGCATCATCCACAGACCGTTCTGGCTTTTCGCGTATGGTCATCCCATGCCCAGATGATGAGCTTTTTTAATCCAGCCGCGAAGAAACCAGCGGGCAAGCTGTCAACGGGTCTTGCGGACTTGCGGGGGCGGCCATAACGAATTGAGGAGTGTGCACTAAACAAGGCTTCCAATCAAATATTGAGGCTAGGCCCGTCCCACCCATGCAGAGCCGATCGGCCCTCAAGATGTATGTCGTCGGGCGTGCCGACGACGTCGGGACGCTCGAGCTCAACCTCAAGCTCTCGGCCGACCGTGCCGATGCCGTCGTCAAGGCGATCGTCGAACGCGGGATTGCGGCAAGTCGGCTGAAGGCGGCCGGCGTCGCGGCGCGGGACAAGATAGTGATCAGCAAAGTGGGGCGATCCGAACTTGCGGCCGTCCGGACGCTTCGCTATGATGGACATGCGAAGGGAGTCAGGAGGTTCTTTCATGAAGAACTGTTGGGGACGATCCGTCGGGCTCGGCCTGATGGCGATATTCTTCGCCTCCTGCGTCATCGGCGGCACGGCGCCGGATGTCTTCAGGACCTATGTCTATGTGACCAACGCCAGGTCCGGCAGCGTTTCGGCCTACGCCGTCGATGAGCAGACGGGCGATTTGACAGCGGTCTCGGGCTCGCCGTTCGCCGCGGGGACCGAGCCTCGATCCCTGGCCATCGAGCCCGGGGGGCAGTTCGTCTACGTGGCCAATTTTTGGAGCGACACCATATCGGCCTACGTCATCGAAAAGGCCACGGGCAAGCTGACGGCGGTCCCGGACTCGCCGTTCGCCGCCGGGATGGGCCCCTGCTCCATCACAATCGATCCTTCGGGCAAGTTCGTCTATGTCGCCAACGTCCGGTCCGACGACGTCTGGCTTTACACGATCGATACGGTCACCGGGGCGCTGACCCCGACCGGCGCTCCGGCCTTCATCGCGGGGGACGACCCCAGCTCGGTCGCGGTCGATCCGACAGGCCACTTTCTCTTCGTGGCCAATGAGGGCTCGGG
>JBAVUQ010000357.1:0-4107 GCA_049696855.1 Candidatus Aminicenantales bacterium
CGGGGTAGACGTCGATGAGCTTGACCACCCAATCGCTGTCCGTGCCGCTGGTCGAAGCGAACAGGCGGGCGGTCAGGCGGCCGGTCACGGTGACGTCTTCGGCGAGGGGCTCGGTCTCCCAGCTGAGAACGTCCGGCCTCAGATGGGCGAAGCGCTGGTCGCCGACGAGCCACGTCGGCCAGCCCGAGCCCCGCGAATAGTACGTCGGCTCGATGGGCCGGGGCCGGTAGGGCACGGGGCGGGCGGGATCGGAGACATAGCCGTCGAACGCCCCGGCCTCCTCCGACGCGGGAGGCTCGAACGACAGGCGGCCGCCCTCACGGAAGTAGAGGCCGCGGTCCTCGGTGAGGTTTCGAGGCGGCCAGACGTCGTACATCTGCCAGGCGTTCGTCCCTGTCTCGAAGGTGACGGCCTCGGGGACGTCCCAGCCGCTCTTGTCTTTCAGATAGTGGGCAAAGAAGGGCGCCAGGATCCGTCCCCTGAAGTATTCCGAGGTGTTGCTGCCGAACTTGATCCGTCCGAGCGCGCTTCCGTCGCGGCGCATCCAGGCGCCGTGGTTCCACGGCCCGGCGACGAAGAAGCTCTGTTTCCGGCTGTCGCGGGGCTCGAGCGTTTCGTAGATCTTCTGAGGGCCGTAGAAATCCTCCTGGTCCCACCAGCCGGCCACGTTGAGCGTCGGGACCGTCACCCGGACGAGATAGGGCGCCATGGCCTGCTTCTGCCAGAACGCGTCATAGTTCGGATGGGCCACGAAATCATTCCAGCTCGGGATCTTCCCGCGGAGGATCTTGTCGTTGACCGTGCCGAGCGGGCCGAGGCCGAGATACCACTCGAATGTGTCGTAGCGGTCGAAGCGGAAGGAGGAGCTTTCCTTCGACGTCTCCATCATGGCCGCGTACTCGAATCCGTAGCTCAGCCGGAAGGCGCCGTTGTGATGGAAGTCGTCCCCGAGATACATGTCGGCCGGAGACGCCTGGGGCGACACGGCCCTCAGGGCGGGATGCGGGTCGAGCATGGCCATGGCCGTGAGCCAGCCGTCGTAGGAGACGCCCATCATCCCGACACGGCCGTTGTGGCCGGGGACGTCGGCCAGGAGCCAGGCGATCGTATCATAGGCGTCCGTGCTCTCGTCGATCGCCCGGGCGTCGCCCCGGTCGCGCGGCGGCCGCTGCATGACGAAGGTTCCTTCGGACTTGAAGCGCCCGCGAATATCCTGGAAGACGAAGATGTACCCCTCCGCGACGAACTCGCGATAGGCCTCGGAGGTCAGGGGACGGGTCGTCTCCGGGGCCTGGTAGGGCGTCCGCATGAAGAGGAACGGAAGCGGGGTCGAAGCGGTCTTGGGCGAGAAGATGACCGTGTGAAGCTTGGCGCCGTCGCGCATCGGGACCATGGCCTGGGTGATCGTGAACTCGGGTGCGGCGCCGGGCTGCCCGTTTGACGCGATGACGGCGACCGACGCGAACGCCGCCGACATCGCCAGGCCGAACAGTAGGATTTTCGTCTTCGGACGGAGGACATTCATGGTTGGCTCCTTGCCGCCCGATGATAGCGGCGGGCCCGAGCCAAGTCAATCGCCCAAGAAGGGGTCAAACCTATTTTTCGTTACTTTCCGAACATGCCCGGGCTGAAAGTAACGATAAATAGGTTTGACCCCTTCTTAGCGTTCGTTGACAGGGCTTCGAGCGGGGCATAAAATGCCAGGCGTCCGGAAGCATCCCGTCATGAAGATCGTCCTGTCCGAAACCCTGAGCTACTGCTTCGGCGTGCGCAAGACGCTCGAGCTCACGGACAAGCTCCTGGCCGACCGGCCCGACCGGACCTATTACATGCTGGGCGAGATCGTCCACAATGAGCATGTCATCGAAGCGCTGAGGGCCAAAGGCCTGCGCATCGTCCAGACCCTCGACGCCGTCCCGGCGGGCGGGATCGTCATCCTCCAGAGCCACGGCTCGACCCGCAAGCGCTACGACGAGCTCGCGGCCCGCGGTCTCGAGTTCGTCGACGCCACCTGCCCCATGGTCCGGATCATCCACGACCGGATCCGCGCCGTCGAGGCCCAGGGCCGCGTTCCCGTCGTCATCGGCCAGGTCGGGCACGAAGAGGTCCGGGGCATCGTCGGACAGGTCGCCCGGGCCCTCGTCGTCAAGTCCCCCGACGAAGTGACCCCCGAGCTCTTCGCCGGGGTCGGCCGAGCCGGCGTCGTGGCCCAATCGACCTTCGTCGAGGACGAGGCCCGCCGGATCGTCGAGCGCATCCGCGCCCTCGTCCCCGACGTCGTCTTTCACGATACGATCTGCCAGCCGACGAAAACCCGCCAGCGCGAGGTCGTAACGCATACGCGGAAGGCCGATTGCGTCATCGTCATCGGGTCCCGGCACAGCGCCAACACCCGCCACCTCTTCAACATCGCCCGGGCCATCAATCCCCAGACTCACCTCATCGACCGGCCGGAGAGCGTCGAGGACATCGCCATCCCTCCGGGCGCGACGGTCTTCGTCGCTTCGGGCGCCTCGACGCCCATGGAGCTCATCGTCGAGGTCGTCCGGCGCCTCGAAGCCCGCGGGACGTCCGCACCCCCGAAGGACGCGACGGCATGACCTTCGACAGGTATTTCAGGCTGGCCAAGAAGCGTCTCGGCGACGATGTGACGGCCTTTCTCGCGGCCAAGCGCGGCGACATGGCCGGCCTCAGGCCCTGGGGTCCCGACGTCCTCGAGCGCCTGCGAACATTCACCCGGAAGGGCAAGATGATCCGGGGCGGCCTCGTGGCCCTCGGCTGCGAGATGGCCGGCGGCCGGGCCGGCGCCGCGGCGGTCCGGGCCGGCACCGCGTTCGAGCTCATCCAATCGGGCCTGCTCATCCATGATGACATCATGGACCGGGACGCGCGGCGGCGCGGCGGGCCCTCCATCCACGAACAGTATGCGCGCCTGGCGCCGGTCTCCGGCCGGACCGGCGACGCCCATTTCGGAACGAGCATGGCCATCTGCGCCGGCGAGATCGCGATCTTCCTGGCCTTCGAGGCCATGGCCGGTCTGCCCGGCCCGGCCAACCGGGCGGCCGCCGCGCAGAAGCTCTTCGCCTCCGAATTCGGGCTCGTCGGCCTCGGCCAGATGCTCGATATCGAGGCCGGGACCACCCGAGAACGCCTGCCGGAGCGGAGGATCCTCGAGATCTACCGCTACAAGACCGCCCGTTACTCGTTCTATCTCCCCCTCGCCGCCGGCTGGGCGCTTGGCGGCGGGAAGAGCCCCGTCCGGCCGGCCCTCGAGCGCCTGGGCGAGGACCTCGGGCTCGTCTTCCAGATCAGGGACGACGAGCTGGGCCTGTTCGGCAGCCCGGGGACGACGGGCAAGCCGGTGGGCTCCGATATCCGCGAGGGCAAGAGGACCCTGCACGCCGCCGGACTCCTCAGCCGGGCCGCGGGAGCCGACGCGGCGCGGCTGGCCGCGATTTTCGGCTGCGCCGCAGCGACGGAAGAAGACATCCGCTTCGTCCGGGACCTGGCCGAGCGGCTCGGCGTCAGGGAGGACGTCCGCCGGGTCATGGCCCGCCTGGGCGGGCGGGCCGGAGAGGAGATCCGGGCCCTGCCTGTCCGGGAAAATCACCGCGCGATCCTTCAAGGACTTCTCGCCTATATCGTCAGCAGGAAGAGCTGAAGCCCGGGCGCTTCTGGGGGGTGAGTTATCACCTCGCGAATCACCTTTAGGGGTGATTGACCGGTCGGTCCCCCAGCGCGAGGATGGGTGCGGAACTGATTGAAAGCCTCGTCGGGAGGACGTGGATCATGGACAATCGCAAGGACAAGCGGTTTCTCGAACGGAACACCGTATTCATCAAATCGACCTCGGAAGCCGCCGAGATCATCTCCGCGCACGGCATCAACGCCCACACCCACGACATCTCCCTCTCCGGCGCGAGGATCTGCACGCCGCACTATTTTCCGGTCGGCAGCGTCGTCCGCATCGTCATCGACCTCGAGCGGACCCACCAGTCCATCAAGGTGGACGGCGAGATCAAGTGGACGAAGAAAAGCGACGACGACGACGACCTGTTCGAGAGCGGCATCGAATTCCTGCACAGCATCTCCCAGACGCTGCTCTCC
>JBAVUQ010000358.1:0-7159 GCA_049696855.1 Candidatus Aminicenantales bacterium
CGATGCCCACGGCCGAGGCCGGCAGGGTCATGGTGAAGTGGTCGACCTTGAGCTGGCGGCCGAAGCGCGGATTGAGCTCCCAGCCGCCGCGGACGCGCAGGACCTCGCCCGGGGAGAGCGGCGGGAAGGCGCCGACGATGGTCAGCGTCTCGCCGCCGTCCGTCAGGAATTTCGCGACCGTGTAGCCGTTGTCGGGATTGTAGAAGACGATCTCTTCGATGGCGCCGTCGAGGTGCTCCTGGCCCGTGACCAGCGCCGCCTTCTTCACGCCTGCCTCATAATGACCCCATGTTAAGCGTTTTTTCGGTGACACACAACTAAATACACTTAATTCTGGGCGGGAAAGGTCATGGAGAGGACGAGGGGGCCGGCGTATCGATCCGAAAGCGGATCCGGATACGGAATTAAGTGTATTTAGTTGTGTGTCACCGAATTAGTTAATGATGCGGAGCATGCGGCCCCAGCGGGCCTTGGGGACGAAGCTGACCAGCTTCTTGAGGCGGTCGCGGACCCCGGTCTTCTGCCAGGCGTCCCGCTCGGCCTTGTAAGAGAAATAGATGACCCAGGGGCGGCCCTTGATCGAGGCCAGCGGCACGAAGCCCCAGTAGCGGCTGTCCATGCTGTTGTCGCGGTTGTCGCCCATGACGAACAGGTTCCCCGGCGGCACGGTCACGGGGCCGTAATTGTCGCGGATGACGTCGTCATAGTTGTAGAAATCGTTCTTGGAATTGACGTGGCTGTCGATGTGGACCTTATAGGGCTCGTCGAGGGGCTTGTCGTCGACGTAAACCTGCTTGTCCTTGACCTCGACCTTCTGTCCTTCGAGCGCGATGACGCGCTTGACGAAGTCCTTGGTCAGGTCCTTCGGGTACTTGAAGACGACGATGTCGCCCCGGGCGATCGGCTTGTCGGGCAGGATCGCGCCCTCGAGCGGCAGGATCGGCCGGGTGTAGGCGAGCTTGTTGACGAGCAGGAAGTCGCCGACGAGGAGGGTCGGCTCCATGGAGCCGGTCGGGATCTGGAAGGCCTGGACGACGAAGGTCATGACGAAAAAGACGAACACCGCCGTCTCGGCGATGAGCTCGAAATATTCCCTGAAGAGGCTCTTGTCTCTTTTCTTCTTGTCCTTGTCCATGTTTCTCCCGGCCATAAAAATAATATTATAAAGGAAAACGGCCCACCGGGCAAGTTTGTTGCCTTGACACCCCCGGTCAATCCGGCTTTACTAGTCCCGTGAACGTGACCCTGTTCGGCTACCCCAGGTCGGGCAAGACGACGCTGTTCAACCTCCTCGCCGGCGCCCGCGCCGCGGTCCGGGCCTACGATGACGGCAAGCGGGAGCCGAACGTGCGCGCCGTTCCCCTGCCCGACGCCCGCCTGGACCGGATCGCCGCGGCCTATCCCGAGAAGAAAAAGATCGCCGCCTCGCTCGATCTGACCGACCTCGTCGGGATCTCCTTCGGCGAGGTCAAGACGAGCCTGCTCCTGGGTCACCTCCGCAAGGCCGACGGCCTCGTTCACGTCGCGCGCGCCTTCGTCGACGAGGACATCCCGCACGCCCGCGGCCGGGTGGACCCGGCCGCCGACATCCGGAGCATGGAGGAAGAGCTCCTCCTGGCCGACCTCGTCCTGGCCGATGCGCGGCTGGAGAGGCTCGAGAAGGACCTGAAAAAGATGAAGGACCCGGAGGGCGAAAAGGAGCGGGACCTCCTCCTGAGGCTGCGCCCGGCGCTCGAATCGGGTCAGGGCCTCCGCGGGGTCCCGATGACGGCGGCCGAGGAGAAGCTCGTCCGCAGCCACGCCTTCCTCACTCTCAAGCCGCTGCTCCACTTCATCAACCTCGACGAGAAAGACCTGGCGCATATCCGGAAGCCCGAGTCGCTCGTCCCGGACCTCGGCGCCGGGCGGCGGGTCATGGCTTTCTGCGGCCGCATCGAGGCCGACCTGGCCGAGCTCGACGCCTCGGAACGGCAGGCCTTCATGGCCGAATACGGGCTCTCCGAGATGAGCGCTCCCCTCTTCGCGGGACAGGCGGTCCCGTTCCTCGATCGCATCTCGTTCTTCACCGTCGGCAAGGACGAAGTCCGGGCCTGGGCCGTGAGAAAGGACGCCTCCGCCGCCGAGGCGGCCGCGGCCATCCACTCCGACATCGCCAAGGGGTTCATCCGGGCCGAGGTCATCTCCGCGGAGGATCTCCTGCGGCACGGCACGCTCCAGGCGGCCAAGGAAGCCGGGGCCATCCGGCTCGAGGGCAAGGACTACGTCGTCCGGGACGGCGACATCGTCTATTTCCGGTTCGCCGCATGAGCTCCGCCTTCCGCGTGACCGCGAAAGACTCCCGCTCGGCGGCCAGGACCGGCGTCCTCGAGACGCCCCACGGCGCCGTCGAGACGCCGGCCTTCATGCCCGTCGGAAGCCAGGGCACGGTCAAGGGGCTGACCCACGCCCAGGTCGAGAGCCTCGGCGCCGAGATCATGCTCGTCAACTCCTACCACATGTTCCTCCGTCCGGGGGTCGAGACCGTCGAGGCCCTGGGCGGGCTTCACAAGTTCATCTCCTGGCCCCGGCCTATCCTGACCGACAGCGGCGGCTTCCAGATCTACAGCCTGTCGTCCCTCGTCCGCGTCAGCGACGAAGGCGTCCGCTTCGCCTCGCACCTGGACGGCACGAAGATCCTGCTCCGGCCCGAGGACGTGGTCGACCTCCAGCTCCGTCTCGGGGCCGATATCCTGATGTGCCTCGACAACTTCCCGCCGTATCCGTACGCCGACGAATCCCTGCGGGAATCGGTCCGGCTGACAGGCCTGTGGGCCCGCCGCTCCAAGGCCCGCTTCGCCGGATACGACACGCGGCAGCAGCTCTGGGGGATCTGCCAGGGCGGCGTCCACGCCGACCTGCGGACGCGGTCGATCGAGGACCTCCTGGAACTGGATTTTTCCGGGTACGCCTATGGCGGGCTGGGCCTCGGCGAGCCGAAGACCCGGCTTTTCGAGATGCTCGAGCTCGGCCAGGGCCTCCTCCCGGCCGACCGGCCCCGCTATCTCATGGGCATGGGCTACGTCGAGGACGTCGTCGAGGCCGTCGCCCGGGGCGTCGACTTCTTCGACTGCGTCCTGCCGACCCGCAACGCCCGCAACGGCACGCTCTTCACCAGCCGCGGCCGGGTGGCCATCAAGAACGTCAGGTACGCCCGCGACGGGCGGCCCCTCGACGAGGCCTGCGGCTGCTACACCTGCCGCAACTTCAGCCGGGCCTACCTCCGCCATCTCCACGAGCGCGGCGAGATCACCTCGGCCGTCCTGAACACCATCCATAACCTGTACTTCTACCTTGACATCTTCCGCAAAATACGCCATTCTATTCAATCTGACTCCTTCGACTCTCTGAAGAAGAGTCTGATACCGAACGCCTCTCAAAAGGAAGAACCGACATGATCTTTGGAGCCATCGCGAACCTCGCCGGTCAGGCGGGAGCGGCGCAGGCGGCCCGCCCCAACATGCTGGGGGCCCTCCTGCCCTTCGTTCTCGTCTTCGTCATCTTCTACCTCCTCATCATCATGCCCCAGAGGAAGAAGCAGAAGAAGCACCTGGAGCTTGTGGACAACCTGAAGCCCGGCGACCGCATCATCACCACCGCCGGCATTTTCGGCACGGTCATGGGCGTCCAGAAGGACCTCCTCGAGCTCAAGATCTCCTCCAACACCAACATCAAGATCACCAAGAGCGCCGTGGGCGTCATCCGCGGCGCCACCGACAGACTCGAAGGCGAATGAGGCCCCGGGAGAAGGGGCGGCTCCCCTCCCCGGCCCCGAACCCCTCGCGAGAGTGATAACCCCATGAAAAAGAACCTGCAATGGAAGGTCGTCCTGGCGCTGGTCGTCATCGGCGGGGCCATCTTCCTCGCCTACCCCTTCAACGACACCAAGATCAAGCGCGGCCTCGACCTCAAGGGCGGCATCCACCTGACCCTCCAGGTCATGACGGACGATTCCATCAACATCGAAACGGACCAGGAGATCGCCCGGCTCGAAGAGCTCCTCAAGAAGAACAGCATCACCTTCGAGAAGGTCACCAAGCAAGGCCTCGGCCGGATCGCCATACAGGGCGCCATGGCCGACCAGGAAGCCAAGACCCGCGACCTCTTCGACGAATACACCCGGGATTGGGAGTACTCGTTCACCGCCGACCGGGCCAACCTGACCCTCAAGCCTCTCGTCGTCCAGGCCCTCCGCGACCAGTCGGTCAGCCAAGCCAAGGAAACGATCGACAACCGGATCAACGGCCTGGGCGTCTCCGAGCCCCTGGTCCAGACGCAGGGCAGGGACAAGATCATCGTCGAGCTGCCCGGCGTCGACGACCCCGAGCGGGTCAAGGAGCTCATCAAGGTCACCGCCGTCCTGGAGTGGAAGCTGGTCAAGGCCGGCCCGGCCGCCGACGAAGCGACCCTCCTCCAGGCTACGAACGGACAGGTCCCCGACGACGCCGAGGTCATCAAGGGCGATCCCAAGCGTGGCCAGGGCGGCTTCTATCTCGTCGACAAGGTCGCCGTGGTCACGGGCAAGGACCTGAGGACCATCCGGCGGACCGTGGACGAGTGGAACAACCCGGCTGTGTCCTTTTCGCTCAACGCCGACGGCGGCGCCCGCTTCGAGCAGGTCACCGGGGCGAACATCGGCAAGCAGATCGCCATCATCCTCGACAAGAAGGTCCAGTCGGCCCCGCTCGTCGAGGCCCGCATCTCCCGGGCCCAGGGCGGCGTCATCCGGGGCCGCTTCACGCCCGAAGAGGCCGACGACCTGATCGTCGTGCTCAAGGCCGGCGCGCTGCCGGCCGGCATCAAGTACCTCGAGGAGCGGACGATCGGCCCGGCGCTGGGCGCTGACTCGGTCCGCCAGGGCCTCATGGCCGGACTGGTGGCCATCGTCGCCGTCATGGCCTTCATGGTCTTCTTCTACAAGCTGTCGGGGCTCAACGCCGTCGTCGCCCTGATCCTCAACGTGCTCATCCTCTTCGGCGCCCTGGCCTACTTCAAGGCCGCCCTGACCCTGCCCGGCATCGCCGGCATCATCCTGGCCATCGGCATGGCCGTCGATGCCAACGTCCTCATCTTCGAGAGGATCAAGGAGGAGCTCGCGATCGGCAAGGGCGTCGCGAGCGCCATCTCCCAGGGTTTCTCCCGGGCCTTCTCGGCCATCTTCGACTCCAACCTGACGACCATCATCTCGGCCGTCTTCCTCTTCCAGTTCGGCACGGGCCCCATCCGGGGTTACGCCGTGACCCTGACGATCAGCCTCGTCGCCAACCTGTTCACGGCCGTCTTCATCTCCCATCTCCTCTTCGACCTGACGGTCAGGAAATCCGCCAAGAAGCTGAGTATCTGACATGCAACTCTTCAAAACTCCTCACATCCAGTTCCTGAAATACAAGTACGTCGCTCTGGCCGTCACGGCGGTCATCGTTCTGGCCGGCGTCCTCAACATCACCGCCTTCAAGGGCCTCAAGCTCGGCGTCGACTTCGGGGAAGGCACCCTTCTCCGGATCATGCTGAAGAGTCCGGCTTCCGAAGGCCAGATCCGCGATCTCCTCCAGACGGTCGGCCTGGGCAAGAGCCAGGTGCAGAAGATCGGCAACACGGGCCGGGAGTTCCAGATCCGGGCCCTCGAATCCGGCGGGACCAAGGCGACCGCGGCGGACCTGCTCGAAGCCCACGAAGCGCTGGCCGACAAGATCATCGCCGCCCTCCGGGGCGAGGACGGGAAGGCCGAGAAGGCCCGCGGCCTCATCGACCTCAACACGGTCGACGAGAGGACCCTCACCGGGCTCCTCGAGGGCGCCTTCCCGGGGTCCGGCCCCGATGCCGCCCTGAAGATCCTCTCTTACCGCAACCAGACCGGCATCGTGGCCGATTTCCAGGACATCGCCGGGATCGGGCTGAAGCCCGAGATCCAGACTTTCCTCAAGGACAAGACCTACCTCGGCAAGCTGACCGTCCTCAGCCGCGAGACCGTCGGTCCCCAGGTCGGGGCCGACCTTCGCCGCAAGGCCGTCCAGGCGACCATCTGGTCGCTCCTGGGCATGCTCGTCTACATCGCCCTGCGCTTCAAGATCGAATACGGCGTCGCGGCCGTCTTCACCCTGTTCCAGGACGTTCTGATCACCATGACCGTCTACTCGTTCACGAGCCGCGAGATCAACCTGCCCATCATCGCCGGCATCCTGACCATCGTCGGGTTCTCGATCAACGACACCATCGTCATCTTCGACCGCGTCCGCGAGAACCAGAAGCTCATGCGCGGCAAGCCGCTTGAAGAAATCATGAACATCGCCATCAACCAGTGCCTGGGACGGACGATCATCACCTCGGGCACGGTCTTCCTGACGGTCGCGGCCCTGTTCTTCTTCGGCGGCGAGGTCATCAACGACTTCGCCTTCCTGATGCTCGTCGGGACGATCGAGGGTGTCTATTCGACCGTCTACCTGTCCTGTCCGGTCGTCCTCTTCTGGCAGAGATGGGTCCAGCCGAAAAAAGCCGCGCGGCGATAAATATTCCTTGTCAAAAAGGAATTTTTATTCTATACTACTTGCTGTGTGTTTGTGTAATTTTCCGAGGATGAGGTAAGCATCATGGCGGAAGCTAAAAAGCCCGTCAGCGCGCCTTCCGTACCCTATCTCTTCAAGGATTCGTTCTTCGTCGCCGAGAAGGGCACGACGCGGAAAGCCCTCGTCTTTCCCATCGCGCTGATCCTCCACATCGTTCTCATCGTCACGGCCATCGTTCTCCCGCTTCTCTCGATCGGAGAACTACCGACGGTCGAGGTCTATAGCGCGTTCCTTGCGCCCCCTCCCCCGCCGCCGCCCCCCCCGCCGCCTCCGGCCAAGCGCAAGGCGGCGTCGACGAGCCCGCGGATCAAGCGCGTCCAGAACACCGCCCCGGCCGAGGCGGGACGCCTCGTCGCCCCCGTTGAGATCCCCGAGCAGATCGCTGAAGAGACGCTCTCCGACGTCGGCGTCGAGGGCGGAGTCGAAGGCGGCGTCGAGGGCGGCGTCGTCGGCGGCGTGCTCGGCGGCGTTGTCGGCGGCGTCCTGGGCGGCGTCGTCGGAGAGGTCGAGGCGCCCGTGCGGGCCATCGGCGACATCAAGCCGCCCAAGCTCGTCCGTGA
>JBAVUQ010000359.1:0-9057 GCA_049696855.1 Candidatus Aminicenantales bacterium
GCCCGGAGCGCCCAAACGGCGGCGGCTCCGCCGGGACCGGTCATCAGGCTCGTTTACCGGTCCCTGCAGCCCGGCGAGCCCCTCCTCGTCTATCTCGAATCCGACAGCACGGTCCGGTCGGCCTCCGTCACGTTCCTCGGCCGGACCGCAGACCTGAGACCGGCGCCCGACGGCGGCAGCGTCTTCGCCTTCCTCGGGATCGACGTCCAGACAAAACCCGGCCCCTGCGTCCTGACCGTCAAGGTGCGCAAGGCGGGCGGTTTCGTCGAGAACGTCCGCAGGGATCTTCTCGTCGTCGAAAGGAGCTTCCCTTCGACCAAGCTCGAGTTCAAGCCCGAGTACGTCACGCCGCCGGCGTCCCTTCAGGCCCGGATCAAGCGCGAAGCCGAGCTCGTCTCCCTGGCCATGAGCGTCGTCACGCCCGAATGGCTGGGCGACGGGCCTTTCACCGCGCCGAACGGCGCGCCGTCATGGTCGAACTTCGGCCAGAGACGGCTCAACAACAACGTCCTGCAGTCGCTCCACACGGGCCTCGACATCCGCGTGCCCTTCGGCCAGCCCATCAAGGCCGCGAACGCCGGCCGGGTGGCCATGGCCAGCGACCTTTATCTCGGCGGCCAGACGGTCATCATCGACCACGGCCTCGGCGTCTTCAGCACCTACGGTCACATGTCGAAGCTCCTCGTCACGCGGGGAGAGAGCGTGAAGAAGGGCCAGACGATCGGGCTCTGCGGCACGACCGGCCGGTCGACCGGCCCCCACCTCCATTGGTCTTTCAGGATTCTCGACGCCCGCGTCGACCCCGAGGCCATGCTCCGCCTCCCTCTTTGACCTTCCCTCCCCCACGAGAGCCCGCCGATCCTGTATTGAATCAAGTGAACCCACGCAGAACGCGCACGGGTGTTCCCATAGGAGGTCCGGGGGCTGACGGGATCATCTGAGCGAGCATCAGCGGTGATTTAGCTGGCCCGGAGACGGATGAGGGCAGTTTCAGTGGAAACCGCCAAAACGTGTTTGAGCGAGGCGTAGCGCACGCCGAGCGAGTTGTTTTGGCGCCGAGTCCGGCGAACGGGCCGGCGTGAAAAATCACCGCAGCGAACGAGGATGATACCGGAAGCCCCTTCGCGGCCGACGGCGGGAATCCCCCGAGCGTTCGAAAGTGGGTTCGACCTATTTCAGATAGGTCGCGAGCCACTCGTGGATCGTCTTCCACCAGAGCTCGGCGTTCTGCGGCTTGGAGATGAAGTGGTCCTCGTCGGGGAAGAAGAGGAGCTTCGACGGGACTCCGGTGCGCTGGAGGGACGTGAACAGCTGCAGGCCCTGCTCGAGCGGGACGCGGTAGTCGTTGGCGCTGTGGATAACGAGAAGCGGCGTCTTGAAGCTCTTGACGGACATCGACGGCGACCACTTCGTGTACTGGTCCGGGCTCGTCCAGGGGGTGCCGTGATATTCCCATTCCGGGAACCAGAGCTCCTCGGTCGCGCCGTACATGGAGCGGAGGTCGAAGACGCCGTCGTGGGAGATCAGGCAATCGAAGATGTCCGTATGGCCCTCGAGCCAGTCGATCATGTAGCCGCCGTAGGACGCGCCGGCCGCGCCGAGCTTGTCCCGGTCGATGAACGCATACGCGCCGCGGAGATACGCGACGCCCTTGAGAATGTCCTCGAAAGGCTTGCCGCCCCAATCCCCGGTGATCGAGTCGGTGAAGGCCTGCCCGTAGCCGGTGCTGCCGTGGAAATTGACCATGGCCGTGACATAGCCGCCGGCCGCGAACATCTGGGCGTTCCAGCGGTAGTGGAACTCGTCCCCGAAGGCGCCCTGCGGGCCGCCGTGGATGAGCATCAGCAGGGGATATTTCTTGGAGGCATCGAAGGCCGGGGGCTTGAGGAGGTAGCCGTGGATCTTGTCGCCTCCGCCGCCTTCGAACCAGAACTCCTCGGCCGGGTTCATGTCCAGGCGCGCCAGGAGCCCGGCGTTGACCCTGGTGATCTGGGTCAGGGCCTTCGTCTTGAGGTCGAGGGACCAGATGTCGTAGGGACGATTGATCGCCTGCATCAGGAAATAGAGCGTCCCGCCGTCGGCGGAGAGAGCCGGGGAGGTCAGGAAGCGGCCGTCGAGGACACGGTCGATCTTCTTCGTCGCCAGGGTGGCCTTGAAGACCGCCGTCCGGCCCTTGTCCTGGGCGTCGAAGTAGATCGCCGCGCTGCCCGGCGCCCAGAGGAGGTCGTCGGCGGAGTAGTCCAGCTTCTCGGTCAGATTGACCGTCGTCCCGGCCTTGCGGTCATAGAGCATGAGCGACTGCTTGTCCGCCTCGAAGCCGGGACGGGCCATGGCCAGATAGGCGATGTAGCGGCCGTCAGGGGAGTAGCGAGGGGAATGGTCGTTGGCTTTGTTGGTCGTCAGCTTCTTCGCCTCGCCGCCGCCCGCTCCGGTCAGGAAGATGTCGTTGTTCGTGCCGAGCCCGAGCCGGAATTCCGGATCGGTGTTGCGGACGAATGCGATCTCGGACCCGTCGGGGGAGAAGACATAATCCTGGGAACCCCCGAGGGCGATCGGCGGCACGTCGAAATCCCCGGTCGAAACATCGACCGGGGTCCCGCCCGCCGCAGGGATGACGAAGAGATGGCTCCGCGTCCCGTCCCACCAGACGTTCCAGTGCCGGAAGAGAAGGTGATCGTAGACGCGGCCCTTGACCTTGCTCGCCTCGAGCTCTTCCATCCGCTTCCGGTTGCTTTCGTCATCCGCGAGGTCGGGCCAGACCGAGGAGACGAATGCGAGGTGGGTGCCTGCCGGCGACCAGGCGATGCCCGAAGCGCCCGTCGAGATCCGCGTGAGCTGGACCGCTTCGCCGCCGTTCGGATCGATCGTCCAGACCTGGGGACTGCCGGATCGCGTCGAGATGAAGGCGATCGTCCGCCCGTCGGGCGACCAACGGGGATTCATGTCGGCGGCCGGGCTCGACGTCAGGCGCCGCGGCTCGCCGCCGCGCGAGGGCACGATCCAGATGTCGCTCGACCCGCGGTTGGCCGCCTTGTCCATGACCGTGACGACGAAGGCGATCCTCGTCCCGTCGGGCGAGAGCTGAGGGTCGGTCACCCGCTTGATAGCGATAAAGTCATCGAAGGCGATGGGCTTCGTCCCGGCGCTCTGGGCGGCCGGCCCGGGCGTCGCGCCCAGGAAAATCCCCAAAAGGACGATGAAGGCGGTCCGGCCGGTTTTGGCGATCATGGCGGCTCCTTTCGCGGTTGGCTGGTCGGAATTATAGCAAACCGGGAACATTTTCGCTTGCGCCCCGTATTCCATTAAGAATAAACTGGCGTTCCGTATGAGCATCGAAGTCAAAAACCTGAGCTTCCGCTACGGCAAGATCGTCGCCTTGGACGGGGTGACCATGCGCCTCGGGGAAGGGGCCGTGGGACTCCTCGGGCCGAACGGAGCCGGCAAAAGCACCCTCCTCCGCATCCTCCTCGGATTCCTCATCCCGGAGCGCGGCGAGGGGAAGGTCCTCGACTACGACATCCGGCGCGAGCAGGCCATGATCCGCCGTTCGGTCGGCTATATGCCCGAGAGCGATTGTTTCGTCGCCGGCATGGACGCCGTGACCTTCACCTCGTATTTCGGCGAGCTCTCCGGCATGCCCCGGCAGGAGGCCATGAAGCGGGCCCACGAGGTCCTCTTCTACGTCGGCCTCGGCGAGGCCCGCTACCGGCTCCTGGACACGTATTCCGCGGGCATGAAGCAGCGCCTCAAGCTGGCCCAGGCCCTGGTCCACGACCCCAAGATCCTCTTTCTCGACGAGCCGACTTCGAACCTCGACCCGACCGGACGCACGGAGGTCCTCGAGCTCATCCGGGACATCTCGGTCCACAAGTCGATCCAGGTCCTCCTGTCCTCGCACATCCTCGACGACATCGAGTCGCTTTGCGAAACCGTCGTCATCCTCAAGCAGGGGAAGCTCGCGGCCGAGGGCCGGATGGCCGACCTTCGGGCCATCCACTACAGTCTTTATGAGCTGCACATCAAAGGCGACGGCGCGGCCTTCCGCAAGGACCTCGAAGGCGCGGGCAGCCGTGTCGACGAAATGGAAGACGGCCTGATCAAGGTCTACATGCCGGAGGCGAGCCAGCCCATGGATATCTTCCGGGCGGCCGCCCGGACGGGCGTCCAGCTGCGCTCCTTTGTCAAGAGCCGGACCTCGCTCGAGGACCTCTTCGCCGGCGTCGTGGGGGTGGACTGATGGCCACGGTCCGCGAAAAGGGCTACAGCCACTGGGACGGCCGTCTGGCCGAGCGCCGGTTCCCCTGGTGGCCGATCACCCGGACCGGGATCCAGCTGGCCTTCCGCAAGAAGCGGTTCAAGTTCGTCTTCGCCGGCGCCTTCGTCCCGTTCTTTGTCTTCCTGGCCGGGCTCTACATCTCCGAGCGGCTCGAGGACTTCAAGACATTCCTGCGGGGCAGCGACCGCCTGCTCAACATCGGCCCCAATTATTTTTCGACCTATTTCACCAATGATTCCCTGCTCTTCCTGATCGTGCTCGTCCTGGCGTTCGGCGCGGGCGGGCTCATCGCCGACGACCTCAAGCACAACTCCCTCCAGCTCTATTTCTCCCGACCTCTGAGCAAGAAGGACTACCTCGTCGGCAAGATGTCGGTCATCGCTTTTTTCGTCCTCATCCTGACGGCCCTGCCCGGGATCGTGCTCATCATCTTCAAGCTCATCTTCGCCGGCTCCTTCAAGTTCTTCCTCCAGTATCCCTGGCTGCCCCTGTCCGTCCTCGGCTATTCGGCCCTGCTGACCCTCTTCTTCGGCTTCTACGTTCTCCTGCTGTCGTCGGTGAGCAAGAACGCCCGCTATGTCCTCATCCTGATCTTCGGGGTCTATATCTTCTCCAACGTCCTTTTCGGAATCCTCCAGAGCATCTTCCGGACCCCTTACATGGTCCTGTTCTCCGTTCCGGCCAATCTCCAGCAGGCCGGGGCCTTCCTCTTCGGCCAGAAGCTGCCCCATGCGGTCCCGGCGGGCTGGTCGTTCGCCGTCCTGGCCGCGATCTGCGCCCTGTCGGCGGTCGTCCTCGGCCGGAAGATCCGCAGCGTCGAGGTGATCAAGTGACGGCCGTCATCGCCGCGAAGAGCCTGTCCAAGTGGTACGGCAACGTCCTCGGCCTCAACGACGTCACCCTCGAGATCGAGGACGGCATCACCGGACTCCTCGGCCCCAACGGCGCCGGCAAGTCGACCTTCATGAAGCTCATCACCGGGCAGATGAAGCCGAACATCGGCGCCGTGACCGTTCGCGGCCGGAAGGTCTGGAACAACCCGCAGGTCTTCCAGGGGATCGGGTTCTGCCCCGAGCAGGATGTCTTCTACGAGGATGTCACCGGCTGGGAGTTCCTCACGGGCCTGCTCAGGTTCTACGGCTACGCGCCGTCTGAGATCAAAGACCGCGCCGCGAGGGCGCTCGACGTCGTCGACCTGACCCATGATAAGGACCGCCTGATCCGCGGCTACAGCCGGGGCATGCGCCAGAGGATCAAGTTCGCCCAAGCCGTCGCCCACGACCCGGGGATCCTCATCCTCGACGAGCCGCTCAGCGGACTCGACCCCCTGGGCAAGCGCAAGCTCATCAAGCTCATCAAGGGCTTCAGGGACCAGGGCCGCACCGTCCTCGTCTCGAGCCATGTCCTGCCGGAGATCGAGGCCCTGACCTCGAGGATCGTCCTCATCCATCAGGGAAAGATCCTGGCCCAGGGGGATATCCCGTATATCCGGGAGCTGATCGAAGCCCATCCGCATCAGATCTCGGTCCGCTCGAGCGACCCGCGGGCCCTAGCCGCCCGTTTCGTCGGCGACTGGTCCATCCAGAAGATGACCTTCGGGGCCGACGGCCGGACGCTGGTCGTCGAGACGCACAAACGCGACGAATTCTTCGGCCGCCTGACGGGCGTCGTCCTCGAGGCGGGCCTCGAAGTCGACGAGATCTCATCGCCGGACGACAACCTCCAATCGGTCTTCGAATACCTGGTGGGGAAATGAGATGACCACCGCGCAAGCTGTCCGTCAGGTCTTCGCGTTCTTCGGCTTCCTCGGCCGGAGGACCGGAAAAACGCGTGTCTTCGCCATTCTGGGGCTCATCCCGGTCGCCCTGGCCGTCGTCGTCCGCATCTTCCTTCACGGTCGGGCCGGGCTCATGGCCGACGTCTCGACCGAGATCCTGATGGTCTTCTTCCTCCAGTTCTACATCGTCATCCTGGCTCTCTTCTACGGCACTTCGGTGACGGCCGAGGAGGTCGAGAACCGCACCCTGTGCTATCTCATCACCCGGCCGATCCCCAAGCCGGCCATCGTCCTGGGCAAGTTTACGGCCTACACGGCCCTCATGTTTGCGATGGTCAGCCTAAGCCTGACCTTGTCTTATTTCATCATCAACGCCGTCAGGCTCGGGGACCCGGCGATCTACGGGACCTTCCTCCGCTACCTGGGCGTCCTCGGCCTCGGCATCCTCGCCTATACGGCCTTCTTCACATTCCTGGGCACGATCCTCAAACGGGCCATCATCGTCGGCCTCGTCTTCGGCTTCGGGTGGGAGAACGTCATCCAGTACTTTCCCGGCTCGACGCAGAAGTTCTCCATCGTCCACTACCTGAAGTCGCTCCTGCCGTATCACCCGCCGGTCGTCGGGGGCGGCGGCGGGGGAAGGGGCGTCGCCCTGCTGCTCTTCCGGCTCGAGCCGACGAAGCCGCTCGTGGCCGTCTTGGCGCTGGCCGTGATCATGGCCGCGCTCCTGGCCCTGGCCTGCTGGGCCTTCCGAATGAAGGAATATCTCTACGAGGAATAGGCCGCGGCGGCCTTACTTCTTCACCTCTGGAGCCGGTTCCTTCTTGGGCTTCATGAAATTCGCGCCCTTGGACCGGGCCAGCTCGCCGATCTTGGCCATCGTCTCGCGGGAGATGCTGATCTTGAGGTCGGTGAAATCCTCCCCCGACGTGATCGAGATCCCGTTCAGGAACTCGCCGACGACCGGTTCCTTGGCCGCGAACATCGCGCCCATAGCCTTGAATCCGTTGAGGGTCGAGGCCAGGTTGGCGTTCTGCTCCTTGGTGCCGCCCACCGTTCGGATGTCCGCGACGACGTTGTTCAGCTGGTCGTCATAGCTCACGGTCACGGCGGTGATCCCCTCGAGGACCTTGAGCTGGGGGTTGGCTTCGATGCCCTTCTTGACGAGCTCCTGGGGGACGGCGAAGGCCCCCCACAAGAGGCCGCTCTTGTCGACCTTCTTCAGAATGCCCGTCATCTCCGCGTTCTTGGCCAGCGATTCCGCCTTTTTCTGGTGGACGTCGATGATCCCTTTAACCCCGTTCTCGCTGCCGACGACGATATGTCCGGCGTCGAGAAAAGCCGCCCGGGTCGTTTGCTTGGCTTTTCCGGTGCCGTCGATATTGGAGTAGAGGGTCACGCCGTTATAGAGCTCTTCCTTGGCCTCGGGGGCCTTTTCCTTGATCAAGCTCTGGAGCTTGGCTTTGTCGTACTTCAGGCTGATGATGGCGCCGCCCTCCGGGGCCCCGGCGGAAAGGTTCCCGATCAAGGCGATCCCGATGTAGGAGATATCCTTCATCGGATCGATGCCGCTCATCTTGACGAATTCGTCATATTTCTCTTTGGCCTTGGGTTCCTGAAGCGCCTTGGTCACGGCTTCAGTCCCCATGAGGCGCTGGACGTCGACGCCGACAACGCCGGTCGCCGACTTGGGGAACATCTTGATCAGGGCTTCACCCGCCGCGGCGCCCGACTTGACGCCTGTCGCCGGGGTGCAGGATGAAAAGACGGCCGTCATGAAGACTGCCAGGACGAAGAGAGTCGCTTTTTTCATGGTCAGAACCTCCTCAAAGGGTACGATCGGAAATACGGGCTCCATCCCCAAAAGTTCCTTACCTGGACTATACCACCTTCTGCCTCGGCGGGCAATGCGAACCGGAACGCGACCCCCTGCGTCTTGTTGCGAGGTCCCGGATTTTAGTATATTTATAGGGCTGCCGCTCGATCCCAAGCGGGCCGATGGAAAGGAGCACGGCATGAAGATCCGAAGGATTCCGGGCCTTCTCATGGTCGCCCTTGTTTTCACCGGGGCCGTCCCCTCGAAGGGCGGCCAGGAGCGACCGTCCGTCCTGGGCCTCAAGGAGCAGGCCGCGGTCTATGATGGCTGGCTCTCGGCGCGCCTGGATAAGCTCCTTCCGGAGCTCATGAGGCGCGAGAAGATCGACATGTGGCTGGTCATCTGCGAGGAGTACAACGAGGATCCGGTCTATCTGTCGCTCGTACCGTTTGCCAGTTTGTCGGCCCGCCGTCTGACGATGCTGGTCATGTTCGACCGGGGAGGGGAGAAAGGCGTCGAGAAGTTCTCCGTCAACCGCTATGGGATCGGCAACCTCTTTCCGACGGTCTGGAAGGCGAACGAAGAAGACCAATGGCCGGCCCTGGCCAAGGCCGTCAAGGAGCGCGATCCGAAGCGGATCGGCATCGACGAATCGGACGTTTTCGCTTTCGGGGACGGCCTCAGCGCGTCCAAGAAGAAGCGTCTCGTCCAGGCCCTCGGTCCGGAATACGCCAAGCGCCTCGTCGGGGCCGAGCGGCTGGCCGTCGGCTGGCTCGAACGCCGGCTGCCCGAGGAGATCGAGGTCTATCATCATATCGCCGCGATCGCCCATGCCATCATCGCCGAGGCCTTCTCCTCGGCCGTCATCACGCCGGGGATCACGACGACGGCCGACGTCGAATGGTGGATGTGGGAAAAGATCCGGGCGCTCGGCCAGACGACCTGGTTCAACCCCGGGATCTCCCTCCAGCGGCCCAAGGACAGTCCCTTCAAGGATAGTCCGGTCATCCACCCCGGCGACCTTCTCCACTGCGACTTCGGCATCAATTATCTGAAGCTCGAAACCGACACCCAGCGGCTCGCCTATGTCCTCAAGCCGGGCGAGACGGACGCGCCGACGGGTCTCAAAGCTGCCCTGGCCCAGGGCAATCGCCTTCAGGACATTCTTCTCGGAGAGATGAAAGAAGG
>JBAVUQ010000360.1:0-2497 GCA_049696855.1 Candidatus Aminicenantales bacterium
GGAGGTATGTTTCGGTCTCGGTCCGCCGCAGCGAGGCGTCGCTCACCTTCTTCAGGTAGTCGCTGGTCAGGACAAAGGTCGTGACCGGCACGACCACGAGGAGGAGGGCCAGCGTGACGACGAAGCGAAACGACAGGATGTTCCCCAGGATCTCCTTCTTGACGATGGTTTTGAACATGCTGTCTCCGATCCTCCTCAGCGGACGTCGTAACGGACAAAACCCACGAAGGCCAGCAGGAAGACGGCGCCGGCCATGAAGACGTTGATGATCAGATACTTCAAGGCGGGGAGGGCGCGTCCGGCGAGCGCGAGCGGCCTTTCCTCGAACTGCGGCACCCTCTCGAAGGCGACCGCCTTGCGCGTCGTCGAGACGTTCTCATTGGGGTTATACCAATGCGGGCTGTCCTTGTCCGCCGCGTCGAGGGCCTTGAAGAAGCTCAGCAATTGCCCCTGATAGACATGCATGTCGTCCCAGGCTTTCCGGAACCTCAGGTAGCCGCCGCCGGCGACGGCCTCGGTCAGGACCTCGAAGAGCGAGACCGGCGAGAAAGCCGTCACGAAGCGGGTCCGCTCGAACTGGCGGAACATCGTCTGGTAATACGCGTCGCGGATGCCCTTTTCCGCCTGCAGACGCTTCATCTGGAGGTTGGCCCGGAGCTCGTGCTGAGGCAGGAAGGGATTGCCGGAATTCATCATCCAGCTCCCCGGAGGCGCGTTCTTGTCGAGATCGTCAAAGGCCGCGTTGATCCTCTTCTGCACGGCCTCGGAGCTCTCGATCGGGAAGAGATTTTTAGCCACAAAGACGCTGGAGTTGGGGACGACGACGGCGAAGGCGAGCCAGAACGCCAGCGCCAGCAGAAGGCTGACGTTCGAGCTCGGGGCGATGACCGATGAGAGCAGCCCGAACGCCGCGAATGTCGCAGCCAGGAGCGCGGTCACCGCCAGGAAGCCCAGGACCTCGCCGGCCAATGCGGACGTCAACCCCGACGGGCCGAGGACGATGATGATGATCAGGCTCGTCAGGCACCCGGCGACGACGATGGCCATGACCGAGAGAACGGCGCTCGCGAGCTTGCCGACAAGAAGGGTCCCCCGGGAGACGGGATTGGCCAGCGACAGGGCCAGCGTTTTCGATTCCTTTTCCCCCGATACGGCGTCGAAGGTGAAAAGCAGGGCGATGAAGCTGACGATCAGGGCGGCGATGAAGGACCAGCTCAGCTCGTCGTACCTCTTGAGGAACGGATTGGCGGTGCCGCTCTTGTTCTGGAAGGAAAAGACGTTCCAGGCGCTGAAGACGATGGCGTTCGGCAGGTATTTTTCTTTGGCGTCGCTGATGAAGCCATCGGCCCGCGGCTTCAGGGTGTACGTTTGCCTCTCGACCGCCAGCTCGGTGGCGTCCTGGCCGGCCAGACCGCGCATCGTCTCCAGGAACTGGCCCTGGGTCTCGCGGTATTTGGCCAGGTTCGCGGCCGAGCTTCCGACGAACGACATCGCCCCCGCGGCGAAGACGGCGATCACCAGGGCCAGGGAAATGAGGAAGCGCAGACTGTAGAGATTGTTCAGAAGCTCGCGTTTGACGACCACCCGGAACATCCTTCACCTCACGTCATAGCGAATGAACGCCACGTAGCCCAGGGCGAACAGGAATACGGCCGCGACGAGAAGGATCCCGGCTTCGAGAGCCGACGACTCCAGCCCGGAGAGAAGCGTCCCGGCCTGATCCTCGAAGCGCGGCATGTCGGAGACGTCGAGGAACGGAAAGTCCGTCGGGCTGTCGCCGGCGACCTTGACCGTGTTGAGCTTGACCCAGCGGGCCCGGGCGTCCTTCTGCTTCGAGCCCCACTCTTCCCAATCCTTGTAGGTCTTGAATTCTCCGCCTGTCCGCTCCGCCGTGAGCTGGTCTTCGGTCTTGAAGGAGGCCGGGTCCGTCGGGGTGATCCAGCTGTAGGAGCTGAAGATGTCCTTGCCTTTGAGCCAGCGGATGAAGCTCTCCCGGTACTGCCGGATCCCGTCCATCCGGCGGGCGTGGGCGGCGAGGTCGGTCCGGCAGACCGCCGCCGCGATCGCCCGGAAGACGCCCGTCGGCGACACGAGCGAGAACGTCCTGGCCGCGTCCGCCTGGCGGGCCAGGCTGTCCAGGTAGGCCTTCTGGGAGGCCCATCTCTTGTCGGCGTAGGCGATCCGGATGGGCTCGGAGACCATGGCCCGGCGGTGAAAGTTCTCGAAATCCGGCCGGGCATTCCCGTAGGTCTCGACGAAGCCGTCCTGGCCCGTCGAACACCACCAGCAGTTGATTCCGCCGGGAATGCCCTGGGCCTTGAACGCCCGGTCGATCTCCTCGTCGCGGGCCTTGTCGACGTCCCTCAAGACACGGTCGAGATTGTCGCGCGAGGCGGCGCCGACGAAGCTCTCCGCGAAGTTGGCCGCGACGACGGGGATGATGAAGACGAACAAGACCCACAGGAAGAGACATACGACGAGGCTCGTGACCGAGCTC
>JBAVUQ010000361.1:0-12197 GCA_049696855.1 Candidatus Aminicenantales bacterium
GCCGGCCTCCCAATCCCAGAGCGTCACGGATTTCGAGCAGCGCCTGACCCGCATCAACGGCCAGATCAAGGACCTCAAGGCCCGTCTCGATTCCGAGGCCCGCAAGGAATCATCCGTCCTCACGTCGCTGGCCCGGATCAACCTCAACCGGAGCCTCGTCGAGCGGGAGCTCGCCGCCCGGAATGTCGAGCTCGAGCGCGGCCGCGCCGACCTGGCCGCCATTCAGGCGAACATCCGCGCGATCCGCGCCGGGATCGAGCGGGAGCGCCAGTCCATCGAACGGACGCTCGTGACGCTCTACAAGTTCGGCCGCGTCGATTTCTTCCAGGTCCTGCTCCAGGCCCGGGACGTCGAGACCTACGCGTCCGAGAGCAAGCACCTGGCGCTCCTCGCCCGCGGCCAGGACGAGGTCGTGGCCGGTTATCTCGCCTCGCTCGACGAGCTCCGCGCGGCCGAGTCGGCCCTCGAAAGCAAGCAGACGGACCTGGCCGAGATGGCCCGGGCCGCGAACCTCAAGCGCCGCGAGCTCGAGACCGAGGCCCGCAAGAACGCCACCATGGTCCAGGAGATCCGCAAGAACCGGGCGACGTATGAGAGGACCCTGAAAGAGCTGTCCGAGAGCGCCGAGGAGCTCCAGAGGCTCATGGCCAAGATCATCAGCCAGGAATGGGTCCTGCCGGCCGCCTGGGTCCCCCTCTACGAGCGGAGGGGCAAGCTGCCCTGGCCGCTCGACGGCCGGATCATCACGGCGTTCGGGTTCGAGAAGCACCCCGATTTCAAAACCGTCGTCATGAACAAGGGGGTCGAGATCTCGCCGGGCCGGGACAAGTCGCTCATCCTGTCCGTCCACCCGGGCAAAGTCGTCTATGCCGATTACTTCCAGGGCTACGGCAACCTGCTCATCATCGACCACGGCATGACCTACTACACGCTTTACGGCCACTGCGCGGAGTTCCTGGCCGCCGTCGGCGACATGGTCCGGGCCGGGCAGCCCGTGGCCGTCGTCGGCGACACAGGCTCCCTCAAGGGCGAATGCCTCTATTTCGAGATCCGTTACAAGACCAAGGCCCTCGATCCCTTGCAATGGCTGAGCCGGAGATGATAGAATGGATGTCCGTTCCGCCATGAAAGTACCGAGATACCGCTGGATCCTCTGGGCGGCCACGCTGGCCGCGGCCGTGTTCTTCGTCACCCAGATGGGTTTCCTGTCCCGCGGCCAGGCCACCCCGGCGGCCCGGGGCTTCGAGCTCCTCGATACCCTCATGTCCCACATCCGCAACGACTATCTCGAGGAAAGGGACCCGGTCGAGACGGCCGAGGGCACGTTCCGGGGCCTGGTCAACTCCCTGGATCCCCTGTCCGCCTATCTCTCGAAAGATCTCGCCGCGAGGTCCAAGGCCCTGACGGGCCGGGAGACGGAGACGGGGATGGTCGTGCTGAAGCGCTACGCCTCCTTCCCCCAGGTGGTGGCCATTGCGGAAAAGTCCCCGGCCGAGACGGTCGGGGTCAAGCTGGGCGACCTCGTGAGCGCCATCGGCGGCCGGAACACGCTGAGCATGAGCCTGACCGAGGTCAAGCTGCTCCTCCGGGGGGCCGACGAAAAGCCGGTCGACATCCGGGTGCTTCGGGGCAACGACACCCACAACCTCAGCGTGCCGCGGGCCCTGCTCTTCCCGGCGGCTTACACCTTCGCCCGGACCGCCGGCCAGCCGGCCCGCCTGCGCATCCACCGCTTCGACGCCGGCCTCGTCGCCGGCCTCAGGCGCGATGTCGTCCCCGCGCTGAAGGGCCGGAAGATCCCGCTTGTCCTCGACCTCCGGGACTGCCAGGACGGCGCCATCGACGAGGCCGCGAAGCTCGTCAACCTGTTCGTCCAAGCCGCCGACGTCGGACGGTTCGAGGGCCGAGACGGCGCGAAAGAGACGGTCGCGTGTCCGGCCGAGGCCGAGCTGGGGTCGATCCCGCTTGTCGTTTGGACCGCCGCCGGGACGATGGGACCGGCCGAGTTCGCCGCCGGGGTGCTCCAGGAAGTGCGCAAGGCCAAGGTCGTGGGCACCAAGACCTCCGGGCTCGTGGGACGCACGACGCTCTTCCCGCTCAAGGACGACAGTTCGGTCCTGCTGACTTCGGGCGTTTTTGCCCTTCCCTCCGGCCGTAAGCTCTGGGACGACGGCCTGGTCCCGGATGCGGCCATCCCCATCGACAAGCTCGACGACAAAACGTTTCTCGAGAAAACCCTCCCTCTTCTGCCCAAGCTCTGACGGATGACGACGAGGCTTCCGCCCAAGCGCCGCGAACCCTGGCCGGCGTTCAGGCTCCTGACCGCGGTCCTGACGGCGACCGCGCTCGTCGCCGGCGTTTCGCTCGACTACATCAACGCCCGGAGAGGCGATCGCTCCTATCTTTTCGGCGCGGCGCCCAGGACCGCCCCGATCGTTGAAACGCGGCCGGCCGTCAAGCCCGCGGAGAAGCCGGTCGAAAAACCCGGCCCGGCCCAGGCGCCGAAACCCGTTGTCAAGCCTTTCGACGAGGTCGTCGCCGCGAGCCTGACCGCCGCGGGCGTCTCCGAGGATTCCGTCCTCCAGCTCAAGAGGCCCAAGGGCGGCCCGCTCTTCGAAGTCGAGCTCCCGGCCGAGCTCTACGAGTCGGTCGGTCCCTCCGTCGAAAGGGCGCTCAAGGCCGAGGGCGTCCGCGTCCTCAGCAAGACGAGGACGCCGGGCGAGGAAAAGACCGAGGTCCTGTGGGCGCTTCGAAGGCCGGCCAAAGAGGACGGCGCGATCGCGTTCGTCCTGCCGGTCGAGCCGCCGCCCGTCGCCATCGCGGAAAAGGAGCCCCCGGCGAAGAAGGCCCCGCGCGGCCAGGTCGCCCTGATCATGGACGACATGGGGAGCAGCCTCGAAACCCTCGACGAGCTCATCGCCCTTCGCCGGGCGGTGACCGTCTCGGTCCTCCCCTTCAGCGCGTACGCCGCGGAGACGGCCCGGATCGCCCACGAGAACGGCCTCGAGGTCCTCCTCCACCTCCCGCTTGAATCGGTCAACAACCACGAGGCCATGGCCAACACCGAGGGGATGATCCTGGCCATGATGACGGAGCCGGCGATCGTGGCCGCGTTCGAAGCGAGTTTCGACCGCGTGCCCTTCGCCGCGGGCGCGAACAACCACATGGGCTCGCGCTTCACGGCCGATCGGGATCTGATGCGGACGGTCCTGAGGCAGATCAAGGCGAAGGGGCTGTTCTTCGTCGACAGCCGGACGACGGCAAAGACCGTGGCTCTCGACGAGGCCCGCAGAATGGGCATCCCGGCGACCGAGCGGAACGTCTTCCTCGACGCCGACGAGGACCGCGGCCGCATCCGGGGCCGGCTCATCGAGCTCCTCCAGCGGGCCCGCAAGAAGGGGCGCGCGGTCGGCATCTGCCACCCGTTCCCGGAGACCCTGGCCGTCCTGAAATCGAGCCTGTTCCTCCTCGACTCCTACAACCTCGAAGCCGTCCCCGTCTCGAAGCTCGTCCGCTAGGCCCGCGGGCCGGGTGGTTGCTTGATTCCCACCCCTCCGTTAATATAACATCGTTGGAGAGGAGGCGCCCCCATGAAGAGACTCGCCCCGTCCGTTCTCGTGCTCGCCGCGCTGGCGCTCGCCGTCCTGCCGGCCTGCAAGACGATGTCGAGCGAGGAGCTGAAGAGCTCGATCGAGGTCCTGGACTACACGTCCTCCTGGGTCTTGAAATATTACCAGCCCTGGCCGCCCCGGCTCCTCCTCGTCCCCCAGATCTCGTTCCGCATCAAGAACATCGGCCAGAAGCCCCTGACCTACGTCAACTTCAACGCCGTCTTCCAGTTCAAGGGCGACCCCGAGAACTTCGGCGACGCCTTCAAGGCCGCCATCCGGGGCAAGGCCGTTCCGCCCGGCGCGACGAGCGACCTCATCGTCCTGAAGAGCAACCTCGGCGTCGAGGGCCGGAACCTGGCCGGCATCCGCGACAACCCGCAGTGGAAGCAGGCCTTCGTCAGGCTGTTCGCCATCTCCAAGGGGTCGCATCCCGTCCCTCTCGGCACGTACGACGTCTCCCGGACGATCGATTTCAAGGAGCCGGAGCCCGTCGAGCCGAAGAAATGACATGGGCGCCCTCGTCCCGACCAAGGTCTTCCTCGTTTGCGGCCAGGGCCGGCACAAGGAGAAGCTCGTCAGCTTCGAGAAGGCCCTGCGCGAGGCCGGCATCGCCCCGTTCAACCTGGTCCGCGTTTCGAGCATCTACCCGCCGCACTGCCGTTGCGTCACCAAGGCGGCCGGCCTGAAGCTCCTCACGCCGGGACAGATCCTGTTCGTCGTCCTGAGCGAGAACGCCACCGAGGAACCCGGCTGTCTCATTTCGGCCTCGATCGGCCTGGCCGTTCCCGACGATCCGGAGCATTACGGCTACCTGGCCGAGCACTCCGACATCGGCAAGTCCGCCAAGGAGATCTCTCTTCACACGGAATACCTGGCCGCCGAGATGCTGGCGACCAAGCTCGGCGAAAAGCTCAGGGAGCCGGGCCCCGGGAAGCCGGCCCGATCCTTCCGCGTGTCGAACGGCCTGTCGCTCAAGACGCGGAGCATCACCCGGACGGCGGCGGGAGAGGCGGGGGTGTGGACGACGACCGTGGCGGCCGCCGTGCTCGTCTGCTAGAAGAAGGGGTCAAACCTTAATTCTTATAATTTCCTCGGCGGCAGCCGGTCCGCCCGAGCGAAAATTATAAGAATTAAGGTTTGACCCCTTCTTCCTTATTTTTCGAGGCCGAGACCCAACGGGTCGGGATTGAGGATCTTGACGAAGCTCCGTTCCCGGAGCGTCTTGAGGTAAGCCTGTTCCTTGACGGCCGCCTTTTCCCTGAAGATCTTCTGCTCGACCTCTTTGCGGGCGTCCTCGAACGGCCGCAGGAAGCTGTCCTTCTTCTCCACGAGCTGCAGCACGTACCAGCCGTTCTTGTTGTTGATCCAGCCTGTCTTTTCGCCGGCCTTGAGTCTCTCCACGGGCGATTCGAGGGCCGTTTCGAGCTCGCCGGTCTTGAACGTCCCCAGGTCGCCCTTGGCCTCCTTCATCGGCGGGTCGGAGAGCTCGGCGGCCGTGTCGGCGAAGGAGGCGCCGGACTTGAGCTTGGCGTCGACGGCCGCCTTGAGCGCCTCGACCGCATCGGCTGAGCGGCCCTCCGCGGTGATGTAGACGGCGTTGAGCTTGTACTCGGTCGGCGTCGTGAATTCGGCGGGGTTCTTCTTGTAGTACTGAACGATCTCGGAATCCTCCAGGACGATGGCCCGTTCGACCTCGGTGTAAAGGACGCCCTGCCGCATCATGCCTTCCTCGTACTGTTTGAGCCAGCTCTCGTAAGTCATGCCCTGCTGCTCGATGGCCCGGCGGAGATCGGCGTCGGAGGCCATGTTGTTGTCCTGCTTGATCTTCTCGATCATCCCCTTGATCTGCTCCTGGATGTTCAGGCCGAGCTCCTTGGCCTTCTGAAGGAGGAGCATCTCGGTGATCATGGTATTGAGGAACTCTTTTTTGAGCTGAGCATAGAGCTGATCGTACTGCTCCTGGGGCAGCTGCTGGGACCGGAGCCCGGCCGTCGCCAATTCGAACTCCGTCCGGCACTCGGACAGGGTGATGATGTCGTCGTTGACGATGGCCACGATCGCCTCGACCACTTCCTGTCCGGAGACGGCCGGCGCCGACGCCGCGACGAAGATGGCTGCCAATAGGAATGCCGTGATGATCTTTTTCATGTTCATTCGTCCGACCTCTGATAGCTGAAGAATAGATTCGCCGGGCGGGGCTCCCAGCTCAGGGTTTCTTTGAGCCCGCCCAGATGGGAGGCCAGGGCCTCTTTCATCTTCTGGGCCATGATCCGCTGCTGGATCGCGGGGGCCGCCTCGGCCGCGTCCTGGAGGGCGGGCGGGTATCTCCGGTCCAGACGGAAGATGTGGTAGCCGTAGGAGGATTCGACGACTTGGCTCGTCCTCCCCTCGTCGAGCGAGAAGATGACCTTCTCCATGTCGGCGGGGAGGTCGCCCTGCTCGAAGACGCCCATGACGCCGCCCCGGGCCGCCTCCGGTCCGATCGACTCCTCCGCGGCGATCTTGCGGAACTCCGGCTCGCCGGTCCGGTCGAGCCTGCGAAGCACGGAGACGGCCTTTTCCTCGGTGTCGACGAGGATCTGACTGACCTGGGCCCGGCCCTGGTGGAGGAAGTCCTTTTTATGACCCTCGTAATAATCGAGGACCTCGGCCGCGTCGACGCGGACATCGCGGACGACGAGGAAGGTGTATTTCTCGACGAGGAGCCGGTCGAAAGCGCCCGCGGGGAGGGGCTCTGCGGCGCCGTCGCCGTCGCCGTCCCCCGCCGGGATGGCCTCGACGGCCAGCTTGGCCAGGTACTCCTTCATCTCGTCCTCGCTCAGGGTGATGCCGCGCGCGCGGGCCGCCTCGAGCAGGATCCTCTCGTCGACGAACCGGTCATAGAGCCGGCTCAGGGATTCGGCCGGAAGCCCCTTGGCGTCCGCTCCGGCCGCCTCGATATAGGCCCGGAAATCGGCGTTGAAGAACTCCTTCTTCTCGATGCGCAGGATCGGGCGTCCCCTGAGCTTGCCCTGAACGAGCCCGGCCACCCGGGAAACGGGGCCCCCGCCCTCGTCGCGGCCGCAGGCGGTGACGGCCAGCAGGGCGAGCGCGGCGATGACCGCCGCGGCCGGACCCGTCCCCTTCGTCCGCGGCCGTTCGTCCATCCTCTTGTGCGCGTACATCCTTTTTAGTATCAATTCATTATAGCCTACTTGGATAACTCCATCAAGGCCCCGACCGTTTCATCGAGGAGGGCCCGCTCGGTCGTCCCGCGCAGGGCGAGCGACATGACCCCCTCGGGCGAGAGCGATCCGGAGTGCTTTTTGAGAAGGGGCGTCACCCGGGCCCAGTCGACGGGCGTCTCCGGCCGGAACTTGAACACGACCCGGTGCTCGGTCCGGTCGATCGAGCGGAGGCGCAGCTTCGTGGCCAGGTACTTGAGGGCGCCGTAGCGCAGGAGGTTCTCGATCGGATCGGGGACGGGCCCGAAGCGGTCGACGATCTCCTCCCGGATGCGGTCGATCTCCTTGAGGTCCTCGACGGAGGCCAGGCGCTTGTAGAGATTGAGCCGGAGGTTGACCTGCGGCAGGTAATCTTCCGGAACGTGGATGTCGACCTTGAGGTTGATCTCGGGGTTGACCTCCTCGACGATCTCGCCCTTGAGGCCGCGGATGGCCTGGTCCAGGAGCTGCATGTAGTATTCGAAGCCGATGGCCTCCATCGTGCCGTGCTGGCGGTGGCCGAGGAGGTTCCCGGCGCCGCGGATCTCGAGATCGCGGGCGGCCAGGCGGAAGCCCGAGCCGAGCTCGCTGAACTCCTTGAGGGCCTTGAGCCGCTCCCGGGCGAGGGGCGTCAGCTCGATGTACGGCGGCACGAGGAAGTAGGCGTAGGCCTGCCGGGCCGACCGCCCGACGCGGCCGCGGAGCTGGTAGAGCTGGGCCAGGCCGTAGAGGTCGGCCCGGTCGACGATGAGCGTGTTGACGAGCGGGATGTCGATGCCGTTCTCGATGATGGTCGTCGAGACGAGGACGTCGAACTTGCGCTCGACGAAATCGATCATCCGCTTCTCCAGGACCGGGCCGGACATCTGGCCGTGGATGGCCACCACCCGGGCCTGCGGCACAAGCTTGGTGACGAGGTCGGCGACCTTGTCGATGTCCTCGATGCGGTTGTGGATGACGTAGACCTGGCCGCCCCGGGCGATCTCCTGGCGGATGGCCGCGGCGATGAGCTTGGCGTTGAAGGGGGTCACGACCGTGTGGACGGCCAGCCGGTCGCGCGGCGGCGTCTCGATGAGGCTGATGTCGCGCAGGCCCGTGAGCGACATGTTCAGCGTCCGCGGGATGGGCGTCGCGGTCAGGGTCAGGACGTCGATCGTGGCCTTGAGCTGCTTGATCTTCTCCTTGTGGCCGACGCCGAAGCGCTGCTCCTCGTCGATGATGAGCAGGCCCAGGTCCTTGAAGCCGACGTCCTTGGAGAGGAGCCGGTGCGTGCCGATGAGGATGTCGACGAAGCCCTTGCGGCAGTCCTCGACGACGGCCTTCTGTCCGCGCGGCGACTGGAGCCGGGTCAGGGCCTCGATCCGGACGGGGAAGAGGACCATCCGGTCGCGGAAGGTCTTGAGGTGCTGGCTGGCCAGGACGGTCGTCGGGCAGAGGACGGCCGCCTGCTTGCCGTCCATGACGGTCTTGAAGGCCGCCCGCATGGCCACCTCGGTCTTGCCGTAGCCGACGTCGCCGCAGAGGAGGCGGTCCATCGCCGTGTCGCGCTCCATGTCCTCGCGGATCTCGCGGATCGAGCGGACCTGGTCCTCGGTCTCCTCGTACTCGAAGGTCTTGCCGAACTCCTCGTCCCAAGGCCCGTTGGAGGAGAAGGCGTGGCCCTTGATCGCCCGGCGCACGGCGTAGAGCTCGACCAGCTCCTTGGCCACGGCCTCGACCGCCTTCTTGGCCCGGGTCCGCGTCTTCTCCCAGGAGTTGGTGCCGAGCTTGTCGAGCGGCGGAAGCTCGGGGCCGGCCTTGGAGAACTTCTGGACGAGGTTGAGGTCCTCGACGGGCACGAGCAGCTTGTCGCCGTCGCGGTAGTTGAGCTCGATGAACTCCCGGCCCTGGCCTTCCACTTCGAGGCGCTGCAGGCCGCGGAAGACGCCGATGCCGTAATCGGTGTGGACGACGTAGTCGCCCGCCTGGAGGTCCTGGAACTGGGAGAAGAAGGGGCGCCGCGAGGCCCGGCTGACGATGACCTTCTCCTCGGTGAAGATGTCCTTCTCGGAGAAGAAGTCGAGCTTTTCCCTGGGGTAGCTGAAGCCGCCGGGGAGCGCGCCGAGGAGCAGGGCCACCTCGTTGCGGGGAGGCACGGCGAAGGGCGAGTCGGTCTCGAGGATCGGGATGTCGCTCTCGCGAAGCAGGGTGGCCAGGCGCTGGCGCGTGCCGGCATTCAGGAGATAGATCGAACAGAGGTCGCTTTCAGCCTGGAGCCTCTTCAGGTACTGGAGAAAGAAGGGGATCTTGTTGTCGAACCGGGGCACGGGCTGAAAGGCGAACGCGTGGACCTTCTTGCGGGCCGGGGCGCCCAGCTCCTCGAGGCGGACGGCCTCTTTGCGGACGCGCTGGAGAAGGCGGGGCGGGAAGATCGTGTCCGGATCGAGGGCTAAGACGCGGTCGGAGAGGAGGTCGGCGCATTGGTCGCGCAGCTCCCGGACATGGTCGTCCCACTCGCAGTCGACGGCCTCGGGATTGTCGACGATGAAGACGGGATCCGTGAGATAGTCGGTCACGGGGACGAAGCCGTCGGCGACCAGGAGGGCCAGGGCGGAGAAGCTCGGCCCGAAGTCGCCGCGGTCGAGCGCGTCGATCTTGACGTCGAGGTCGCGGCTGACGCCGCGCGAGCGCTTCCGGGCGGCGGCCTTCCAGCGGTCGAGGAACTCGGGCGTCGCCGGGAACTCGCGCAGGCCCGGGATCGTCAGCCGGTCGATCCGCTTGAGGGAGCGCTGGCTCGAGATATCGAACTCGCGGAGGGAGACGATACGAGAGCCGTCGAATTCGATGCGGAAGGGATTCGTCTCCCAGGGCGAGAAGACGTCGACGATGCCGCCGCGCCAGGCGTACTCGCCGGGCGAGGCGATGAGATCCTCGCGGGTGTAGCCGTAGCGGGCCAGGGTCTCGAGGAGATGGTCGTGATCGGCCTCGCCGCCGACCTCGAGCGAGCGGAAGAGCCGGCCCATCTCGCCGGGCGCGGGCACCGGCTTGAGCAGGCCGCCGAGCGAGGTGACGATGATCGCGGGCGGCGTCGCGAGGAGGCGGCGGAAGAGCTTCATCCGCGACGACACCGCGTCGAGCGAGGGCGGGACCTCGAAGTAAGGGTTTTCGGAGAGCGGGGCCAGGGTGGCCAGGCCGGCGTCGGGGGCCAGCCGGGGAAGGAAGAAACGGCAGTCCTGCTCGGCCTGGGCGAGAGGCGCGGACTCGGAGCGGATGAAGACGATCGGGCGGCCAGCGGTCTTCGCCAGGCAGGCCAGGACATAGGCCTTGGCCGGCTCGATGACGCCGTGGACGGAGAGCGGCCGCTCCGGCGAGGCGATGGCCCGGGCGAGGTCGCCGAATTCAGGAGTGCGGAGGAGGAAGTCGAGGCTCACCGGGCTATTTTAGCGGCGGGGAGGGGCGCGGTCAAACCCGGTCGGGAAATCCGGGGACCGGAGCACGCTCGCGCCGGTCGCCGGATTTCAGGAGGGACGCGTGGTTGGATTATAATGATCGCATGAAAAATAAGTTACTGTGCTTAATGAGCCTGTCGCTTCTCGTTATCGCCGCCGCCGCGCTCCGCGCCCAGGCGCCGGCCCAGACCGAGGACGCCCTCACGCTCAAGGCCCGGTCGTTCCTGACGGCCTTGGAGAAGGGCGATTTCCGGCTGGCCGCTCGCGATTTCGACGAGACCATGCTCAAGCTCTCGGGTCCGGACAAGCTCGAGACGATGTGGAAAAAGCAGCTGCCGGCTCAGCTCGGCGCGTTCAAAAAGCAGGCGGCGGCCCGGCGCGACGAGCTTCAGGGCTACGAGATCGTCCTCGTGACCTGCGAATTCGAGAAGGCGACCCTGGATGCCCGGGTCGTCTTCGACAAGGCCGGCAAGATCGCCGGGCTGGGCTTCGTGCCGACGGCGCCGCCGGCGAAATACGAACCCCCGGCTTACGCCGACCCGGCCAAGTTCGAGGAAACGGCCGTCACCGTGGTCTCGGGAGACTGGGCCCTGCCGGGAACGCTGACCATGCCGAAGGGCGGCGGGTCCTTCCCGGCCGTCGTTCTCGTCCACGGCTCGGGCCCCAACGACAGGGACGAGACCCTTGGCCCGAACAAGCCGTTCAAGGACCTGGCCTGGGGACTGGCGGCGCGCGGCATCGCCGTCCTGCGCTATGACAAGCGCAGCAAAGTCTATCAGGCCAAGATCCTGGCCGACGCCAGGCTCGAAGCGACGATGACGGTCAAGGAAGAGACGATCGACGACGCCCTGGCCGCGGCGGCGCTCGTCGAGAAGACGAAAGGGATCGACCGCAACAGGGTCTTCATCCTGGGGCACAGCCTGGGCGGATTCCTGATGCCGCGGATCGCGGTCGCGGCCGAACCCCTGAAGATCGCCGGCTTCATCAGCATGGCCGGGCTGACCCGGCCGCTCGACGAGACCATCCTCCGGCAGATGACCTACCTCTACGGGCTGGCCGGCGCCGCCGTTTCGGAGGACGACAAGAAAAAGCTCGAGGCCCTCAAGTCCGAGGTGGCCAAGATCAAGGCCCTGACGGACGCCGACAGGAACTCGACGACAAAGCTTCAAGGCGCCATGCCGGCCTACTGGCTCGATCTCCGCGGCTACGACCCGGCCGAGACGGCCAAGGCGGTCGCAAAGCCCATGCTGATCCTCCAGGGCGGCCGTGATTACCAGGTGACGACGGAGGACCTCGAGAACTGGAAGAAGGCCCTGGGCGGACGGAAGGACGTCGAGTTCCATCTCTACCCGAAGCTGAACCACCTCTTCTTCGAAGGCGCGGGGATCATCACGCCTCTCGAATACGTGCAGAAGCACGGCAGCGTCGCGCCGTACGTCATCGACGACATCGCTAACTGGATCGCCAAGCGCTGACGGCGGGACGCGAAGATACGGCGGACCGATTCGGGACCGCATTTCGGCGAAATACCTGAAACGAGCCGGCGCCGTGCCCCCAATTCAGGCGTGGGGGATCGAGGTGTGGTCCGAGATCTCGGAGCTCGTCGTCGCCAGGTCGCGGACCGAGAGATTGTGGACGCTGTCATGGCCGGTGAGCCGGGCGAAATCCCTGAGCTCCTCCGTCGAGACGCGGAGGAAATTGGCCAGGCCGCGGGCGGCCTCGTCGACGTCGAGCCGGGCCCGGAGACCCGGATCCTGGGTGGCGATGCCGATGGGGCAGCGGCCGGTGTCGCAGATCCTGAACTGCTGACAGCCGATGGCCATCAGGGCCGCCGTGCCGATGGCCACGGCGTCGGCGCCGAGGGCCAGGGCCTTGGCGAAGTCCGGCGAGACGCGCAGGCCGCCGGTCGCGATGAGCGTCACGTCCTTGATGCCCCTTCCCTCGAAGTACCTGCG
>JBAVUQ010000362.1:0-2982 GCA_049696855.1 Candidatus Aminicenantales bacterium
CGCGAACAGGATCGCTCCGGCGGCCGGCCGGAAGACCGTCTGAATGACGTCGTTGACCGTGTCGACCGCCGGGATCTTGTCGACCGTGAACTCGACGAGGAGCAGGACGCCGATGACGATGAGCACGACCGGATGCGTGAGCGCGCTCCAGGGCGCCTTGAGCACGATGAGGTCCGTATAGCGGGCCAGGAGCCCGACGATGAGCAGCGGCAGATAGGCGTTCAGGCCCGTCGCCGCCGCCAGCCCAAAAGCCCCGAGAATCCCTAACATTGTGATTTGATACTATGCCCCGCTTTCGGGGAAAGTCAACAAACCTGCCGGCCTTCCGGCAGGATTCAGGACAAGTCATCGCGAGAGAGGGGAGGATATCTTTCTTGACAGGCAGACCCCCTGACGCGATATACTCGGCACAGATTCTGAACGGAAAAGGAATATAGAAAATGCCGGTAGGCATGAGAAAGATGCAGGCTTTCCTACGTTTCTACGTAATGTGGCAAGACGACCGAGATCTCTCATGGCTTTAGGGCTTATCCCGGAATCTGTCCGCATAGCGTTTGAGATCCATGAGTGGAAACACGCCTGTGCGGTTCTCAGGGGCGATTTTAAGAAGGAATGGGACGAAATTATGGAGATTCTTGGCGGCTTTCGTCTTCGCGCGAGCGATATTCGTTCGCCTGGCGGAGGGCTCTCCCCAGTTTCTCAGTGGTTCAACAGAGAGTTCTTGAACCTCGGATGGAAAAGGAAATCCTTTGAAACGAAGATAGTCGTTGATGCCAATGAATTCGCAAGTCCTACTCATGAAGTGGACTGTTTCAAGAACGGTGTCGCACTCGAGGTCGAGTGGAGCAACAAGGATCCCTTTTTTGATAGGGACCTGAACAATTTCCGCTTGCTCTTTGATCTGCGTGCTATAAGCGTGGGGATAATCATAACCAAGTCCGACGAACTCAGCGAAGTCTTCCAAGGTATGGGTAGAGATATCTGGAACAAATATGGCTGGTCGACGACCTGGATGAAGAAGTTATTGCCAAGAATTGAGGGCGGCGCGGGCGGCGGCTGCCCCATCCTGGTTTTTGGCATCACCCAGAAGACATACGACGCAAACAAATGACGCAAATTGCCAGTAGTGAAAACGGAAATGCGGCACAGGACTTGTTGACGATGGGACTGTGCACTTACAGGACCATTCTCGCAGATCCGCCATGGCAATTCGCCAATCGCACGGGAAAGATGGCACCTGAACATAAGAGATTGATGAGATATCCGACCATGAGCTTGCAGCAAATAATGGAGCTGCCTGTGCCACAGCTTGCCCAGTCGACGTGCCATCTTTATCTATGGGTCCCGAATGCGCTTGTTCTCGAGGCCTTGGAAGTCATGAGGAGATGGGGATTTGCCTACAAAACCAATATCGTCTGGTATAAGGTAAGGAAAGACGGAGGGCCAGACGGCCGTGGCGTCGGATTCTACTTCAGGAATGTAACCGAAATGGTTTTGTTTGGCGTCAGAGGCCACATGAGGACGCTTGGCCCTGGTAGAAAACAGGTTAATATTGTCTCATCGCGCAAACGTGAACATTCAAGAAAGCCTGATGAACTCTATGAGATTATCGAAAAATGCAGCCCAGGACCCTACTTGGAACTCTTCGCGCGGCATCAGAGGCAAGGCTGGAATCAATGGGGGAATGAAGTAGGAAACAGTGGTGCGAAAGTCTTCCCCGGATATCGGGGCGGGGAACTTGCAGTGAAAAGGCAGCTAAATCTGTTGGAGAAGCGGCATGGCTTTGGTCTCCGACATAAACAAATACGGAGGCAGGATTAGCCGAATCTGGCCGCCCAGATGAAGACATCCTCTTATCAATGTGCTTATTGCGGACGTCCGGAAGCATCGACGGACGATCACATCCCGCCCAGGCTGCTATTCCGGGGTCTTAAAGACGTCCAACTCCCGACTGTCAAGGCCTGCACACGATGCCATAATGAGGAAACCTCGTTAGACGATGAATACTTCGTCCATGTCCTTTTGAAATATCATCGAATTAGCGACCTCCCGCAAGCTCAGCCTCTGATTGAACGCATGCTCAGAGCCGCCGCGAAGGGAGAAAAGCGGAAGTATCTCGAGGCTACATTCCGGAGTTTTGAGGACGTTGAGACGAGTACGTTTGGCGGGATAATCTTAGGCAAGAGGCCGGGGTTTAGAATAGATCGTGAACGTCTAATCCGCGCGTCTGCTCGCTATATTAAAGGGCTTTTTCGGTATGAGTTCGGAAAAGGTGTCCCCTCGGATTCGGAGATTCGAGTAGTGCTTAATCCGGAGGGGATTTGGCACGCAAGGCAGAAAATTTTGAATGTATTTTCCGAAGAGAAGGTGAGAGTTATTCATCCTGACATATTTAAATATTATTGCGTGGTTCCCACCGATAATCCCAGTGCAAGTTATTGGCTCCTCCTGTTCTTCAACCAATTCCCGATAATCGGATATATCCGCAAAAAGCAGATAATGAACGAAGAGCCCTGAGCCCGATTCGGCTTTTCACAGTCGACCTACGGCCACTATCTCTCGCCAAAGTAATCCAGGTCCCCGTGCCTGGGGCGGGGTTTCTAAGGCTCACTCAATTATCCATCTTGGTTTTCTGCAGGATCCTCACCGGGCCGAGAAGGCCGGACGGAAGAAGGGGCGAGTCCTGGTCATAGTGCTTCCAGGTCGAAAAGGTCAGGCGGCCGGGGGACGTGCGCGGCTCGCCCTTGAGGAGCCAATCCGGCCAGCGGGCCAGGTTGCCGCCCCGGGCGTACTCGGCGTCGGCCGGTTCGCGCTCGTCGCCGATCAGCCGGTTCGCCCAGAGGTTGGCCACCCTGATCTCCAGGCGGTTCCCTTCGGGTTTGATCGCTCCGGTGATATCGACCCGCCACGGATCGCACCAGACGACGCCGAGGTCGCGGCCGTTGAGCCGGACGCCGGCGATATTCTCGACCGTTCCCAGGT
>JBAVUQ010000363.1:0-2994 GCA_049696855.1 Candidatus Aminicenantales bacterium
GAAAAGAGGTCCGCTGGAAGATCAAGGTCAAGCCCGGAACTTCCGGCGAGGCCGAGGTCTCTATCCTGTCGACGCGGGGTGGCGTCGCCAGGACCACGGTGAAGATCGGATAAGTCCCCCGAGGGTCGTCGACCCTGGTCCGGTCCATCGACCGCGCCGGCTCCCTCATCACGCAAGGCGGGCGCATTTCCGGTGTCGGGGAGAATCCTGTATAATTGAGACTTGCCGGCTCGGGCGCGGCCGCAACCGGCGTCCGAGGCTGGCCGGCCGTCAGCCTGGTGGGGGCCCGTGGTGAAACCGGATATCCCGGCCCGGCGTTGAGGGAAGAGATCCCGGCCTGGGAAGATTTACCCCCTCCCCCCGTCTAATAGGGTGCGGAGGACAAGTGAGCGTATCCGCATGGAAGAAAAACAGCTGGTTCGGCTGGCTCAAGACGGAAGCCCGGCGGCTTTCGAAGAGCTGGTCACGAAATACCAGCCAAAGGTGTTCAGCATGGCTTTGAGTTTCACCCGTAACCGGGAAGCGGCCGACGATCTGGCCCAGGAGGTCTTCCTGAAGGCCTATCTCGCCCTGCCCCGGTTCCACGGGAAGTCGGAGTTCGGGACCTGGCTTTACCGGATCTCCATGAACCATATCAAGGACTATCTCCGGAAGAAGGGCCGGGCCAAGGAAGTCCCCTTGGACGATGTCTGCGAGCTGGCCTTTTCGGACAGGGAGCAGACGGAGAAAGCCGAACTCGAACGGGAGACGGAGGCCCGACGGGCTCTCGTCCGGAGGCACGTCGAAGGCCTGCCGGAGAAGTACCGGGTCATCCTGACGCTCCGCGATATTCAGGGGCTGGCGTACGACGAGATCTCGCGGATCCTGCGGCTGTCGCCGGGGACTGTCGACTCCCGTCTCCACCGGGCGCGGCGGATGCTGCGGCTCAAGCTGGCTCCCTGTTTCACGGGGGAAGGAGGGGCGAATGAACTGTCGCAAGGCTGAAAAGCTGCTCCTGAGTTCCATCGACGGACGGCTCGACGAGCGAGGCCGGGAGTTCCTGGCGAAGCACCTCGAGGCCTGCCCGGCCTGCCGGAAGGCCGAGACGGAGTACCGGTCCATGTTCAGCCTCCTGAAGGACGGCCGCTCCGCCGCTCCGCTGCCGCGTTTCTGGGAGCGCCTCGAGCCCCGGCTGCGCGAAGAGACCGAGCTCGTGCCCCTGCTTTTCTGGGAACGGTGGAGCCTGAGGGCCATCCCCGTGTTCCTGACGCTGGTCATCCTCCTGGGCGGGTTCCTCTTTTTCACCCCCCAGGCGCGTGAGCTGAGCCAGTCGGCGACGCTGCTCCTTGAGAACAGGGATCCCCTGTCGGAGACCCGGGCCCTCTTCGAAGCGGATAAGCCGGAGACGAGGACCATGATGCTCATGTTCGCGTCTCTGGATGACAAAGCGCCCCTGAGGAGGCCGACCCCATGAAGACGAAATACAAGATCCTCGTCGCCCTGACGCTTTTCGTCGTGTTCGGTCTCGGCGTCGCCGCCGGCATCCTCGGCGAGCGGTACATCGTGCATCATGCCGAGCGCCGCATCGAGGCCGGCCGGCCTCACCCGCCGTCCCCCGAGACCTGGGCCAAAGAGTTGGGCCTGACGAAGGAGCAGCAGGCCAAGATCCACGAGATCTTCCAGCGGAACGAAGAGCGTATGAAGGCCTATCGGGCCGATAGCCATGCCCGGCTGGACGAGCTCCGCAAGACGCTTCGGGGCGAGATTAACGCGGTCCTCACGCCGGAGCAGAGACAGAAGAACGACGAGATCATCGGCCGCTTCGAAGAGCGCCGTAAAAAAGACGCCGAACGGAACCCCTCACGCGAACGGCGGGAGCAGGATCCTCCTCCCCCGGACCGCGAGAGATAAAGGAGATCGGATATGAAGAAGAAAGTCATCTGGATCATCGTCGCCCTGGTTATCATCACCGGGGCGATCCTCGGCCTGACCGTCTTCAAGAGCGGGAAGAACGGCTTGGTCAAGTATAGGACCGAGGTTATCGGCCGCGGCGACATCGAGGCCCTGGTCGTGACTTCGGGGACCCTGAACCCGATCGAAACCGTCGACGTCGGCGCGCAGGTTTCGGGCAAGATCGAGAAGCTCTACGCCGATTTCAACACGCCCGTCAAGCAGGGCCAGATCGTGGCCGAGCTCGACCAAGAGCCGCTGAAAATGAAGATCCAACAGAACGAGGCCAACTATCAGACCCGCCAGGCTGGCCTCGACCAGGCCAAGGTCACCCTGCAGACGTCCGAAAAAGCCTATGAGCGGGCCAAGTCCCTCTTCGCCAAGAGCCTCCTCTCGGCCGAGGAGATGGATGCGTCCGAAGCGACTTATCTCAACGCCAAGAGTTCCCTCATGTCGGCGCAAGCCAGCCTGGCCCAGGCCAAGACCACCCTCGACCTGAGCAAGGTCGACCTGAGCTACGCCGTCATCAGGGCGCCCGTCGACGGGATCGTCATCACCCGGAAGGTCAACATCGGCCAGACGCTCCAGTCGAGCTACACGGCGCCGGTCCTCTTCCAGGTGGCCACCGACCTGACCAAGATGAAGGTCGAGTGCAGCGTCGACGAGTCCGACATCGGCAAGGTCAAGGAAGGTCAGAAGGTCCGCTTCACGGTCGAATCCTACCCGAATGATACGTTCAACGGCGTCGTGCAGCAGGTCCGCTTCTCGCCCGAAACCGTGCAGAACGTCGTCACCTACACGACCATCGTCAATGTCGACAACCCCGAGAAGAAGCTCCTGCCCGGCATGACGGCGACCGTGTCGATCATCGTCGGCGAGGCCAAGAACGTGCTTCGCGTCTCCAACGCGGCCCTTCGCTTCACGCCCGACCTGAGCCCCGAAGAGCTTGCGGCCAAGCAGAAGGAAATGATCGACCGGCTGATGGCTCAGCGGCAGGCCCAGGGCGGCCAGCCCGGTGCGGCGCCCCAAGGCGCCCAGCCCGGCGCGCCGGCCCAGGTCTCGGGC
>JBAVUQ010000364.1:0-4807 GCA_049696855.1 Candidatus Aminicenantales bacterium
CTTAATGGGGTCGGACCACAGCAGTTTAATTATTTATCAATAAGTTAACCCGTTTTGGCCCCCCATTTAGGCCTTAGTTCTGCATTTTTGCTGCCATAAATGCGATATTCAGGTGTCGGCTGTAACAGGCTTAGGAACGGAGAAAGAAGACCGGCAAAGCAACAAATCTCTTGACAAATGTTCATTAATATTATATGTTCATTAATATTGAACACTTATATTCTATGAACATCTCCTCGAGGAATCAAGCCATGGCGAACGAAAATGAGATCTTGAGGGAGGCAGTTGCGGCCTTCAATGAACGCTTCAGCTGCCTCAAAGGACTTGAGCTGTCCTATTCAAACCTGGAACTTCAGGCCCAAGGCCGAAGGGCCGACGCCACAGTACGGATCGTATACGGCAAGAATAAATTCTCTTATCAGGCGGAAATCAAGCCTCGCTTTTCGCATGCCGGGAGACAGCTGATGGTGATGCAAAAGGCTTCCGCAAATCGTCCCCTGCTATTGGTGTCCGACTATGTGAATCCTGAAATGGCTGATCGACTCGTCCGAGACGGCATCGAATTTATCGATACGGGAGGGAATGCATTTATCGACTTGGGTTTTTTGCATATCATATCCAAAGGAAACCGGCCAAAGAATCGAGCACCCCTTCGCTCCCCCAGGCTATTCAAGCCGTCAGGGATTAAGGTCGTCTTTGAACTTCTGTCCCATCCCGAACTCACAACTGGAACGATTCGCGATATCGCCAAGAAGAGCGGCGTATCCCTCGGGACGGCGGTCGGCGTCATCGATGAACTCAAATCTCGCCTCTACCTGATTGAGGACAAAAAGGGGATTCGTCGGCTCGTCCGCAAGAAAGATCTATTCGAGGCCTGGGCTGTCGCCTATCCCGAGCAACTGCGGCCGAAGATCACGCTTGGGAAATATCAGGGCGAACCCGGCTGGTGGCATGAGAAGGCCCTACAACCCGCATGGGCCCAATGGGGCGGCGAAGTTGCCGCCTCCCGGCTGACCGATTATCTCTTCCCCCAGATAATTACGATCTATCTCAAGAGTGAGCGCCAGACGGAATTCCTCTTGGAGAATAAGCTCCGTTCCGATCCGCAAGGCAATGTCGAGGTCCTCGAAAGGTTCTGGCCGACGGACGATCAACGGCAGGATCTAGAAACCGTCCATCCCCTGTTGATCTACGCCGACCTTATCGCGACGGGAAACGAACGAGACATCCAGACCGCGAGGATCATCTATGACCAGCACATCGCTCGATATCTCAGGGAAGATTGACGAGGGCACCAAAGACGCCTTGATTCGCATCAAGGCCGCCGCAGACTCTCTAAACGTACCGTTCTTTATAATTGGAGCCACGGCCAGAGACATCTTTCTTAAGCATATCTACGGTCTCGCTGAACATCGATTGACCCTGGACATGGACTTCGGGGTATCGCTTTCGCGGTGGGAAGATTTCTTCGCGTTAAAGAAGATACTGATCGAAGAGTACGAATTCGAAAGTCAGGGCGAGATCCAAAGACTCCGGCGCGGCAAGATGCTCATCGATATCGTGCCATTCGGGGCGATTTCTGGGTCCGATCGAAAGCTCCTTTGGCCTCCGGATGAATCCCGTCAGATGACGACCCTGGGATTCGATGAGACCCTTGCGGCTTCCCCGTTAGTTAGGGTAAGCACTTCGCCCGACGTGGCCGTCAAGGTTTGTTCGCTGGCAGGATTGGTCATTTTGAAGCTGATATCCTGGCAAGAGCGCTACCCGGAGCGCCCGGATGATGCCGACGATATTCTGGAGATCATGGAAAAATATGAACTAGCAATCGGCATCGATCGGCTCTATTGCGAAGCCCGGGATGTCCTGACGGAGGAAGGCTTCGATAACCAAATGGCGGCCATTCGGGTCCTGGGTCAGGATATGGTCGGCATTGCGGGCCCGTCCACAGGCCGGTTGGTTCGATCGATTCTTGACGAGGAAACTAAGGAAGACTCACAATTCAAGCTTGCTGTCGACATGGCAAGAGGCAAAATGATGCTAGACGTGGACATCGATCTCCGAAACATTATCTTCAAGGTCTCCAAGCTGCGCCAGGGATTTGGCGAAGGCCTTCGCGAAATATGAGAACAGGTTTAATAGTCCACATTCCTCATTCTTCGGTGGAGATTCCACCCAACATCCGCCAATCGCTCCTTCTCACAGACGCCGAGCTGGAGAGGGAGTTACCAGTCATGACCGACCTCTATACCGACGAGGTGCCGTTGGACCTGAATTCGATCAGGATTATCAAGGCGCCGGTTAGTCGTCTTGTTGTCGATGTCGAGAGATTCAGGCGAGACGAAGACGAGCCGATGGCCAGATTCGGCATGGGAGCCGTTTACACAAGAACTCACGACGGAAGAGAGCTTCGGGCGCTTACAGAGGAATCGAGAGAGGAGATGCTGAGGCGCTATTTCGATCCGCATCACCGGAATCTGACGGCAGCGACGCGCGACGAACTCGCCGAACATGGCCGCTGCCTGATTGTCGATGTCCATTCGTTCTCAGACATGCCGCTCCCCCACGAAAAGGATCATAATGTTCCCCGCCCGGATATATGCTTGGGAACGGACGAATTCCATACGCCCAGGAGGCTTTTAGAAAGCGCCAGCGCTTTCTTCGAGGGGCACGGATTCAGCGTGAAAGAGAATTCCCCCTTCGCCGGCACCATGGTTCCCCTTGAATTCCTGGGCGAAGAGCCAAGTGTCCTCTCGATAATGGTCGAAATGAACAGGAAATGGCTATCTGACGCGGAAACAGGGGCAAAGAAACCCACTGCCGGTTGGTTATTGGGGCTTTTGGCCGAATGGATCACGAAAGGCGTCTGACGGCACCTTATCCATAGGATTCATTTATCCGCTCCAGGTTGCGAGCTCGACCTCGATCGGGCCCTCCCTCAAGATCTCCTCGAGACCATAGGACTTCTCGCCAACCCAGTATCTTTCCAGCAGGTCAAGAATATCGTCCTCCGGCTTCCCGCCCAAGAGCGCAATAAGCCGGGGGATGTCCTCTTTGGCGATCATCTTGAAATATTCGTACTCGCCGTCGCCGCTCACGGGCCTGGTCACCGGCCCCAAGTCCTGGCCGTCGATGTGCAACCTGCCCGCTGTGTCGAGGTAAGCCCAAAGGCCGAGGTGCGATCCATCCGACCGTTTCTCATCGCGAAGTCTGATTGTCGGCTCGACAGGATCAGCCGACGCCGATCCCGGTCCGCTTCCACTCACATACGTCATGGATCCTCCCTGTCGATGGCAAATTTATTGCTTTTTTCATTTTTTTTTTTTCGCAACAGGGGGGCGTACCGCATTCGAAGGTCTTGGTTTTCTTCCCCTCGCAGGCGACCGCCGCCGGATCAGTGTCCGCCAAAAACCACGAAGCCGCGCTTGTGGAGGTCCTCGGCGAGCTCGACCTCCATGACCTTGGCGGCCCCGTAGGTCATCGGATTGAGATGCTCGTAAAGCTTGGGCACCAGGCGCTCGCCGTATTTCTTGACCACGCTCGCGGCCTTGATCCCTTTCTTGTGGTTCTCGAACCTCTGCTCCGGAGTGAGGCCCGTCATGCCGACATAATATCCCGCCTTGCCGTCGCCGTTGGGGTTCCGGAGATAGACGACATACACGTTATGGTGTCTGCGATCCAGCAGCCTGGAGGCTTTCTTTATCATTGGGTGAGGATCTCTTGGAAAATCCCTTCGTCCAGGTCTCCTGCCAAGTACGATCGTTAGGACTCATTGAACTCCAGATTTCTTCCGCGTTCCCGGATTGAAGGTCGAGAACTGGCTCGCTCAAATCACCGCGCGTGGCTTCTTCCGGTCGCGCTAGTTCCCGATGCGCATCTCCGTCAGCCAGTGGTTCGGCAAATTCGGCGGCGTGGCCGTATCCGTTCCGACGAAGGTGTTGTCGGCGCCGACGCGGAAGTAATAGTTGCTGCCGGTGGGCACCTCGAACCTCTCGCCCGTCGCGGGGTCCTGGATGAGCACTTCGCCGCGATAGGCCCTGCTCCAATTCTCGAGGATGCGATCCTGACTGCTGGAACGGTCGGCGTAGGCCTGATTGATCGTGTCAAAAGTGCTTTGTTGGGCCTGCCGGACGCTATTGTTGACTTTGAGCATCGCCTCCGTCTGCCTAGCTCTCCAGGCGGGATCCATTTTGTAGCCCTCGACCATGCGGGTCAAGATCGCCCGGACCAGGGGCTCGGCGTTGGGTTCGGCAAGGTAGCCGAAGAATTGCTCGACGCTCCAAGTCCCTCCGTTAGGGATCGCCGTCGAAGGCATCAACATGGTCTGAATGAACGCTCCGCCTTTGCGAAGGCCCGCTTCCGTCTGGGCGTCGAAAGTGACCGACCCGGCATCCCTGAACACGGTCATGCCCGCGGCTTGCCCCATCGTTTGCGGCTGATTCTCGACCTTGACGTTGCTGACCTGTCCGACCCTCTGCGGCAAATAAACCTGTGTCAGAAAAGTCGTGGACGGAAGATAGCGCATGATCGGCATCTTGGTGCCGAATCCGTTCGTCTCGATCCCTCCCTCATAGAATCCGTATTGCGCCCCGAATTGAGTGGGAATGCTCATCAAGCTGGCGATGAAGGCGTCTCCGACGCGGGCCAGGCTCGCGTTATCCGGGCTTGTCGCCAGGATCTCGGAGCGCACGTCGGCCACGCCGAATCTCCTCATTCCCCCCTCGACTTTCCAGCCTTGCGGAACCGGACAGGTGAAGGCCCCTTCGAGCGGGTCCCGCCACATGACCATGGCCGGGGCCGCGGCGCCGCC
>JBAVUQ010000365.1:0-1904 GCA_049696855.1 Candidatus Aminicenantales bacterium
ACTTCGATCCTGGTGATCGGCGGTATCGGGGCTTACTATATGGACAAGTTGCGACGTCGGGAGCTCCGCAGCCGCCTCCAGCTCGAGGAGACAACGTCACAGCTCAAGGAATCCAACGTCAAGCTCAAGAGCCTCGATGAGCTCAAGACGCAGTTCTTCGCCAACGTCAACCACGAGCTCCGGACCCCCCTCACACTGATGCTGGCCCCGTTGAAAGCCCTCCTTGAGGGCAAGATGGGCCGCCTCACTCCGGTGCTCAAGGATACCTACGAGACGATGCAGCGCAACGGCTACAAGCTGCTTAAGCTCATCAACAACCTCCTTGACCTGAACAAGCTCGAGGAGGGGAAGATGCGTCTCAAGGTCAGACTCATCAATCTCGTCGAGTTCGTTCCTCCTCTCCTGGCGTCGGTCAAACCGATGGCCGATCAGAGACAGATCCGGCTCTATTACCAGCATCCTCCTCAGCCGCTCGAGCTGACCTTGGACCCGGACCAGTTCGAGAAGGTCATCTTCAACCTCCTGTCGAACGCCTTGAAGTTCACGAACAAGGGCGGCAAGATCACGATCTACCTCGAAGACAGGGACCAGACCGTGGCCATGACGGTCGAGGATACGGGGATCGGCATTCCCGCCAATATGCTGGAGACGATATTCGACCGCTTCTCCCAGGTCGACGGCTCCAAATCGAGGGCCCAGGAAGGGACGGGCATCGGCCTGGCTCTGGCCAAAGAGATCGTGCTCGTCCACAATGGGACGATCCACGCCGAAAGCGAACTCGGCAAGGGCTCCCGGTTCATCGTCGAGCTGCGCAAGGGCGAAGACCATTTCGACGAGAATATCCTCGACCGGCGGTCGGAAGACCTTCCCATTGGACTGAGGAGGCGCTTGACCGACACCGAGGAACCGCGGGTCCAGGATATCGTCACGGATTACCGCCGGCTCCAGCTCGTCGACCTCGAAAAGGTGGACCTCGGGAGCGGCCGCGTGGACGAGGCCAAGGTCCACGACGCCGTGATCCTCTGCATCGACGACAACCCCGAGGTGCTCAAGCTGATGAAGATGCTTCTCGCCGATGAGTTCGACCTGGAACTCATGACCTCGGCCGAACAGGGTCTCAAGTTCCTTCGGGACAAGAACCCCGATCTCGTCCTCTGCGACGTCATGATGCCCGGCATGGACGGTCACGCCTTCGCGCGGGCGGTCAAGGCCGACGAATCTCTGAAGCACATCCCCATCATCCTCGTGACCGCTCGGACCGGGGCCGAGATGCTGAACGAAGGCCTTCAGGCCGGCGCCGACGATTACATCTCCAAGCCCTTCGATTCGACCGAGCTCAAGGCCCGCATCCGGTCCCTCCTCCGTCTGCGCCAGATGGAATCAGAGCTGTCCCTGGTCAACCGCAACCTCAAGATGAGGACCTCCGACCTTGTCGACCAGCAGCGCTCGCTCTTCCTCTCGACGGTCAAATCGCTCGCCTCGGCCATCGACGCCAAGGACGAATACACGCGCCAGCACTCGACCCGGGTCACCGACTTCTCGCTCAAGATCGCGGCCAAGATGGGTTTCAGCGAAAAAGAGCTGGGCGAGCTCGAGCTGGCCGCGGTCCTTCACGACGTCGGCAAGATCGCTGTTCCCGAGAGCATCCTGACTAAGCCCGGCAAGCTCACCAACGAAGAATTCAAGCTGATCCAGGAACATCCCGTCCGCGGCGAAGCCATCCTCAGCCCGGTCATTGAGCTCAAAGCGATCGGCCGGATCGTCCGGGCCCACCACGAACGTTACGATGGGACGGGCTACCCCGACAAGCTGAAGGGGCGGGAGATCCCTCTCGGGGCGAGGATCATGGCCATCGCCGACACCTACGATTCCATCACCTCGGAGCGCCCCTACCGGAAGGCGGC
>JBAVUQ010000366.1:0-10769 GCA_049696855.1 Candidatus Aminicenantales bacterium
GGCGTTTTCGATCATGACCTCCGAATACCTGGGCGAGCCGAAGACAAACCTGTCCATCGAAGACCTGAAGGTCTGAAACGATGAGCGCGCAAAGAGCGTCGGCGCCGGTGAGGTTCGCCAGGCTGGCCGCGGCCGTCCTGATCGTCGCGCTCGCCGCCGTGATCATCGTCCGGTTGGCGGGGCGGCGCGAGGGACGACCCGCTCCGGCGCCCGTCAAGCCGCCGCCCGAGGGGCGGATCGTCGATCTCAAAGAAAAGGTCCGGCAGCAGGAATACAGGGACGGACGGCCCGTCGTCGATATCCGCGGGGCGAGCTTCTTCCGCGGTCCGGACGGGCGGAACCACCTCGCGGGCTCCGTCGAGATCGTGAATCTCGGGCCGGAAGGCGAGACCGTTTCGCGGCTTTCGGCCGACGAGGTCGTCTACGATCCCGGATCGCTTCGCTTCACCATCACCGGACACGTCCGCGTCGAAGCGTCCGGCGTCGTCCTCGAAGGCGGCTCGTTCGACTACGACAAGACGAAGGGCCTGTTCGAGACGACCGGAGGGGGCCGCTTCTCGTCGAAAGCGATCAGCGGACACGCCCCGGAGATCGCCTATCGGGAGGGCCCCGAGGAGATCCGGCTCGGCGGCGGTTTCCGGGTCGAGCTGATGACGAAAGACGGGACCGGCCGCGGCCCGGCCATCTCGGGCGATTCCTTCGTTTTCGAACGCCGCGAGCTTCGGGGCCGGGTGGAAGGGGGGGCCGCGCTCGAAGGCGCTGAGTTCAAGGGCGCGTCGGCGGCCGCTTCGTTCGTCGCCTCCCGGGACGAGTCGTCTCTCGAATCGGCCGTCTTCGAGGGCGCCGCCAAGGTCGTTTTCGGCGGGCCGGAGCTGCCGGGCGAAGGGAGCGGCGAGATCCGCGCCGACCGGATCGCCGTCGCCTTCGACCGTGACCCGTTCGGCCTCCTCTCGATCGAGACCTCGGGTCGCTCCAGCCTCCTGTTACGATCGGCCGCGGACAGGACGGAGACCGTTCTCGCCCCGACAGCACGGATCGGCTTCGACCGCGTCAACGGCCTTTGGACCTGGTCCGCCTCGGGCGGCGTCCGGGCGGAGATCGCCGAGGCCGGGGGACTCAGCCGCACGCTCGAAGGGGACACGGCAGTCTTCGACGCGGCCAAGGTTCTCACGGTGCACGGCGGACCCGGGCGGCCGGCCGTCGCCGATTCCTCCGATGCCCGCGTCGAGGCCCCCTCGATCACGGTCGGCTCCGGCACCGGGACCCTGGAAGCCTCGGGCGGCGTCCTCTGTCTTTTCAAGCGCGGCCAGGGCCGGCGGACGGTGGGATTCTTTTCGTCCGGAGAAGACGTTTCCGTCACCGCCGGCAGGCTCGTCCTCCGGGCCGGCGCCTCATCGGCTTCATTCTCCGCAAACGTCCTGGCCCGGCAGGGGACGGCTTCCCTCCGCGCCGGAGAGCTCGAGCTCTCCGGTGAGAAAGGCGAGATGCGCGGCGGGGGAGGGGTCGCGATCACGCTGACCGAGGTCGCGCCCGGCGAGGCCCCCGCCCGGACGATCGAGATCGGCGGACAGGACATGGTCTATCGGCCCGACATGAGGGCCCTGATCCTGTCCTCGAAGGCTTCTGTCAGGCTGCCGGAGGCGCGGCTCGAGGCCGCGACGGTCTCGGCGGTCATCGGCCGGGAGGGGTATGCCGTCGAATCCCTCGCGGCGTCGACCGGCGTCAGCGTCTCCAAGGGCCGCTATGTCGGCCGCTCGGAGGCCGCTTCGTATCAGGCGGCGACCGGCCGGATCACGCTCACCGGCCGGCCCGTCCTGACCGATGACAAGGGCGGCTCCGCCAGAGGGGCCAAATTGACTTTCGACCTCCCGGATGATAAGATTTTGATCGAAAATGAGGGACAGGGAAGAGCGACGACCGTCGTCAGATCGTGAGCCATGAAGGGTTCGCTGAGAGCGGTTGATCTCGAGAAGAGCTACGGGCGGAAGAAGGTCGTCGACAAGGTCTCCGTAAGGGTCGAAGAGGGGGAGATCGTCGGTCTGCTCGGGCCCAACGGCGCCGGGAAAACGACCACGTTCTCGATGGTGCTCGGTCTCGTTCCCCAGGACGGCGGGCGGGTTTTCCTCAGGGACGAGGACATCACCGACCAGCCCATGTACCTGAGAGCGAGAAAGGGTCTCATCCTCTTGCCCCAGGAGCCGTCGGCCTTCCGGAAGCTGACCGTGGCCGAGAACCTCCTGGCCGTCCTCGAGACCCGACCCTCGGCCGGCTCCCGGGCCGCCCGCGTGGCTTGCGTTCTCGAGGAATTCGGGCTGGATAAGCTGGCCGGGGCCCGCGCACTGACACTGTCGGGAGGCGAGCGGCGCCGGCTGGAGATCGCCCGGGCCATGGTCATGGACCCGGAGTTCGTTCTGCTCGACGAGCCGTTCACGGGGATCGACCCCCTGTCGGTCCGCGACCTCCAGGCGGTCATCCGGGGGCTCCGGGCCAAAGGCATCGGCGTCCTCGTGACGGACCACGCCGTCCGGGAGGCTCTCGAGATCACCGACCGGGCCTACATCCTCGACGGCGGGCGCATCCTCAAAGAGGGCACGCCGGCGGAGATCGTCGCGTCTGAGGACGTGCGAAAGAGCTATTTAGGCCAGGAGTTTCGTCTATAGAATAGGAACGCGAGGCGAGAACGATGCCGCTCAAGCAGAGGCTGGACCAGAGGCAGGTGCAGAAGCTCATCCTTGCTCCGGCCCTCCAGCAGGCCATCAAGCTCCTGCCCCTGACGAACCTCGAGCTCATCGAGGTCATCGACGAAGAGCTCGCCCAGAACCCGATGATGGAGATCGAGGACGAGGCCCGCGAGGGCGCGGCCAAGGACAGCGAGACCGTGGCCGCCGAGGAGGCCGGGGTCAAGAACAGGGACAGCGTCCTCGAAGGGCTGAGCCTCGAATCGACCGAGCCGAAGATCACCGGCGATACGCCGGAGGACAATTTTCTGGCCGGCTTCCAGGACTATCTCGACGAAGGCTTCCGCCCCCACTTCACGGAGAGCCGCGAGGCCGTCTCGCTCGAGAACACGATCTCCCGCGCCCCCTCGCTCTGGGACAACCTGAACTGGCAGGCCACGTTGACCTTCTTCACGGACGAGGACCGGGAGACCGCCCAGTTCATCATCGGCAACATCGACGAGGACGGCTACCTCGCCTCGACCGTCGAGGAGATCGCCCGCCTCTCGCAGACGACCCCCGAGAAGGTCGAGGCCGTCCGGGCCAGGATCAAGACCTTCGAGCCCGTCGGCTGCGGCAGCCTCGACCTGCGCGAAGCGCTCCTGACCCAGATGGACCACCACCAGGTCCAGGACGAGATGGCCCGGAAGATCGTCACCCAATATCTGCCCCTCCTCGAGCGGTCCGATTACGCCCAGCTCGCCCGCGTCCTCGGGGTCCCCATCGGCGAGATCCGCCAGCGCATCGATCTGATCAAGAGCCTCAACCCGGCGCCGGGGCGGAAGTACACCGAGGAGAAGACGAGCTATGTCGTTCCGGACATCATCGTCGGCAAGGAAGGGGACGAGTGGACCATCGTCCTCAACGACGAGGGCATGCCGCGGCTCCGCATCAGCGCCTATTACCGCCAGCTCCTGGGGAAGGCCGCCCAGGGCGAGCCCGAGGCCTACCGCTTTCTCAAGGACCGGCTGAAAAAAGCCCTCTGGTTCATGCGCAGCCTCGACCAGAGGAACCAGACCATTTACAAGGTCGCCCGCTTCATCGTCGACCGCCAGAAGGAGTTCTTCGATAAGGGCATCGACTTCATCCGTCCGCTGACGCTGATGGAGATCGCCCAGGACATCGGCGTCCACGAGTCGACCGTCGGTCGCGTCGTGGCCAACAAGTTCATGATGACCCCGCGGGGGGTCTTCTCCCTGAAGTACTTCTTCCACAAGTCCCTGCAGGGAAACTATGGCGAGGACGTCTCCTCGCTCAAGGTCAAGGACAAGATCCGTAAGCTCGTCGAGAGCGAGGACAAGGACAATCCCCTGAGCGACATCGAGATCGGCGAGATCCTGGCCCGCGAGGACCTGCGCATCGCCCGCCGGACGGTGGCCAAATACCGCAACCAGCTCAAGATCGAGCCCTCCCATATCCGCAAGCGAAAGTCCATCATGGAGGATAAGACATGAACGTCCACTATACGACGAGGCAGGCGGCGCTCACCCCCGAGATCCGGGCCTACTGCGAGAAGCGGCTGGCCCGCCTGAAGAACCTCGTCGCCGACGTCCTCGATGTCAACATCATCCTCAATATCCAGAAGAGCCGGGCCAAGGCCGAGATCCACGTCCAGGCCAAGGGCCGCGGGTATGTGATCATCGAAGAGACCCTGGACATGATCGAGTCCCTGAACCGGGCCTTCGACACGCTCGAAACGCGGGTCCGCAAGGACCGGGTCAAATCGCGCGATAAGAAGCGGCGCGGCGGGCGGGAGCGGAAGACGCTCGCCCCGTCCGTCGAGGCCCCGGAACCGGAGAAGCGGGTCGTCCGGGCGAACTTCTTCTCGCTCAAGCCCATGACGCTCGATGAGGCCCTCGTCCAGCTCGACGCCAAGGCCAAGGAGGTCTTCCTGTTCCGGCGCGCGGGCTCCGAGGAATGGGCGGCCGTCTACCGGCGCAAGGACGGCCAGTACGGGCTCGTCGAGCCCTGAGGACCGGACGCGGCGAATGGTCAAGATCCACGCGCTCCTCGACGAAGGCCTGGTCGTGCCGCGCCTCGACGCCCGCGACCGGGCCGGCGTCCTCCGCGAGCTGTCGGAAAAGCTCGAGGCCCGGTACGCCCCCGGACTCGACCGCACCCTCCTCGACAAGCTCCTGAAGAGGGAGGAGATGGGCACGACGGCCATCGGCAAGGGTGTCGCCGTGCCCCATTGCCGGGCCAAGGGGATCAAATCGCCGGCCCTGCTGCTCGGCCTTTCGCCGGACGGCGTCGTCTTCGAGGCCGTCGACGGCAAGCCGTCCCACGTCTTCTTCCTTCTCGTCTCGCCCGAGGACAATCCGGGCGCCGGGCTGCGGCTGCTGGCCGCGATCGCCGGATTGACTCGGCGGTCCCGGTCGCTCTCCTCGAAACTGCTCAAGGCGGCGACGGCGGCCGAGGTCATCGACGCCCTCCGGGCCGAGGAGGAAAAAGTCCGTGCCTGACGCGCCCGCGGGCCGGCCCGCCGAAGGGGCCGAACAGACGACGATCTCGGCCGGCCTCCTGAAGATCTTCGGCCTGGGGACGCTCATCCTCGGCGACAGCGGCATCGGCAAGAGCGAGAGCGCCCTCGAGCTCATCTCCCGGGGCCATCAATTCATCGCCGACGACGTCGTCCAGATCCGGGCGACGCCGCGGGGCGACCTCGTCGGCACGGCCCCGGCCCTGAGCCGCAACTTCATGGAGATCCGGGGCCTCGGCATCATCAACATCCGGGCCATCTTCGGACCGCGCTCGATCGCCCGCCAGGCCAGGGTGGACCTCGTCGTCCGCCTCAAGAAGTGGCGGCGGGGCTACGAGGTCGACCGTCTCGGGCTCAAATCCGGCGACGGCATGACCATCCTCGGGCGTGAGATCCCGCAGCTGGCCATCCCCGTCGCTCCGGGCCGGAACATCGCCACCCTGATCGAGGTCGCCTGCAAGGTCCACATCCTCCGCAAGAAAGGCTACAGCGCGCCGGACGAGATCATACGCCGGCTCGATCGCGTCCTGACCTGAGAGTTGCCATGAAGCCCCCCGCCAAGGACAACCGCTTCCTGATCGTCACCGGCCTGTCGGGTTCGGGGAAGACCGTGGTCAGCCGGGCCCTCGAGGATTTCGGCTATTACTGCATGGACAACCTGCCGGCCAAGCTGATCGCGAGCTTCGTCGACCTCTGGCTCCGGAAGAAGGTCGAGATCGACCGCACGGCCCTGGTCATCGACATCCGGGAGCCGCGCTTCCTGACCGATTTCCCGGCGGTCTTCCGGGACATCCGGAAGAAGGTCCCGGTCAAGCTGGTCTTCCTCGAGGCCACCGACGAGGCCCTGGCCAAGCGCTTCAACGAGACGCGCCGGCCGCACCCGCTGGCCCCCCGCAGGCCCATCCTCGAGGGCGTCCGGCTCGAGCGGAAAAGGCTTCTGCCCATCCGCCGGCTGGCCGACGAGGTCGTCGACACCTCGGGACTCAACATCTATCAGCTCAAAGACGTCATCGCCGAGCGCATCCTGCGGCGCAAGCGGCCGCGGACCCAGGTTGTCCTGACGAGCTTCGGCTACAAGCACGGCCTGCCCCTCGAATCCGATCTCGTCTTCGACACCCGGCTCCTGCCGAACCCGTTCTACGCCGACCGGCTCCGGAACCGGACCGGCAAGGCCCCGAGCGTCCGCAAGTTCGTCCTGGGATCGCCGGGGACCCGGACGTTCCTCCGCCACCTGTTCGGCTACGTCGATTTCGTGCTGCCCCGCTTCGCCCGGGAGGGCAAGACGACCGTGGCCATCGCCGTGGGCTGCACGGGGGGCAAGCACCGCTCGGTCGTCATCGCCGAGGAGCTGCGGGCCCATCTCAAGGGGCGGTCCTGCGGCGTCAGGATTTATCACCGGGACCTTTATAAATAGCCGGCTTTATCATACAATACCGGACTACCGGGAGAACGAACAACCCATGATCGGAGGCATTATCGTCTGCCACGGCCGCATGGCCGAGGAGCTGCTGAACGCCCTGACGATCATCCTCGGCGAGGCGCCCAACATCGAGGCCATCTCGATCGGCTGGTACGACGATCTCGAGGATTCGAAGAAGAAGATCAACCAGAGCCTCAAGCGGGTGGATCAGAAGAGCGGGGTGGTCATCTTCACCGACATGTTCGGCGGCACGCCCTCCAACTTGAGCTTCAGCTTCTTCAAGGAGAGCCACGTCGAGATCATCACCGGGGTCAACCTGCCGATGCTGATCAAGTTCGTCTCCCTCCAGCGCGCCAACAACCTCAAGGACGTGGCCAAGAAGGTCGTCGACCAGGGCAAGAAGAACATCCACCTTGTCAGCGCCCTGCTCAAGTCCCGGACCAAATAACGCCTCCATGCTCGACAAGACCGTGACCATCCGCAATAAGCTGGGTCTGCACGCCCGGGCCGCGGTCAAGTTCGTCAACCTGGCCAACCGCTTCGGCGCGTCGGTCAAGATCGTCAAGGACGGCGACGAGATCGACGGCAAGAGCATCCTCGGCATCCTGACCCTGGCGGCGACGCAGGGCACGACGATCCGGCTCATCACCGCGGGCAAGGACGAGGAGGCGGCCATGGCCGCGCTCATGGAGCTCATCGCCAACCGCTTCGACGAGAAAGAGTGACCGCATGGACATGACGCGACTGCGCGGCATCGGTGTTTCTCCGGGGATCGCCATGGGCGAAGTCCTCCTGACCAAGCGTGTCGTCTTCACTTCGCGCAAGGAGATCATCGCCGAAGGCCAGGTGGCCGACGAGATCACGCGCCTCCGCCAGGCCCTCGACCGCACCCGCGACGATCTCGTCCGGGTCAAGGAGAGCGTCCGGGAGAAGATGGGGCCCGACAGCTCCCTCATCTTCGAGGCCCACCTCATGATCCTCGAGGACCCGACCCTCGTCGGCGGGCTCGAGGCCGTCATCCGCGACGAGAAGGCCCGGGCCGAATGGGCCCTGTCCAAGGCCAACGCGCGCTACGAGCAGCTCTTCGAATCCCTCGCCGACGATTATTTCCGGCAGAGGAAATCGGACGTCTCCGACGTCCTGAAGCGCGTCTACCGGAACCTCGAGACGAAGCGGGAGAAGGAGAAGGCGCCGCAGAAGCCGCACATCCTCGTCGCCCACGAGCTCCTGCCGTCCGAGGCCGCCCTCCGGCTGAGCAAGGACCTGACCCTCGGCGTCGCCCTGGACATGGGCGGGCGGACCTCGCACACGGCCATCCTGGCCCGGTCCCTCGGGATCCCGGCCGTCCTCGGCCTGCGGGATATCACCCGGCAGGTCCGGGAGGGCGAGTTCATCATCGTCGATGGGACCGACGGCGAGGTCATCATCGACCCGCCGCCGGCCGTCCGCCGCGAGTTTCAGGCCAAGAAGGAGAAGTACGAGACCTACTCGCGCGAGCTCCAGAAGACGGCCAAGCTCAAGTCGGAGACGCTCGACCGCGTCCGCTTCATCCCCCAGGCCAATATCGAGCTTCCCGAGGAGGTCGGGCTGGCCCTGTCCATGGGGGCCGAGGGCGTCGGCCTGTTCCGCTCGGAGTTCATCTATCTCCGGCGGGAATCCCTGCCGACCGAGGAAGACCACTTCGAGATCTACGCCCGCCTGGCCCGGAGCGCGCACCCCCATCCGGTCACGATCCGCACGCTCGACATCGGCGGCGAGAAGAGCCTGCCCCAGCTCAACATCGAGAAGGAGCCCAATCCCGCCCTGGGCCTGCGGGCCGTCCGGTTCTCCCTTCGCAACAGGGACCTCTTCCGCGTCCAGCTCAGGGCCATCCTCCGGGCCAGCGCCGCCAAGAACGTGCGCATCCTCGTTCCCATGGTCACCGAGGTCGACGAGGTCCTCGAGGTCAAGGACATCTTCGCCGACGTCAAGAAGGAGATGCGGCGCAAGGGCGAGGCTTTCGACGAGGCGATCCCCCTCGGCATCATGATCGAAGTGCCCGCGGCCGCCGCCCTGGCCGACCTCATGCTGAAGGAAGTGGACTACGTCAGCATCGGGACGAACGACCTCATCCAGTACTACCTGGCCGTGGACCGCTCGAACGAATTCGTGTCCTACCTCTATAAGCCGTTCCACCCGGCGGTCATCCGGCTCATCCGCTCCGTCATCCAGGCGGCCCGCAAGGCCGAGAAGGACGTCATCGTCTGCGGCGAGATGGCCGCCGACACGCCCTCGGCCATCGTTCTCCTGGGCTTCGGGCTGCGGACCTTCAGCATGAACCCCATCTTCATCCCGCGGATCAAGAAGGCCCTCCGGTCGGTCGAGTGCCGGACGGCCGAGAAGATCGCCGAGGAGACGCTGAAGCTGCGGAGCGCCCAGGAGATCGAGGAATACGTCACCGAGGAGATCCTGCTCCGCCACCCGCAGGTGTTCCTGACGGGCCAGCCGATCGAGGCTTCTCCGAAGAAATAGGGACCGTCCCTGCAAGGGACTGTCCCTCTTGAAGCGAACCCGCAGAGGAATCGAAGAGGGACAGTCCCCTCCGGGGACAGTCCCTTACTTCCGGTGGTAATCGTCCGCGAGCCGGACGATGTCCGATTCCGATGAGCGGCCGATCCAGATCTCCATGAAGCGGGCCGGCGCCGGCCCGACGTTGCGGACACGATGGGCGACGCGGCGGGGGATCGTGATCTCCTCGTTCGGGGCCGCGACGAAGACCCGGTCGCCGACCGTGATCTCGAGCCCGGCGTCGAGCACGAGCCAGAACTCGGCCCGGCGCTCGTGGTATTGGAGGGACAGCCGGCCGCCCGGCTCGACGGTGATGATCTTGATGCTGCCCGCGTCCTCGTGCGGGAACCGGCGGAACTTGCCCCAGGGACGGATGTCCTCGACGATGCGGCTCTCGAAGCCGGCCTCGGGAGGGGTCTTTTCGCTCACCGGCTAGCCTGGTTATTCGCGAGCCGAGGCGGCTGCAGATGCGAGGCGTCGAAGGGCGAAGCTGTACTCGGGGTACTGCGAGCCCTTTGCAACGAAGCAGATGCGGCCGGATCGGCTTGCCCGACGGGTGAAAACGCCGGTTTTGATTCTTTGCGTTTGATGGAGAAATACGGCGTTTTCACGAATACCGGGCTAGAAGGGGATGTCGTCGTCGGTTCCGCCGCCCGAGCCCCCGGCGGGCTCGTCGCCCGACGGGAACTCCTCCTCGCCGGGGGCCGCGGCGCGTCCGCCGCCGCGCCCGTAGACCGCGTCGAGATCGGTCGTGTCGGTCGTCGTGGCCGAGCCCTCGTCGCGCTTGCCGAGGAGGATGATGCTCAGAGCTTCGACCTCGGTCTTATATCTCTTGTTCCCCGAGTCCTTGTCCTGCCAGCTCCGGGTCCGGAGCTTCCCCTCGATGAGGATCAGGCGGCCCTGGGCCAGGTATTTCTCGCAGAACTCGGCCAGCTTGCCGAAGACGACGATGTTGTGCCACTCCGTCCGGTCGGACGACTCCCGCGTGTTGGGATTGAACAACCGCTCGTTCGTGGCCAGGGTGAAGCTGGCTTTCCACCGGTCCTGCTGAGGCAGGCGGAACATCTCGGGCTTCTGGCCGAGGCGGCCGACGAGGATGACCTTGTTCAGGCTGTTGATGTCTCTCATTTTTCTGTGAGCTCCCGGATCTTGTCCTGGGCGATGCGGGCCTCTTCTTCGAGGGGATACCTGGCGACGAGGAGCTTGAGCGCGGCCAGCGCTTCGGGCTTCCGGCCGAGCTCGATGAAGCTGAGGCCTTTCTTGAGGTAGGCCGCCGCGGCCTTGTCGCCCTGCGGATAGGCCAGGATGAGCTCGTCGAACGCGTCGATCGCTTCCTCGAACTTCCGCTGGCTGTAGCGGCACTCGCCGATCCAGTAGAGGGCGTTGTCGGCGAGGGGGCTCTCCGGGAACTGCTGGCGGTAGAGCTTGAAGCTCTCGACAGCCAGGTCGTAGTTCCCCTTGAGGTAATCGTTGTAGGCGACGGAGTAAGCTTCCTGCGGGGACATGGTCGGGGCCTGGGACGGCGGCTGGGCCGGGGCCGGCTGGGGCCGGGATTCGGCCGGGCGCTTGGCCGTCGCTTGCGTCGAGGGCTTCGGCTCCTCCTCCC
>JBAVUQ010000367.1:0-6315 GCA_049696855.1 Candidatus Aminicenantales bacterium
GGCCAGGCGAGCCATTTTCCGAACAGACCGGGGAAGCCGAAGAGGAAGACGGCCAGGTGGATCTCGGCGAGGCTGCGGGAGCGCGGCGGCACGGCGTCATTATATTCCTTTTCCTTGCTATTTGGCCGATTTGTGCTAAGATAAACTTTACTTTTTAGGGGAGAACGGCAGGTTCTCCTCTCCCGTCCGCGGACGGCCGAAACCCATGTCCTACGAGATATTTGCCCGGAAATACAGGCCCTGGAAATTCGAGGAGGTCGTCGGACAGCTGTCCGTCGTCCGGACCATCCAGAACGCCATCGCCTCGGGCCGCATCGCCCAGGCCTACCTGTTCTCCGGCGTCCGGGGGACGGGCAAGACGACCGTGGCTCGCATCCTGGCCAAGGCCCTCAACTGCGCCAACGGCCCCACGCCGCACCCTTGCCCCGATCGAGAGCACCCCTGCCAGTTCTGCAAGGCCATCCATGACGGCAGCGCCATCGACGTCCTCGAGATCGACGGCGCTTCCAACCGCCAGGTCGACGACATCGAGCCCATCCGCGAGATGGTCAAATACAAGCCGGCCTACACCCGCACCAAGGTCCTCATCATCGACGAAGTCCATATGCTCTCGACGCACGCCTTCAACGCTCTTCTCAAGACGCTCGAAGAGCCGCCGCCGAACACCGTGTTCATCTTCGCGACGACGGAGTTCAACAAGGTCCCGGCGACCATCGTGTCGCGCTGCCAGCACTTCGAGTTCCGCAAGATCTCCCACAAGGACATCATCAACCACCTCATGGAGATCACGAAGAAGGAAGGCATCACCATCACCCCCGCCGGGCTGGCCCTCATCGCCGAGGCCGCCGACGGCAGCATGCGCGACGCCCAGAGCCTTCTCGACCAGGCTGTGGCCTTCAGCGGCGAGAACATCGGCGACGAGGACCTCAAGACGATCCTGGGGACGGTCGGCCTGGACGTGCTCACCCGCTTCTCGTCGGCCGTTCTCGATGAGAAGCCGGACCAGGTCTTCTCCCTCGTCGAGAGCGTCGTCGCGGCCGGCTACGACCTCCGCTTCGTTTTCGGCAAGCTGATCGAGCATTTCCGGGCCCTGCTCCTGGTCCGCTCGGTCGAACGTCCCGAGGACCTCCTCGCCGTCGGCCCCGAAGGCCTCGAGGCCCTGCGCGCCGAGGCGGCCAAGGCCGGCCCGGAGGACCTGCTCCGCTATCTCCTCGCCCTCCAGCAGGCGGAACCGGGGCTGAAATACTCGGCCATGCCGCGGATCTATCTCGAGGCCTTCCTGGTCAAGCTCTGTCATTTCCGCAAGATCGTCCCCCTGCGGGAGCTCATCAAGGACGTCGAGTCGCTCAAGGAGATCCCGCACCGGACTCCGGCCGTCCCTTCCGGCCCCGCGCCGAAGGGGGCTCCTCCGGCGGCCGGGCCTCAGCCGGGCCCGCAGGCCATCCCGTCGAAGCCGGCAGCCCCGCCCAAGCAGGCCGCGCCGGGGACGAAGGACGTCTTCGCCCGGGTCCTCGAGAAGCTCGCCGTGGACCGGGCGCCTCTCGCGGCCCTCCTGGGACAATACTCGTCGGTCATAGTCAGGGACAACGAGCTCGAGGTCTTTTTCGGGAGCGGCCGGGGGTTCTTCGTCACCAGTGTCCAGGAGAAGGACGTGCGCGCCGTCGAAAGGTCCGCTTCCGAGGTCCTGGGCCGGGAGATCAAGGTCCGCTTCGCCGAGGAGAATGCGACCGAAGGCGGGCCCCTCCGGCCGGGGCGGGAGCTCGAGTCGGCCATGAAGGACCCGGCCGTCCAGTTCTTCATGAACACCTTCAAGGCCCAGGTCCTGTCGGCCGATCCCGTCGCGGCCTCGCGCGAGGCCGCGCCCAAGGGCCGAGGACCGACGGAGAATGACAAATGAAGAACGTCATGGACCTCCAGAAGATGCTCAAGTCGGCCAAGGAGATGCAGGACCGGCTCCAGAAGGAGCTGGCCGACCTGCGGGTCGACGGCTCGAGCGGCGGCGGCATGGTCACCGTCGTCCTCGACGGCCACAAGGTCCTGCAATCCATCCGCATCGACCCCGAGGTCGTGAACCGCGCCGAAGTGGAGATGCTCCAGGATCTCATCGTCGCCGCCTTCAACGACGGGGCGGCCAAGGTGGACGAGGCCCTGGCCGCAAAGCTCGGCGGCCTCGGCGCCGGCCTGAAGATCCCGGGGCTCTGATGTTCGAGTACGCCCAACCGCTCCACGACCTCATCGAGGAACTGCGCCACATCCCCGGCATCGGGGCCAAGACGGCCCAGCGCATCGCCTTCTATTTCCTGGGCCTGCCGACCGAGGACACCGACCGTCTGGCCGAGGCCATCCGCGAGGCCAAGCGCAAGATCTTCTACTGCTCCCGCTGCAACAACATCACCCACGTCGATCCCTGCCTGATCTGCGCGGACGAGAGGCGCTCCGACGAGTCCCTCTGCATCGTCGAGGAGCCGTTCAACATCTCCTCGATCGAGCGGACGGGCGCCTACAACGGCCGCTACCACGTTCTCCTCGGGGCCCTGTCGCCGCTCAAGGGCCGCGGGCCCGACGAGCTACGGCTCGGGAAGCTGACGAAGAGGATCGAGGAGGGCGCGTTCAAGGAGATCATCATCGCCACGAACCCGACGGTGGAAGGGGAGGCCACGGCCCTCTATCTCCTCCGCGTGCTCAAGGATTACGGCATCCGGATCACCCGGCTGGCCATGGGGCTGCCGGTGGGCTCGGATCTCGATTTCGCCGACCAGGTGACCATCAAGAAGGCCCTGGAGGGGCGGACGGAGCTCAAGGAATAGCCCGAGACGTCGCCGGCGACGTTCGACCATATCGAAACAAGGAGTCATCCATGGAACAGAAAAAGAATATGCAGACGATCGACGGGAACACGGCGGCGACCCACGTCGCCTACGCCTATTCCGAGGTCGCGGCCATCTACCCCATCACCCCCTCCTCGACGATGGGCGAGCTGGCCGACGAGTGGTCCGCCCACGACCGCAAGAATATCTTCGGCCAGCGGGTGGATGTCATCGAGATGCAGTCGGAGGGAGGCGCGTCGGGCGCGGTCCACGGCTCGCTCTCGGCCGGCGCCCTGACGACGACCTTCACCGCGTCCCAGGGGCTGATGCTCATGCTTCCCAATATGCACAAGATCGCCGGCGAGATGCTGCCGACCGTCTTCCTGGTGTCGGCCCGCTCGCTGGCCTGCCAGGCGCTGTCGATCTTCGGCGACCACAGCGACGTCATGGCGGCCCGCAACACCGGCTTCGCCATGACCTGCGCCGGCTCCGTCCAGGAGGCCCAGGACCTGGCCATCGTCGCCCACCTCGCGACCCTGCGCACGAAGATCCCCTTCCTCCACTTCTTCGACGGCTTCCGCACCTCCAACGTCCTGGAGAAGGTCGACGTCGTGTCCTACGAGACGTTGGCCGCACTATTCGAGCCCCAATATCTCGAGGACTTCCGTAAGCGCTCCCTCAACCCCGAGCGCCCCATGCAGAAGGTCGGCCAGCAGAACCCCGACGTCTACTTCCAGGGGCGCGAGACCGTCAACAAGTACTATGACGAGTGCCCGGGCCTCGTCCAGCACTACATGGACAAAGTGGGCGGGGCCATCGGCCGCCGGTATCATCTCTTCGACTATTTCGGCGCCCCCGACGCCGACAAGGTCATCGTCATGATGGGCTCGGGCGCGGAGACAGCCGAGGAGACGATCAATTACCTCAACGCCCACGGAGCCAAGCTCGGACTGATCAAGGTCCGGCTCTACCGTCCCTTCGACGCGGCCGCGCTGGCGGCGGCCCTGCCCGCCTCGGCCAAGAAGGTCGCCGTCCTCGACCGGACCAAGGAGCCCGGCTCGATCGGCGAACCCCTCTACCTCGACGTCGCCGTGGCCCTGTCGGGCCGCCCGGTCAAGGTCGTCGGCGGCCGCTACGGCCTGTCCTCCAAGGAGTTCACCCCGGCCATGGTCAAGGCCGTCTACGAGCACCTCGACGGCAAGGCCACGCACGGCTTCACCGTGGGCATCATCGACGACGTCACCCACACGTCGATCCCCGTCGGCCCGGTCCTCGACACCGAGCTCCCCGGCACGGTCCGCTGCAAGTTCTACGGCTACGGCTCGGACGGCACCGTCGGCGCCAACAAGAACTCGATCAAGATCATCTCCGACCACACGGACATGTACGGCCAGGGCTACTTCCAGTATGACTCCAAGAAGTCCGGCGGCGTCACCATCTCCCACCTCCGCTTCGGCCATCATCCCATCCAATCGCAATATTTCCTCAACACCGTCGATTTCGTCGCTCTCCACAAGCCCTCCTATATCGGACGGCTGGACATCCTCGAGGGCATCCGTGAGGGCGGGACGTTCCTCATCAACTCCGACTGGAAGGCCGCCGACGTCTTCGAACACCTGACCGCGGACATGCAGCGGACGATCATCGACAAGAAGGTCAAAGTCTATACGATCGACGCCCTGAAGATCGCCGGCGAGCTCGGCCTCGGGCTGCGCATCAATTCGATCATGCAGGCCAGTTTCTTCAAGCTCTCGGGCGTCCTGCCCGAGGCGGAGGCGATCGGCCTCATCAAAAAGGCCATCGAAAAGACCTACGGCCGCAAGGGCAAGGAAGTCGTCCAGATGAACTGGGACGCCGTCGACCGGGCCGCCGCGGGCCTCGAGGCCGTGCCCGTCCCGGCCAGGATCACCAAGTCCGCCCCGGTCACAAAGATCGTCCCCGACGACGCCAGCGCCTACGCCCGGGAGGTCATCGACCCGGTCACCCGGTTCAAGGGCGACCTCCTGCCCGTCTCCAAGATGCCCCTGGACGGCGCCACCCCCACGGCCACGGCGCGTCTCGAGAAGCGCGGCATCGCCACCGAGTGCCCGAAGTGGATCCCCGAGAACTGCATCCAGTGCAACCAGTGCGGCTTCGTCTGCCCCCACGCCACGATCCGGGCCAAGCAGATCGCTCCGGCCGACCTCGCCGGCGCGCCGGAGGGCTTCGTCACCGTCAAGTCCGTCACCAAGAACGACCGCGACCTCCGCTACCGCGAACAGTGCTACATCGAGGATTGCGTCGGCTGCGGGTCCTGCGCCCAGGTCTGCCCGGCCAAGACCAAGGCCCTGGTCATGACCCCGATCGCCGAGCTCCGGGCCGCCGGAGAAACCCAAAAGGCCGAGTTCTTCGACCGGCTCCCCGACAACGTCCTCGACGGCGTCAAGCCGGACACCCTGAAGGGCAGCCAGTTCCTCAGGCCGCTGTTCGAGTTCAGCGGCGCCTGCGCCGGCTGCGGCGAGACGCCCTACGTCAAGCTGGCCACCCAGCTCTACGGCGACCGGATGATCATCGCCAATGCCACCGGCTGTTCCTCGATCTACGGCGGAACCTTCCCGACGTCCCCCTACTGCGTCACGACGGAAGGGAAGGGCCCGGCCTGGGGCAACTCCCTGTTCGAGGACAACGCCGAATACGGCTTCGGCATGCGCCTGGCCGTCGACGTCAACCGGCGCCTGCTCCTCTCGTCGATCGACGCCGCGCTGGCCGCCGGGACGACCCCCGCGCTGGCCGACGCCCTGACCAAGATGAAGGCCGCCTGGACCGGCACCGGCGCCGAATCCAAGGCCGCCTCCAAGGCCGTGCGGGCCGCCCTGCCGGAGGCCCTGGCCAAGGCTGACGGGTCCAAGGGCGTCCTGGCCAAAATTGACGAGCTCAAGGACTTCCTGGTCGAAAAGAGCGTCTGGTGCATCGGCGGCGACGGCTGGGCCTACGACATCGGCTACGGCGGCCTCGACCACGTCCTGGCCATGAACCGCAACGTCAACGTCCTCGTCCTCGATACCGAGGTTTACTCCAACACGGGCGGCCAGGCGTCCAAGTCCACGCCCACCGGCTCGGTGGCGAAATTCGCGTCGTCCGGCAAGCGGACGTCCAAGAAGGATCTCGGCCGCATGGCCATGAGCTACGGCTACGTCTATGTCGCCTCGGTGGCCATGGGGGCCAACATGAACCAGTGCCTCAGGGCCTTCCTCGAGGCCGAAGCGTTCCCCGGGCCGTCGATCATCATCGCCTATTCGCCCTGCATCAACCACGGCATCGATATGAGCAAATCCCAGGCCGAAGAGAAGCTGGCCGTGGACACGGGCTACTGGACCCTCTACCGGTTCAACCCGCTCCTGGCCAAGGAAGGCAAGAATCCGTTCCAGCTCGATTCCCGCGAGCCCAAGCTCGAATACGAGGTCTTCCTCAAGAACGAGGTCCGCTACAAGACGCTCGTCCAGCAGTTCCCCGAGATCGCCAAGGAGCT
>JBAVUQ010000368.1:0-7200 GCA_049696855.1 Candidatus Aminicenantales bacterium
GAAGAAGAGGATCATCGGCAAGATCATCGCCCGCATCGAAGAGGAAGGCTTCACCATCGTCCGGATGAAGCTCGTCCACCTGACCAGGGACGAGGCCAAGGGGTTCTACATCGTCCACAAGGACAAGGGCTTCTACGACAGCCTGTGCGAGTTCATGTCCTCGGGGCCGGTCGTGATCATGGTCCTCGAGGCCGAAAACGCCATCAAGCTCTGGCGCGAGGTCATGGGCGCCACGGACCCGGCCCAGGCCAAGCCCGGCACCCTCCGCCGCGCCTACGGCTTTTCCATCGAGCGCAACGCCGTCCACGGCTCCGACGCCCCCGAGACCGCGGAGTGGGAGATCGCTTACTTCTTCAAGAAATAGGGCGGGCCGCCGGGGCCGGGCTCAGCGCCGGTTCATCGAAGGCACGGCCGTCCAGGCCGCGCCGTTCCAGTAGCGGACGCCCTCCTTGAAGCTTCGCGCATAATCAGCGTTGAGGACACTCGAGATCTTCCCGGCCTTGGACAGCTCGTCGTGCAGATTCTGGAAGCCGTGGCCCCAGGAGACCTGGGTACACGCGAGCCCAAAGTCGAACTCATAAAACAGGTTCAGGCTGTGGGTCGCGCTGATCCGGTCGTTCCCGGTGATGAACGCGTAGTGGAAGCCGTCGACGACGTTCCCCACGGCCGCGGAGACGTCCGCGTACGGCACGGTAACATAGTAGAGCTCGGAGCCGGGCTCGTATTCCCGGCAGGCGAAATCCCCGCTCTGGGGTGAGGCGCCGCTGATCCGGCGGGTGTCGAAGACGGCCAGGCAGCCGCCCCTGTATTCGTTGTTGACCCCGACGACGATGAGCTCCTCGCGGCCGTCGCCGTTGATATCGTGGAAGACGGGGTACTTCAAGTAGCCCGAGTTCCAGAACTCCCCCACCTTCCGGCCGGAAGCATCGAGGACGGCCATCTGGCAGGGCCAGTCGGGCTTCTGGTAGGCGAAGACGAGGGTCTCCAGACGGCCGTCGCCGTCCAGGTCGTGGCAGACGAAACCGGGGATGCGGTAGTCCGGCGAGAAAACCTTGGCCCCGCACTTGAGCTCCTTGCCGGCGTCGAACCGCCACATCTCATGGCCCTTCCGGTCGAGGCAATAGAGCCGGCCCAGCCCGGTCTGCTCCTCCCTATTCTTCGGCGCGAACAAGACCTCGATATCGCCGTCCTCGTTGATATCCCTGATAACGAGGCTGGGGAAAGCATTGCCCGGGTCACGGCTGAGCGACTGGAACTCTCCCCGGAAGAAGCTCTCGGGCATGAGGCCCTCGATCTTCGTGTCGAAGCGCCAGAGCTCGTGTTTCTGCTTGTCGAGGACGACCAGAAAAGACCCGTCGATCGTAAAATCGGCCGGCTGGCGCGGGGCGCGGCTGCCCCTGAGCAGGAAAAACGCCCCGGCCAGGACCAGGATCGCCGCCCCGGCAGCAGCCCATTTCATCCAGGGACTGAAGGGTGCGCCCGTTTCCGGGGGATTCGAGCTCTTGAAAGTCTCCCTGAACCAGGCATCGAGCTCGTCCCTATAGGCGAAAACGGGGGATTTCGTCCCACCCCGCTCGGCCCGATGGACGGGCATGCCGTGGTCGTGCTCCCAGCGGTGGCAAGTCCGAATGTCACAGCCGAGGTAGGCGGCGATCTTCTTCCAGGATCGGAGGAGATTGTCTTTGGAGAGCTCGTCCATGCCGGTTGCCTCGGGCCCTATAACCTTCTGAAAACTAGTATTTTACGCATCAAGCGAAGGGAGTCAAGAGTCTCCTAGCAAGGCGTGTCCGGCAGCATTCAGATCGGGGACTGCAACCTGATTCGTCGAACTTGGCAAAATAATTTGTACGATATGAGAATATTTGCTCGCAATTTACATCAATATTAATAGAATAATTCCCAAGGGGACAGCCCGAGTCAACCCATCAGATGGATAGATCTAGCCTCCCGGAAGAAGAGCTCAGGCGAATGCTGGAAAACTATGCCCAGTACATGCGTGTCCAAGTCCAACGATACAATCTGCCGAAATACGGTCTCGACCCTGAAGACATCTTGCAGGAAGTCAGGATTAGGATCTGGAAGCTCATCTGCAATGAAAAAACGATTGTATTCCCGACATCCTATATCAGGAAGATCATAAGCTCCGCAGTCATCGACCAACTCCGGAAACATCGGAGAGAAGATAGCCTTTTCCGGCGCGAAAAACAGATACGCGTTTCTGAACAGAAGGATCCTTATTGTTGGGAGACCGTCCGGAAACAGGCCTTGCAGGAGACGGTCGGCAAGGCCGTCAATCGGTTGATCAGCTCGAGACGCCAAGTCGTGAAGCTCTATCTGATGAACTTGACCATTCCAGAGATCTCAAGCTACTTGAATTGGAGTTATGACAAGACCCGGAACTTGCTCTACAGAGGCTTGGCGGATTTGAAGGAAACGCTGAAAGATGTGGACGCTGAGAATGAGAATCGACGATGATCAGTTGAAAGAACTCTTTCGGGGGTATGCCGCTTCGAGAAAGCCGCTGACCCGAAATGAGTGCCCCTCTCCCGAAGTTCTCGCCAGTTCGTTCGAGCCTTCCGCTTCAGTCCGCAAGAAGAAGAAGGTCGTCGACCACATCTCCGGATGCTCGTTCTGCCGTGAAGAATTCATGATGTTATTCGAGATTCAAAAGCGCGAGCCCTCCCGGCTCGGAGTCCTGAGTCAAGGACGATCGAGTCGTTATCCTCTTTGGCAATATGCCTGTGTTCTACTCGGCCTCGGGCTCGTGATGACGTCTTTCTTCGTATCAGTTCATCAAAAAGAGCTCTCCAGTGTCGAGCGGTCGGCAGAAAGAGGCATCACCCTCCTCGGCCCGAAAGCCGATCAGTCGCTATCAGGGTCCTTCGTTTTTCGATGGCGGGGACGGTCCGCGTCAGATTATTATATTCTGGAGCTTTTTGACGACGCTCTCCTGCCGATCTGGACGAGCGGCAAGATCCAAGAGCTCCAGATACCTATCCCGCCAGAAGTCTACACGACCCTCCGGCCCGGAAGATCATATTTTTGGATGGTCACGGCTTTTTCCCAGGGCGCAAAGACAGAGGAATCCCACCTAGGGCGATTCATCTTTCACCGTTGAGAAGAACCCCGCACGTCATTCTCGCCAATCTCCACGGCTGAGGGATCGCCCTGAAACAGGAAGCTGGCCCAATAGAAGGGATGCGCCCAAGGGGAATCCAGCATCTTTATCTTGGCGTCACGAAGGGCCTCGCCCGCAGGATGCCCTCCTACGAGATGGGTGTAAAAATCGTGCATGAATTTCACTGTCGATTCATCGTTGATCTGCCAAAGGGAGGCGATGACGGAGCGGGCTCCAGCAAAGAAGAAGGGTCGGGCCAATCCCATCAGACCCTCACTTCGCTCGAGTCTCCCCGCAGCCGTTTGGCATGCGGAGAGCACGACGAGATCTGCGTTCAGATTCAGTCCATAGATTTCCCTCATCTGAAGAAACCCGTCGTCCCCTGATGCTTCCGTGGCCGAAAAAGCTAGGGCGGACCTGAAGGGAGACGATTCATTGAGGAAGCCATGGCAGGCAAAATGGATGATCCGGTAGTCCCTCAAAGGCCATTGTTTGATATTGGTTTCGGTGGCACCGTTTCCAGTCAAAGTATCAACGCCGAGTGACGCGAGAGATTTGGCGATACCCTGGATCTCTCTCCTGCTAAAGGGGAGCGGGGGGATTTTTACCATCTCCTCTCCCGATATCATTCCGGGCGTATCCCGGCAGCCCATCAGAATGCCCTCATGACGAATGGTCATTCGGCCGTAATTTGGGGCGCCGACCACCAATACGCCCTTCGTCCTCTTTCCCGGGCTCGACGAGGTCTTGAGAACGGCCAGTGACGATGCCGAGGGGCAATAAGAGATCGCCAAATCCTCCACGAGGTACCTTGATCCGGCCTCATCGCGGACCCTTATGGCTTCAAACGGGAGGTTATACAGGATCCCGTCAGGGATCACGATGACGGTCTTCGCTCTCTTAAGGTCTTCGTCATGGTCGCGAGGAAACAATTCGCGCCCGATCCTCTCGGCAGCCCCGAATCCGGCCCGTGGATCCGATGAACGATCGGAGATCAACTTAAGGTATGCTCGCAAGGAGCGTTCAATCTCGCCCTTGGCCGGCAAAAGGTGAAGCCTGATGTTAGCCGGAGAAACCTGGATAAGATAGGACCGTTGCTCTCCCAGGAAATATTCGAGCATCACCACGTCCTTTTGGCGAAGCAGCCGCTGGATTTCGCCTGTTTGCCGGATGTCTTGGCGCCAGGCTTCATCTTCGGCACGTCCCATAGCCCGCATTTCTGAATTCAGCCGGATGTATTCCTCCTCGTCCAACTCGATTTCGTTTTTCAAAGCCTGCTCCTCGGATCCTGAAACCGCATGATTGGCCAGCATCGAGGTCAGCTCAGAGATATTTCGAGATATCGCTTGTTGACGCTCCCGCAAGATTGAATGATCCGGCCCGGAAAGGTCGATCCGCGCTTCGCCGACGCTTTCCAGGAAAGCCTGCGCCTTGGCTCTCTCGACCAGGTCAAATATCTGCGCCACGCCCTCCGGGGATGGTCTCAGGGCATATTCGTCCGCCAGGATATGAATCGCCCTGTCGAACGGTCGGATTTTGTTTCTGGCGAATCCTATCATCAGAGGCTCTGAGGAGATCCGATCCCTCACCGTCTCCATAGCCTCGATGGCTCTCCGATAAAAGGAGAGGGCCAAGGCGGATTCATGTCTTCTTTCATAACACTGGCCGAGACCGAAGCAGGATTCCATGAGGACATTCTCGAACGAACGCTCCGCGCTAGCCTCATAGGACATCCTATAGAGAGGCAGTGCGCCTTCGATGTTCATCTCATCCAAGTGCGACGCGGCGATGTTCATGAGGACATGACATCGTTCCAGAACGCGCTTTTCGTCGTCGGCAATCCGCAGCGCTTGTCCAAAAAGGAGGCGGGCCCCATCGTGGTCCTCGAGGCGGTTGAGAATGATCCCCATGTTGTTCAGGGCCGAAAAGCGGACGAGAGGATTGGCTTTTGCCTGGTCCTGAATCAAAAGACCGTTTTGAAAGGCCTCCAGCGCCTGGCGCAGGTCTTGCTCGTTGTCTTCGTCGAGCCCCCGCCGTAGAAGCACAGTGCCGATGTTGTCAAGGTCCATTGAAACCGAATCCGCGTCCCCTCTCCTCTTATCCAGGGCCATGGCTGCGGAGAGGTAGAAATGGGCCCGGTCGAGATTCCCGAGCTCCCGATAAGCAAGCCCCAGATTACCAAGGCACTCGGCCTCTGTTTCGGGATCATCGATGGCGCGTATGATCGACAGGGCCTGATCAAAATGGACGACGGCTTGGGAATAATCATGTCGCTGTTGATGGAATACGCCAATATGGATCAAGCATCGACTCTGTTCGGTTCTGTGATGGATCGCCGCGGAGATCTCCAGTCCTCTTTTACTGTTTTCCAGGAAAAGCCTGAGCTCGCGCAAGTCCAGAAAAGCCAAAGCCTGTTGACGCAGGCACTTGAGTTGAAGATCGGGAAATCCGATCTCACGTCCTAAAACACATGCCCGGTTAAATCGATCTATCGACCGATGGTACAATCGTGCCATACGGTCGTTTTTCCCCAGATCGTAGAGGCGGATTAATTCGAGGCATTTGGCGCAAAACTCTTGAGATCGGGAGTCTCCGACTGTCCCGAAAGCCGCCGCGGCCTCGTCGAAAAGATGCCTGGATGCGGCGATATCACCGATGTTCCATTTGAGAAGGCCCATTCGGATCAGACATTTCCCCTGATATGTCCGCAGGCGGTCCTTGCGACAAAAGGCCAGGGCCTGCTCGAGGGCGACATAGGACTCAGCAAATTCTCCCTGAGAACGAAGCTGGGCGGCCTGAAGGAATAATTGTTGGAATGATGGTCGACCCCCTGGAGCCGCTGGCAACTGGTCGCCGCGAGGGAGAAGCAGTAGACCTAACGACAGGAAGGCTAAATAACCCATCTTGCGACCCTCCTCGACTTCCGAAGGTCGAGAGCGTGGACGATCATTATAAGCAGCGCACCATGATGAATCAACATCTCCGTTGCCTTCCCCCCTCCCTCCTCATATAATCCTCCCATCTCAATCCCCAGGAGGCCCCATGCGCAAAGACGACATCATGATCCTTACAAGAGAGAAAGACGCTTGTCCGTCGGATAAATTCTCACGGCGAAGGTTTTTCGGGACGGCGGCCCTAGCCGCGGCCGGGGCGGCCCTGTCCCCCCGCCTGATCTCCCAGGAGAAGGTCCAGAGCGAAAAGCCGCCGGCCGCTCCGCCGGCCGAGATCAAGACCAATATCGACGAGGTCCGGGGGATCCCCAGGGTCGCGACCTCGCTCGCACTTCCCCGGAATCCGCATCCTGGGCACGGAGATGAAGGGCCCGAACGGCCCTGCCCTACATGATCAACGAGGGCAAAAGCTCCTATTTCTCGAAGATCGTCACGACGACGGTGACCAAGATCGTCAACATCCCCATCCTCAAGAACGCCGGGGCGACGGCGACCTGTGGCCTCAAGAACCTGTCCTACGGCTCGATCAGCAACACCACGCGCCTGCGCAAGCTCTGGATGAGGTCGGTCGTCGAGCCGGTCGCCTTCCCGGTCCTCCGGGACAAGGTCGTCCTCAACGTCGTCGACGGGCTCCAGTCCTGCTACGACGGCGGCCCCGGGGCCAACCCAAGTTCATTTACGACGCAAACGTCCTCTTATTCGGGACCGACCCCGTGGCCCTCGACTCCGTGGCCCACGACATCATCGTCAAGGAGCGGATCGCCCGGGGCACCCAGCAGATCGACAACCGGGGCAAGAGCGCCGCTTTCCTGGACATCACGGAAAAGCTGGGGCTGGGCATCGCGGCGCGGGAGAAGATCGCGATCAGCGAAGTGGGCTTGAGTTAAGGCGAGCGGCTCGACGGGCGAATGCCCGAGGTTGAAGTCAGAGGCCGCCCGGACTTTTCGGAGTATAGTTATTCGACGGAAGCGCGCGGACCGATAAATCTCACAGCCTGAAGGACACGCCGATCGTCCCCCGCCAAAGGCTCCTGAAAGCCGGATACTCATCATCCGCTATCAGCGGGAAAAAATAGCGGACGTCCAAGCGAAGACTGATCCCTTTTGACATCGGCTTATTCAATCCTCCCCC
>JBAVUQ010000369.1:0-1617 GCA_049696855.1 Candidatus Aminicenantales bacterium
ACGCGGAGGCGACGGAGCTGTACCTCTGTGGCAACGCGCGTCGCGTGTTCGGCGTCTAGCGACCCATGTGGGCGAGAAGCCGCTGCGCTTGCGACGGCAGCGATTCTCGGCTAAACTGGATGTTCGAGAGTGGGGCTGTAGCTCAATCGGGAGAGCGATTGCCTGGCAGGCAATAGGTAGGGGGTTCGAATCCCCCCAGCTCCACCAGATTCATATCTGCGGAAGTGCGGCGAACGGAGCAGCCCTCCGTCCCTCAGGACGGGGGGTTTTCGATTGTAGGAGGCAGGAATGGACTCCGCCGATCAGGTTGCCCTCTTCTTGCGCGTTTTGCTTGCCGCTGCGCTTGGGGCGTTCATCGGCATTGAGCGGGAGTTGCGTGGCTATCCGGCCGGCGTCCGGACGATGGCGCTGGTCGCGATGGGTTCGGCGCTGTTTACTGAGATATCGCTGATCACGAGCACGGAGGACCGGATCGCTGCCGGCATCGTCACCGGAATCGGGTTCCTTGGCGCGGGCGTCATCTTTCGCGAAGGCTACACGATAAAGGGGATCACAACCGCGGCGACGGTATGGTCGGCGGCGGCAATAGGCATGGCGGTTGGGCGACGGCTGTACCTGGCTGCCGGCTTGGGCGCGCTGCTCATCTTCCTCCTACTGGAGGCCAGGCTGGTCGTGGGACCGTTCGACGACTTCCTGCGCGCCCGCGTCCCCTGGCTAATCGTCCACGAGCCCGAAGAACGTGCGAAGAGGAACGAGAATGACCGACGATAGGTACAATCCGCCGGAGATTGAGATGAAGTGGCAGGCCCGTTGGGACGCCGACGCACTCTATCGCACGCCGGACGACGACCCGCGCCCGAAGTGGTACGCGCTGACCATGTTCCCCTACACTTCCGGCGACCTGCACATCGGGCACTGGTATGCTATGGCGCCCTCCGACGTCCAGGCGCGTTACAAGCGGATGCGCGGCTACAACGTCCTCTTCCCGATGGGCTTCGACTCGTTCGGCCTGCCGGCGGAAAACGCCGCGATCAAGCTGCAAATCCACCCGTACGAGTGGACGGCCCGAAACATCGTCAACATGCGGCGGCAGTTGAAGTCGATGGGAGCGATGTTCGACTGGGAGCGCGAGGTCGTGACATCGGACCCAGACTACTATAAGTGGACACAGTGGTGGTTCCTCCAGTTCTACAAGAACGGGCTGGCCTACCGGTCGCTGGCGCCTGCCAACTGGTGTCCTTCCTGTCAGACAGTACTGGCGAACGAGCAGGTCCTCCCTGACGGCACCTGCGAACGCTGCCACACGCCCGTGACGCGCCGGAACCTTGCGCAGTGGTTCTTCCGAATCACGCGCTACGCCGACGACCTGCTCGACTTCAGTGACATCGAGTGGCCCGAGCGCATCGTGACGATGCAGCGGAACTGGATCGGCCGCAGCGAGGGCACGATGATCGCTTTTGGGCTGGAGACGGCGGAGGTCGACAACAACCAGATACGAGTCTTCACGACGCGGCCGGACACCGTCTACGGCGTAACCTTCATGGTCATGGCGCCGGAGCACCCGCTGGTCCCGCACATCACGACAGAAGAGCTCCGCGCTGAAGTGAACGAGTACAT
>JBAVUQ010000370.1:0-11330 GCA_049696855.1 Candidatus Aminicenantales bacterium
GGGACGGCCGCGTCGAGAAGCTGGCCGTCCTGTTCGAGAGATACCAGACCATGCTCTACAACTTTTTCCTCCGCCTGACGGGCAACCGGGCCGCGAGCGAGGACCTCGTCCAGGAGGTCTTCGTCCGCGTCCTCAAGTACCGGGCCGGCTACCTGGGCGAGAGCCGGTTCAACGTCTGGCTCTTCCAGATCGCGCGCAACGCCCACATCGATCATCTAAGGAAGCAGAAGCCGGCGCTCTCCCTCGACGAGCAATATGCGGAGACGCCCAGCCGCGAGCCCCGGCCCGATGCCGCCTACGAAACCGACCGGGAGGCGGAGCTCGTGCGCCGCGCCCTCGACCGCCTGCCCGTCCAGAAACGGGAGATCCTCGTCCTCTTCCGCTTCCAGAACCTCAAGCTCCGGGAGATCGCCGATCTCATGGGAGTCCAGGTGGGGACCGTCAAGGCCCAGGTCCACCGGGCCCTCAAGGACCTCAGCCGCATCTACCTCGAGCTCCAGGGAGGAGACGTGTCATGACCTGCGAAAAAACCCAGGAGAAGTTCGCCGATTATCTCACCGGGGACCTTGACGAGACGGGCCGCGGCGAGGTGAGGACGCACATCATCGACTGCGCGGCCTGCCGCGAAGACCTCGAAGACCTGACCGTCGTCTGGGCCAAGCTCGGCGTCCTGCCCGAGGAACAGCCCGGCGGCTCCGTCCGCAGCCGTTTCTATGCCATGCTCGAGGACGCCAAGGGCAAGATCGAAGCCGAGATGAAGCTCGCTCAGCCGGCCCGGCCCCGCTGGACCGGCTGGTTCACTTTCCGCCGTCCCGCGTTCGCCGCGTCGTTCTCGGCCTTCCTGCTCCTTCTCGGCATCGGCGCCGGCTGGCTGATGACCGGCGGGCGCCAGGGCGGCGACCGGTTCGCGTCCCTCTCCCGCGAGGTCCAGGACATGCGCCAGCAGGTCGCCCTGACCCTGCTTGGCAATCCCTCCGCCTCGGACCGCATCCAGGGCATCGGCTACAGCGCCGAGGTCAAGAATCCGAACGGCACGACGCTCGCCGCGCTCTTGAAGGCGGTCGACAGCGATCCCAATCCCAACGTCCGGCTGGCGGCCGTGGACGCCCTCTATCTCTTCCGCGACCGGCCCGGCGTGCGCGAGAGCCTGGTCAAGTCCCTGTCGGCGCAGAGCTATCCCCTGGTCCAGGTCGCGCTCATCGATTTCCTGGTCGAGGTGCGGGAGACGCGGGCCATCGAAGCGCTCAAGAAGCTCATCGATGCCGGCGAGCTCACGCCGGAAGTCAAGGCCAGGGCCGAGCAGGGCCTGAAGCAGATCACGGTCTGAGGAACGCCATGAAGAGAACAGCCCGCAACCCCGTCATCGCCGGTTCGCTCGTCCTGACGTTCGCGGCCGTTCTGGCCGCCGGCGCGGCGCAGCGGGCCTGGGACCGCGATAACGACATGAAGTCCTTCAAGACGGAGGACATCGTCAAGACCCTCAAGTTCGCCGATGCGGGGAAAGCCCGCGAGCTCATCGTGGACAATGTCTTCGGCCCGATCACCGTCGAGGCCTATGACGGCCAGGATGTCCAGCTCAAGGCGCATAAGATCATCTACGCCCGCGACGAGGCCCGGGCCAAGAAAGCCGAGGACGAGGTCAAGCTGGACATCACCGAAAAAGGGAACACCGTCGAAGCGTACGTCGACGGGCCGTTCCGGGAGGACGAGAACGAGGGCCGGGGCCGGGGGATCCACATGAATCGCGATCCCGGATACCGGGTCTATTATGGCTTCACGCTCAAGGTCCCGCTCAAGACGAACGTCGTTCTCTCGACCGTCCTCGACGGCGACGTCGAGGTCCGCGGCATCGAAGGGACATTCGACGTCCACAACGTGAACGGCAAGGTCCGCGTCGTCGATGCCGCCGGCTCCGGCGACGCGCAGACCGTGAACGGCGGCGTAACCGTCGCCTTCCGGAGCCACCCGGATGGTCCATGCCTGTTCAAGACGATCAACGGGGACGTGGAAGTGGACTTCCCCGTTCCGCCGTCGGCCGACTTCCGGGTCAAGACCATGCACGGCGAGGTCTATTCCGACTTCGACGTCACCTCTCTGCCGAAGGCCGCGGCGATCCGCGAAGAGCGGCCGGAGAAGGGCGGCAAGTTCGTCTTTCGGAGCGACAGTTTCTATGGCGTCCGCGCCGGCAAAGGCGGCCCGGAGATCAAGCTCGAGACGCTCAACGGCGACATCCTGATCGCCAGAAGATCGAAATCAACGTCCTGAACGGACGAGGAGGAAACCATGAAAAAGAGAATCGTCAACATCGCCATCCTGGCCCTGCTTGCGGCCGGGACCTGCGGCTGGGCCGTCGCCCAGGCCGCCAAGGAAGAGACCCCCGACCGGGCCGTGGTCCCGTTGTCGAACCCGGCGAAGCCCGCCAAGATCGAGGTCACGGTCATGCGGGGCAGCATCACGGTCAAGGGCTACCAGGGCAAGGAGGTCATCGTCGAGGCCCGGGTCCGGGAAAAAGCGCTCGCCGGCTTCGGCGACCTCTATTCGACGGGCGCTTACGCGGTCGCGCCTCCGGCCATTGCGACCACTCCGGCGCCGCCCACCCCCGCGCCCGCGCCCCTGGCCAAGCCCGGCCAGATCGACCGGCACGTCCAGAGAGACGTCCAAACGGCCCTCGCGGCCACCATGGCTGACCAGGAAGCGCTGGCCAGGAGGATCGCGCGCGAATACGAAAAGGGCGCCGGCGCCTACAGCCAGTTCTTCCAGGACGACAAGAAGCGCCGCGAGGAGAAGGAAAAGAAGATCGCCGGCATGAAGCAGCTCTCCGGGTCATCCTCGGGCCTCGAGGTCGAGGAAGAGGACAACGTCGTGACGATCAACACCCAGTCCTGGAAGGCGGCGACCGATCTCGTCATCCAGGTGCCGGTCTCATCCTCGCTCGAGGTTCGCTCGTCCATGGACGGCGCGGTCGTCATCGAAGGCGTCAGCGGCGAGATCGACATCAACAACATCAACGGCCCGGTGACCCTGACGAGCGTTTCGGGCAACACGCTCGTCCACACGGTCAACGGCGACATCACCGTCGTCCTGACCCGCGTCGCGGCCGACAAGCCGCTGTCCTTCAGCACCATGAACGGCGACATCGACGTCACCTTGCCGGCCGACGTCAAGGCCAATCTCAAGATGAAGTCGGAGCAGGGCGAGATCTACAGCGACTTCGACATCAACATGACCCGCCAGCCGGCCCGGTCGGAGGCGGCCGAGAAGACCGAGCAGGGCAAATATCGCATCACCTTCGACAAGTCCCTCTACGGCCTGGTCAACGGCGGCGGCCAGGAGATCTCGTTCAACACCTTCAGCGGCGACATCTACATCCGCAAGAAGAAATAGCGCCGAAGCGACACGCGAACGCCAGGGCTCCCGGGACCGAATCCCGGGGGCCCTTTTTTTTGCCGCCATGGCTCGCCGGCGGGTCGAATTGACAGGCCCCGAACGGGGGCTATAATGAGGGCTCGAAAGAATCGCCCGTCGGGAGGACCGTCGCCATGGCCGCAAGAAACCGCCGTTTGGGATTCCTCGTCGTCCTCGTCGCGCTCTTCACGGTTCTGTTCATCGTCAACCGCCGCCTGAAGCCGGCCCCCGAGCCGGCGGACCTCATCCTCATAAACGGCAAGATCGTGACCGTCGACGCGCGCTTTCCGACGGCCTCTTGGATCGCGGTCCGCGGCGGCCGCATCGATGCCCTCGGCGCGGATCCCAAGGGGTTCGACCGCCATGTCGGCGACGGGACCGAGATCATCGACCTGGGAGGCGCCCTGACCATCCCCGGGCTCATCGAAAGCCACGGCCATTTCACCGGCCTCGGCGAGTCCAAGCTGGAGCTCGATCTGACCAAGGCCCGCTCCTGGGACGACATCGTGGCCCTGGTCGCCGAGGCCGCCAAGTCGGCCAAGCCGGGCGAATGGATCCAGGGACGCGGCTGGCACCAGGACAAATGGGACCGCGCGCCTGAGCCCAACGTCGAAGGGCTGCCTTTCCATGACGCCTTGAGCCGCGTCTCTCCCGACAACCCTGTCGTTCTCACCCACGCCAGCGGCCACTCCTCCCTGGCCAACGCCAAGGCGATGGAATTGTCCAAGATCACGGCGACGACGAGCGACCCCGAGGGCGGCAAGATCATCCGCGACGCCAGGGGGAATGCCATCGGCGCCTTCCTCGAGAACGCCCAGGGTCTGGTCCGCTACCGAGCCGGATACGCCACGCCGGAGGAAGCGGCCGCGCAGAGGCGCCGGGTGATCGATCTTGCCTCGAAGGAGTGCCTATCCCACGGCGTGACGACGTTCCACGACGCCGGGGCCTCCTTCGGCACGATCGATCTCTATAAGAAGATGGCCGAGGAGGGCGCCCTCCCCGTTCGTCTCTATGTCATGGTCAGCGCCGGCAGCAACGCCCTGGCCAAGCGCGGCGCCGCCTACCGGATGATCGGCGCGGCCGGCGATCATCTCACGGTCCGGACCATCAAGCGCCTCATGGACGGCGCGCTCGGCTCCCACGGCGCCTGGCTGCTCGAGCCCTACGCCGACTTGTCTCCGGACGACAAGAACCCGGCCGGCCTCAACACCGAATCGCTCGAGGAGATGAAGGCGACGGCGAAATTCGCCATCGAGAACGGCTTCCAGCTCGCCACCCACGCCATCGGCGACCGCGGCAACCGGGAGACGCTCGACATCTACGAGGAGGCGTTCAAGGCCCACCCCGGCAAGACCGACCTCCGCTGGCGGGTCGAACACGCCCAGCATCTCAGCCTGATCGATATCCCGCGCTTCGCCCGGCTCGGGGTCATCCCGGCCATGCAGGCCATCCACTGCACGTCGGACGCCCCCTGGGTCCTCAAGCGCCTCGGCGAAAATCGGGCCGCCGAGGGCGCGTACGTTTGGCGCAAGCTCATGGACGCCGGCTCGCAGATCCCCATCGGCACCGACGTGCCCGTCGAGCTCATCGATCCCATGGCCAATTTCTACGCCGCGGTGACCCGCAGGCTCAAGGACGGGACGACCTTCTTCCCCGACCAGAAGATGAGCCGCGAGGAGGCCCTCCGCGCCTACACCGTGAATGGCGCCTTCGCCGGCTTCGAGGAGAGTCTCAAGGGCTCGCTCACGCCGGGGAAGCTGGCCGACATCACCGTTCTTTCCCGCGACATCCTGACCTGCCCCGAGGACGACATTCCCGGGACCGAGGTCCTCTATACGATCGTCGGCGGCAAGGTCCTTTATCGCCGCTGAGGGACGGCCGATTGGGGCCGGGATCTCCTGGCTTTACTGACACTTCGGCAGGCCGGACCGAACCGGGTGAAAATTTCGCTTGACAAGCCGGTCCTCTTATCGTATATATACGATAAAGGCGACAGGAGAGAACATGGCCCGAGCGAAGACCGAACCGTTCGACCCCGCTCTCGTCCGCGCGGCCGCGCTGGCCAAAGCCCTGGCCCATCCGGTCCGGATCCGCATCCTCGAGATCCTGGGGGGACGGCGGACCTGCATCTGCGGCGGCCTCGTCGGCCTCCTGCCCCTCGCCCAATCGACCGTCTCCCAGCATCTCAAGGAGCTCCGGGACGCCGGACTCATCCGGGGCGACGTCGACGGCCCCCGCACCTGTTATTGCCTCGACCCGAAGGCGGTCGCCGAGGCCCGGGCTTTGCTCGTCGACGTTTTCCGGCGCATTTCAGGACCAGCAAGAAAGGAGAAACCATGAAGATCTTCAACCGGAAGGACAAAGAGGCCGAGCGGCTCAAGGAGCTCGTCCGCGAAAAATACGGCCGGATCGCCAAGGACGCGCCGGCGCCGGGAACGACGCCGGCCAAGCCCGCGGCTCCGGGCTGCGGCTGCTCGCCCAAGGCGAGCCCCTGCTGCGCGCCCGCGCCCGAGCCGTCGGCCGCCACCTACTACGGAGAGGACGTCGCCGGGATCAAGGATTCCTACGACAAGCTCGACGGGCATATCGAAGAGGCGGACCTCGGCCTCGGCTGCGGCCTGCCGACCCAGTACGCCGGGCTCGCGCCGGGCCAGACGGTCGTCGACCTCGGCTCCGGGGCCGGCAACGACGTTTTCATCGCCCGCGCGGTCGTGGGAGAAACGGGCCGGGTCATCGGCGTCGACATGACCCCGGAGATGATCGCCAAGGCCCGTGAAAACGCCGGCCGCCGCGGCTTCAGCAACGTCGAGTTCCGCCTCGGGGATATCGAAAAGCTGCCTGTGGGGGACGCCTCGGCCGACGTCGTCGTCAGCAACTGCGTCCTCAACCTCGTCCCCGACAAGGCGCGGGCCTTCGCGGAGATCTTCCGCGTCCTCAAGCCGGGCGGCCGCTTCTGCATCTCGGACATCGTCCTCGAGGGGACGCTGCCGGCCAAGCTCCAGACGATCGCCGAGCTCTACGTCGGCTGTGTCGCCGGGGCCCTGTCCCGCGAGAAATATATGGGCATCATCAGGGAAACGGGCTTCGGCGCGATCGAGGTCAAGTCCTCGCACAAGCTCGAGCTTCCGGAAGAGTACCTGCTCGAGCATATCGGCGCCGACGGCCTGGCCGCCTACCGCGCCTCGGGCGCGGCCGTCTTGAGCATCACGGTCGTCGCGGAGCGGCCCCCGGTTTAGCGGCCTGGGGCCGGGCCGCCCGTCGCACGCAACGAGGCTTCGCCCGCTGAGGTATAATGTCATTGGAAACGGAGCGTGCGGAGATGCCCAGAAAAAACCTTGTTCTGATGGCCGCGGCGGCGGCGGTTTTCGTGGCGGTTGCGGCAAGGCCGGCGCCGGCCCAGGGAGGTCCCGACAGGGGTCCGGTCCGGGTCTATGTCAACCTCGGCTACGTCAATCTCTTTTCGTATCCCAAATGGATCGCCCTCGGCCCGGAGCTCGAGCTTCGTCTTTTCCGACTGGTCACGGTCAATCCCGATGTTTCGATCTGGATCGGCCAGTCGTTCGGGAGAAAGGTCAGGGTCGTTCCGGGCGCGACCGTGAATCTCAGGATCAAGCGTTTCCTCATCGGGGGCGGCGCGGTCGGCCGGGTCCCTGAGTGGGCCGGAAGCGAGACGGGCAGCGGCCAAAGGGCCGGCGGGTGGCTCGTCCCCAAAGCCCAGATCGGCTACATGGCCGGCCCGACGCGGCTGACGGTATCCTTGTTCTATTTGAGCGGGAGCAAAGACGTCGTCGCCGCGGCGACCATCGGCATGGGGTTCGGGGGCCGGTCGAGGGACTGAGTCCGGAAAACCGGCGTTTTTATGAATAGTCCAGGCTAGAGCGCCTCGAGGGCCTTGAGAGCCAGGCTGTAGAGCCAGCGGTGGGCTTTGTTGCCGTTGGTGAGGATCGCCACGCCCGTCTTCTTGTCGAGGTTTCCCGCCAGGAACGCCGTGTAGCCATTGACGCTGCCGCTGTGGGCGATGATCTTGTCTCCGTTGAGAGTCGAGACCCACCAGGCCAGGCCGTAGCCGGACGTTTCGTTGAGCCAGCCGCCGTTGATGGGCCCGGCGAACCGGTCGAACTGCCTCTTCATCATCTCCTGGAAGGTCGATGGGGAGAGGATGCGCCGGCCCTTGTAGACACCCCCGTTGACGGCGGCCATGAGCCAGTGGGCCTGGTCGATGGCCGTGCCGTAGACGACGCCAGCCGGCCAGGCGTCGGCCTTGACCCAGTCGACGGGCCGGAAGACGCCGCCGCGCCGCCCGACGGGCATATAGGGGATGGCCAAACGCTCGGCCATATCGGCCCGCGGCTCGAAAGCCGTGTCGCGCATCTCGACCGGGCCGAAGATGTTCTTCCGCATGTACTCCTTGAACGGCATCCCCGAGAATTTCTCAATGAGGTGGGCGACAAGGGTGAAGGCGATGTTGGAATAGAGGACCCGCGTCCCGGGGCGCCGGGCCAGCCGCAACCTGCCGCGGAGGTAGTCGGTGAGCGAAGGCGGGCTCTGGTCCTCCCAGACGGCATGGCGCCCGAAATCGGTCGGCAGGCCCGAGGTGTGCGTGAGGAGGTTGCGGAAGGTCACGGGATAGCGCTTGTTCTCGCCTTCGATCTTGAGATCGGTGAGATAGTCGTTGACGTGGTCGTCGAGCTTGAACTTGCCCTGTTCCATCAGCTGGAGAAGGGCCGTCGCCGACATCGTCTTGAAGGTCGACGAGATGAGGTAGACGGTGTCGCAGGCGGCCGGCGTCCTGACCCGGACGTTGGCCAGGCCCGCAGACCGCGTCCAGACGATGCGGTCCCCGGAGACGCACACGATGGCCATCGAGGGGATCCGGCCGGCCTTGAGCGAGCGCTCGATCTCGGGGTCGAGCAGGGCCGCCAGACGCGCGTCGTCGATGGGCGAAAAGGGGCGCGCCGCATAAGGGTCGGAGACGATGGCCGGTCCGGCCAGGGGTTCGCCGCCGGGCTCGCCGTCGAACTCGTCCGGGCCGGATTCGAGGTCGGCGAATTCGCCGGCCGGGGCGGAAGCCTCTTCCGGGCCGATGCTGGATGCGGCGGCGCCGGCCCCGTTCCCGGCGTTCCCGTGGAGGCCGTTTGCGGCGCCCGGCCGGCCGCCGATGATCTTCGTGGCCACGAACAGACCGATGGCGCCGAGAGCCAGGACGATGAGGGCGATGTCGGCGGCCCGGCGCAGGTGCGTTCCCGGGCGCGGCGGGCTCTTCAAGATCTTCCGCTTCACGGGACGGGCCATGGCGCTCACGATATTCTCTTGCTCGGCCAGAGATTATACCACGCCCGCTCGTCTGTGAGAGCGATGAGGCGGCTTTTCGGTTATTTTTTCGTCTCTACGGATCTCAACCGTTCAATGGCTTTCGCGCCCACCCAGTAGGCATGGCTCTCGCCATAGCGCTGGCTCAGGAAAAAGAGGTACTTGCCGTCGGCTGTGACGATCGGGCAGAGCTCGATCGAGGGGCTGTTGACCTCCGGGCCGAGCTTGATCGGTGCGGACCACGCGCCGTCCGCCCCGCGGAAGCTGACCCATAGATCATATTGGCGCGAGAACACAAGATAGCTGCCGTCGGGCGCGACGAAGGGCGTGTTCTCTTCGTCCGGGGTGTTGATGGGTTCGCCGATATTGACGGGCTTTTCGTACTTGCCGCCGGAGAAGCGGGCCAGATAAATATCGCTCAGGCCGCGGCTATCCGGTCCCTGTCCCCCGAAATAGAGATTCCCCTGCTTGTCCACGGAAAACTCCCAGTGCATGTCAAAAGTGTTGACCAAGGGATCCAAGGGCCGTGGTTCGGACCAGCCCGTCGACGTCCTGTCGGAGAACCATAGCCGCTCGGCCTGTCCCTCCGTCTCTCCAGGAAGCGGCCGCATGGAGATGAAATAGATCTTTTTCCCGTCGGGAGAGAAGAACGGCACGTCGTCATTGACGTCCGGGCCGGAGAACGAGGCCCAGGCCGGGGCCGTCCAGCGCCCGTCGACGCGCTTCATCATGAGCAGCCCCCCCCGGGAATAGATCTCGCCGGGGAAGGTCATCATCGGCGCCCAATACACCTCGTTCCCGTCCGGTGAGAAGACGGCGGTGCTGTGGAGCCCCCAGACCGACGAGACGATTCCCAAGGCGAACAGCTCGGCGTTCTCCGCCGGCGGTTTCTGGCCGAGGTAGTCTCCGATGAGGACAGGGAATCTGGTGCCGGAAGTGTCCGCGCCCTTCGCGGCCAGAAGCGCGGCCACAGGTTCCATCGCCCGCTCCTTGGCGACGTTGTACGCCGACTGGCCCATGAGGGTCCGGACGTTGAGGGGCGCGGCCCGTTCGATCAGTATCCTGGCTGCCTCCGTCCGGCCGTCCCTGACGGCGTAATGGAGAGGCGTCCATCCGAACCGGTCGGCCTGGGCCGGGTCCAAGCCTCCGTCGAGCAGAATTCCGACGATCTCGGCGGACCCGCCTGCGGCGGCGGCCCGAAGAAGCGATCCGCCGGGGGCATCGGCGGCCTTCAAGTCCGGACCGCCCTCGGTCAAGCGCCGGAAGAGCGTGGTCAGACCGTTGGAGGCGGCTTCGGTCAGCAACCCCTGCCATTTCGCCCCGCTCGCCGGCAACCGGGCGCCCTTCTCGAGGAGAAGGTCGACGAACTCACCCTTGGCTCGCCAGGCTGCGAGGGCGACCGCATCATCGCCGAACTTGTCGAGTGCGTTGACGTCCGCTCCGGCTTCGATGAGGAGCCGCCCGGCCGCCGCCTGTCCGCGTTCGCGCGCGCAGAGAATGAGGGCTGTCCGGAGATAGTCGTCACGCGTTTCGAGAGCCGCGCCGCTCTTGAGGAGCACGGCTACGGCCTCGGTGCGGTTGCTCATGGCCGCCAGATGGAGCGGAGTATGGTGATGGGCGTCCTGGAGTTCGAGCTTGGCACCCTTGGAAACAAGATAACCGACCAGGTCCGCGCTCCCACCCGCCGCGGCGTGATGGAGGGGGGTCCGCCCGTCGCCGTCACGCGCGTCGACAAGCCGCGGCGATGTCTCGACGATCGCTTTGACGGCCTGGACATCGCCTTTACGGAGGGCGTCAAAAATATCCTGGGCCTGCGCCGGCGCCTGCGATCCCGCTCCGAAGGCTATCAGCATGAAGACGATGAGGACCAGGACGATGACCAGAATGAGCTTCCAGGCTTTCATCGAGGGGCCTCCTTGACATCAACCGTGACTCTGCCTGATCATGCAGCAAACTTCGGGCCAAGCGGAGGACGCCCCGGCTCAAGCAGGCCGTCACGTTCGGATCCCAGCCCTGTCTCGGGGGGGTCGCGAGCCGGACCGGCCGCTTCGGGACGCGCGCCGGAGTGTGGAGGGGGATGATTTTCGCCGCCCGCCGGAACTCGATGTAAAGCCCATTTACACGACCGGATTCGAGGTCAGGGCGCGCCCCGTCGGGGATTTGACCCTTTCCCCTTTTCGTACCATAATCACTGCCGGCATATCATGGGGAGATCGGCCAGCCGCATTCTCCTGGCCCTGTCGGCGGGAGTGTGGGGATTCGCCCGGATCCAGCACCGGTTGCGGTCGTCAACATCGGCGTGCCGGTCGGCCGGAGGTGGATCATGAAATCGACTGCAAGAGTGGCGAGGCGAACAGCGATAGGGGTCGTCGCGGGCGCCGCGGCGCTCGGACTGGTCGTGTTCGGCTGGCCGGGCGGCGGGACGGGGGCCGGCGGTCAGTCCGCGAGCCAGGTCCGCGAGGAGGTCACGGTCGCGCTCAAGCTCATTCAAGCCTACGTCACGACCAAGGACGGCAAGCCGGTGACAGACCTGACCGCGGCCGATTTCGAGATCACCGACAACGGGCAGAAGATGCCCGTGACCCAGTTCGAGAACCACGGCGTGGGAGGGGACG
>JBAVUQ010000371.1:0-1553 GCA_049696855.1 Candidatus Aminicenantales bacterium
CGGCTTCGCGGAGCTTGTCGACCCCGCCCTGGAGCATCCGGTTCATGATCCGGGGGGAGAGCGATTCGACGGGGAAGGCGACGATGGAGAGCGCGGTCAGCGGCTTGCCGCCCATGGCGTAGATGTCACTGACGGAGTTGGCCGCGGCGATCTCGCCGAAGGCGTAGGGGTCGTCGACGACGGGCGTGAAGACGTCGACCGACTGGACGAGGGCGGTGCGGGGCGTCAGCCGGAAGACGCCGGCGTCGTCGCAGGTCTCGGAGGAGACGAGAACGCGACGGTCGCGGATGCGGGGCAGGCCGGAGAGGGCCCGCTTGAGGTCCTCCTGGCTGATCTTCGAGGCGCAGCCGGCGTTCTCGACGAGGGTCGTCAGGGCTACGTCCTCGGGAGCGTCCTCTTCGCGTTCGCCGGCGCAGAGGCAGACGTTTTTGCGCTTGAACAGGTCGCAGGGGCAGGGGCTCTTGGGGTTGCAGATGCAGTGGCCGAGCGCGATCGACCGGCCCATGATGCGCCTGCGCCGGGCAAAAAATGGGGACGTTTCCGTTTTTTTCATGCCCTTTTTTTCATCGTAGGGCCTCGACTAGCGCCTGTTCGACGAGGGCGTCCTCGCCGGGCAGGATCGTCCGGAGGTCGAAGAGGACGGCGTCCTTGTGGATGCGGGCGAAGACGGGCGTCGTGAAGAAACGGAGTCGGCGGGAAAGGTCCTCGGGGGCGAGGCCGGACGAACGGACGGCCAGGACCTTCGTCGGCAGCGTCTCGACCGGGACCGCGCCGCTTCCGACCTGCGAGGCGCCGTCCTCGACGGAAACAGCCACAGAGGCGGGGAGGGACTTGCGAAGGGAGGCGGCCAGCTTTTTGGCCCGGCGGCCGAGCTCGTCGGGGGTCAGAGCGAGCATCCGGTAGATGGGATGGCGCTCGGTGAGCTTGTCGGGGGCGAGGAAGAGCTTGAGCGTCGATTCGAGCGCCGCGAGAGTGAGCTTGCCGCACCGGAAAGCCCGGGCGAGCGGGTTCTTGCGGATCATCTGGATCCAGGCGGACTGGCCGACGATGATGCCGCTCTGGGGGCCGCCGATGAGCTTGTCGCCGCTGAAGCAGATGACGTCGGCCCCGGCGCGGACGCTCGCGGCGACCAGGGGCTCGGTCGCCAGGCCGAAGCGGGCCAGGTCGACGAGGGCGCCGCTGCCGAGGTCGTCGACAACGGGAACCCCGCGGGCGCGCCCGAGCGCGGCCAGCTCCTCGATCGACGGCTCCTCGGCGAAACCGACGATGCGGTAGTTGCTGTGATGGACGCGGAGAATGGCCCCGGTCGATCCGGTGACGGCGTCCTCGTAGTCGCGGAGGTGGGTCTTGTTGGTCGTCCCGACCTCGCGAAGAACGGCCCCGCTCGTGGCCATGACGTCGGGCATGCGGAAGGAGCCGCCGATCTCGACCAGCTGCCCCCGGGAGACGACGACCTCCTTGCCCCGGGCGAGCGTGTTGAGGATGAGCACGGTCGCGGCGGCGTTGTTGTTGGCCACGGTCGCGGCTTCGGCGCCGGTGAGATCGCACAGGAG
>JBAVUQ010000372.1:0-4247 GCA_049696855.1 Candidatus Aminicenantales bacterium
GAAGCCGAGACCGCAGAGAAGGAGAAGCGCGAGGAAGATTGCGGGAATGCGTCGCTGGGTCATGACATCCTCCGATCCATAGAATTCTGCTGCTTATTATAATACGCATTGGAGGAATTTTCGTTCCTTCGATAACCTTGAACAACCCCAAAGCGTATATTTAAGAGACCCCGGGGGGAATTTTGCCCCCGGGGTCGCCTTTGGAACGGCATTTGAGCTATGATAGACCGGTTCATGGAGGCTTGTCGATGAAAGCACTCAGGCTCCTCAGCATCCCCGCGGCGCTTCTGCTCCTCTTCAGCTTCGCGGCCGCGCAGGCCCAGGAATCCCAGAACATGAAGCTCCTCCGCTTGAAGAGCGCCCAGCTCTCGCTCGAGCTCAAGAAGGCCGATTTCGACCGCTACCTCAAGCTCAAGGAGGAGGGGCTCACCTCCGAGGCCGATTTCGCCCAGCGCCAGACGGCCTATCTCCAGGCCCAGGTCGACTACCAGCAGGCCCTGATCAGCTTCATGGGCAGCGAGGCCCGCATCTCGGTCGCCAGCGCGGTCAAGTTCCAGGACCGCAGCGGCAAGAAATTCGTCCGCGTGGCCCTTCGCTACTCATCGAAAGAGCTCAAGGAGCTGGCCAATCTCAAGATCAATGCCGAGGACCTGTTCCCGCTCGACTTCATGAAGGAGCTCAAGGACGTCTACATCTCCCTCCTCTCGGAGGGGAAGGTCATCTCCGATCCTTACGAGAAGACCGTCGCCTCGCTCCCGATCGAGACCGAGCGCGAGGTCACCTTCCAGCTCCTGAAGGATGTCGAGAACCTCGACGTCAGCGTGTCCTACTCGGGCAAGACCGAGACGACGTCCGTCTATCTCCAGAAGGGCGTCAGCGCCAACATGGTCACCGTCAACTCGGCCCAGTTCTCCCAGGAGGCCGACCTCGAAAGCACGGCGACCTACGACCTGTCGCTCGAGAAATTCAGCGGCGAGGCCAACGTCTTCAAGCTCGAGGCGGTCAACCTGCCGACCCAGATCACCTATGAGTTCAGCGACCCGACGACGAGCGCCCGCCTCTCGCAGATCAAGTTCAGCGAAGGGATTACCAGCCTCAAGCTCCAGCTCAAGCTCTTCCTGCCCAAGAACCCGGACGAGCGGGTCGTCCTCGACAAGCCCCTCGAGTTCTTCGTCCTGGCCCTCGACAACGACCAGACGGAGAAGCTCCGCGGGCTCGAAACGGCGGCCGGAGGCGCGGGCGGGATCGGGGCGGCCGCGATCGAAACCCTCAACGCCGGCTTCGTCAAGCTCGAGCTCATCCCCCGCGGCGTGCCCAAGGTCGAGGTCCAGGCCGTCAACCTCTATCACGAGATCAAGGTCGGCGACACGATCAGCATGGACGTGACCATCCGCAACACCGGCACGCGCAAGCTCAACAACGTCCGCGTCTTCTGCGACCTGCCGCTCAACTGGCGCGTCGAGATCACGCCCGACCTCATCGCGACGCTCGAGCAGAACAAGGACGAGGTGGTCAAGATCAGGTTCCTGCCTCCGGACGGGGTCTCGGTCGGCGATTACGAGCCGAAGATCCGGACCGACGCCCTGGCCGACAACCGGCGCGTCGAGTCGGAGGACAAGATCGTCCGCATCCACATCTCGTCGAAGGCCAACGTCCTGGGCATCGGGGCCCTGGTGCTGCTCCTCGTCGGGCTGCTCGTCGGCATCGTCGTCTTCGGCATCAAGCTGACCCGGAGATAATAATTCGGTGACACACAACTAAATACACTTAATTTGGGTATATATCGCTGAAAGCCCGGGCGATCTGCCGGGTTGGGGTGTCGTGGCAACGCCTCCGGCAGAGAATTAAGTGTATTTAGTTGTGTGTCACCGAATTGAGAGGACGATGTTCGGCACGATCTTCCGGAAGGAGCTCCTCGACCAGATCCTCAGCCCCAAGTTCCTCATCGTCTCCCTCCTCTGCCTGGTCCTCATCCCCGTCAGCCTGGTCCTCAACTACGCCAGCTATCGAAGCGCCTATCAGGAATATGACAGCTCGCTGAGGGAGACCAAGGCCACGACGACCGTGTTCCGGGAGCCGAGCGTCCTGAGCACGTTCGGCGTCGGCCTCGAGAGCGTCCTGCCCAAGACCGTCACTTTTTCGAAGTACCAGACGGACGCCAAGGGGACCCAGGCCCAGAACGAGGTCCTGAGCAACATCAACGGGAAGCTCGATTTCGTCGTCATCACGAGCTTCCTCCTGGGGCTCTTCGCCGTCCTCTACGCCGGCTCGCTCGTGAGCGGAGAAAAGGAATCCGGGACGCTCAAGCTCGTCCTCTCGAACCCGGCCCGGCGGAGCACGATCATCACGGCCAAGTTCCTGGGCGGGTTCAGCGTCCTTCTCATCCCGTTCGGGGTCAGCACGCTCCTCGGCGTCCTGATCCTTCTCGTCGAGGGGTTTCCGCTCTTCGCGGCCGGGAACCTGGGCCGGCTCATCTCCCTGGCCGGCCTCTCCATCCTCTACCTGTCGGCGCTGTTCGCCCTGGGCCTGCTCATCTCGACCCGGACCCACCGGACGAGCATCGCCCTCCTGGCCAGCTTCTTCGTCTGGATCTTCCTGACCTTCGTCATTCCGAAGACGAGCGAGCCGATCGCGGGGCTCATCCGCCGCGTTCCGAGCGAAGAGGTCATGAAGGCCAGCCGGGCCCAGGTCAGGAACCAGATCGAGAAAGAGAAAGGCAAGGCCCTGGCCCCACTCATGAACAAGTATCTCAGCGACCAGGGGCAGGGCAAATGGGACTGGGACGCCTACACGAAAGCCCGCGGGCCCGTGGCCAAGGAATACGAAGAGCAGTTGGCCCAGACCCTCCAGAAGTTCGACGCCGATTTCGAGCGGCGGAAGGCCGCCCGCCGCGCCCTCAGCCTCGCCATCGCCCGCTTGTCGCCGGCGTCGTCCTACACGCAGTCGGCCCTCGCCTTCTGCCACACCGGCATCCCCGACCTCGAGAACTACTCCAGGAGCCTCCAGGCCCATTATCTCCAGCTCTACCAGGCCCTCTTCCAGTACCAGTTCAGCGACACTTTTGAATCCGCGGACGGGAGCTCGCGGCGCCAGATGGGCGGGGACACGCGCCCCGGCGGGAAGATCGATTACCCGGCCTTCCGCTACCGGTTCCCGTCCTTCGCGGAGACTTTGAAAGAGACGGCTCCGGACATCGTTCTGCTCGTTCTCTTCGACCTGATTTTCTTCGCCGCCGGCTATTATTCTTTCATCAGATACGACGTACGCTAGGCACGAAGATGTCCATTCATATGTACATAGATATCTGGGGATAGAGGGTGATCCGGACCATCATCAAGCGGGAGTTTCTGGACAATATCCTGTCGTTCAAGTTCATCGCCTGCGTCCTCGTGGCCATTGTCGTTTCTCTGGCCAGCACGTCAATTCTGACCCAGGACTACAAGGACCGGCTGAGGAACTACGATAAGGGTGTTGCTGCGGCCAAAGAAGAATTGACCAAGATCCCGGTATATTCCTGTCTGAGGATAAAACTCTATCGGAAGCCGTCCCCATTGAGCATTTTTGTTGGGGGGATCGAAAGAAAGCTCGGGAGCTACGCCGAAATCCCTATAGCCCCGATGGACATACCCACTTCGCTTCAGGGCGGCGTCACGAAAAATGAGTTCGCAGCCACCTTCTCGATCTTTGACTTCTCTTCCGTCGTCGTGATCATATTCACGATCCTCGCCATCCTTCTATCCTATGACAGCATCTCCGGCGAAAAGGAAGAGGGGCTGCTCTCCCTGGCTCTCTCAAACTCGGTGCCCCGCCATAAAATCCTTCTCGGCAAGTACCTGGGAGAGTTGGTGTCCATCGCCGCACCGCTGGCGTTTTGTTTCATCCTGGGAACGCTTTTTGTCCTCTTCTCCAGGAATGTCGAAGTGGATACTCACTTTTTCCTATCGATGGGACTGCTCTTTTCCATCTCTCTCCTTTACCTCTCTTGTATTTTGCTCCTGGGCCTTCTTGTTTCCTCCAGGACAAAAACTTCATTTTCGAGCTTGCTTCTCCTCCTGGGCTTTTATCTTGTCTTCACCTTTCTCATCCCCCAGGCCGTCAAGAGCTATTCGGCCAACGCCATCATCGGGCAAACGAAAAACGTTGAAAACAATCTTGAAACCGTGACCAACGAAGAGGATAAAATCAGGGAAGAGGCTTATCGAAAAACTCCCTTCAAAAAACAGTGGCGCATCCCCAACGACTTCACC
>JBAVUQ010000373.1:0-11513 GCA_049696855.1 Candidatus Aminicenantales bacterium
CGCCGCGACATCTCGTCGCGCGTCAGCCTGCGCCGCTTCCCCGTCGTCTCGCCGAGCCCGACGAGCCCGCGATAGAAGAGCTTCTCGGCCGCCACCACCATCCCGGCGAACGCCACGACCGACACGCCAAGGAGAAGCGCCAGGTTCGCCAGCCCCTCGCCGCTGAACCCCGCGGCGATCGCCTTCGTCGCCCAGATCCCCGGCGGAAAAACGGCCCCGACCCTGTTGAGCAGGCTGTCGGGCGAGGTGAAGAAGGCCGCCACGGCCTGGGCGCTCGCCCCCGGGCCTCCGTTCCCCGCCGACCTCCCGAGCCCGATCTGCACGGCGAACGACACGCCGATGAGGACGAGACTGCCGATGAGGATGAGCGCGTCCTTCTTCCGGCTGACGTTGATGACGCGCATCATGGCCACGACCACGATCGAGACGACGGCCAGCGGGATGATCGGGAGCGCCAGATACACGAGGGCCGCGTTCACCCAATAGCCGACTCCGCCGCGCGCCAGCACCCCCACGGTGACGACGACCGGCAGCACCACCGCCGCGACCGTCAGGTATTCGTTGATGACGATGACGGCGAACTTGCTCGCCATGACCTCGCCCGGCCGGAGCGGCAGGGGGATGAGGAACTCGAGGTCGCGCGCGAAATAGAAGGACGCGATGACATAATAGATGCCGAAGAGCAGGATCAGGATCTGCCCCGCCAGGATCCCGAACGACAGCAGCGCCCTCTCCTGGCCCAGCGGCTTGAGCACGAGGAAGACGTTCTCGATGAGCAGGACGAGGCCGTAGAACATCGGGACGACGCCGATCGCGGCCGCCCCGATGAGGGGCACGAGCCAGCGGTCCTTTTTTTCTTTGAACAGCCTGTGCTTCAGGGTCGCCAGCCCAAAGTTCGACCGGAGGCCGGCTCGGATGACGGTGGCCAGCCGCCTGGTCCCGCTCATTTCTCCGTCAGCTCCAGGAAGATCTCTTCGAGCGACTGGCCGGTCTCGGTCCGGTCGATGGACTTGAGCTCGTCCATCGTGCCGCATGCGACCAGCCGTCCTTTGTGGATGATGCCGATCCGGTCGCACAGTTTCTCGGCCACCTCCATGATGTGCGTCGAGAAGAAGAGCGTCTTGCCCGCGTCGCAATGCTCGCGGAACATCTCCTTGAGCTGGTGGGCCGCCCGCGGATCGAGCCCGACGAGCGGCTCGTCGAGCACCATGACCCGGGGCGCCGGCAGCAGCGCCGCGGCCAGCACGATCTTCTGCTTCATGCCGTGCGAGTAGCTCTGGATGGGATTGGTGACGACCGGCGCGAGCTCGAAGATCTCGAGCCACTTGCCGATCCGCTCGAGCCGCTCCTCCTTCGGCACGCCGTAGACGTCGCCGATAAAGTTGAGATACTCGAGGCCGGTCAGCCGCTCGTAGATCGCCGGAAAATCGGGGACATAGGTCGTCACCTGCTTGGCTTTGAGCGGCTCCTCGGCCACGTCGCAGCCCTCGACCACGATTCGCCCCGCGTCGGGGCGCAGCAGCCCGACGACGAGCTTGATGGTCGTCGTCTTCCCGGCCCCGTTCGGCCCCAGAAAGCCGAAGAGCTCTCCCGGCTTGACGGTCAAGGTCAGGTCGTCAACGGCCTTGATCTTGCCCCGGTTGTAACTTTTGGAAACGTGAGTCAGCTCGATCACGCGTCTCTCCTCACTGAGGTCGGGTCAAAAACATCAACTTTAGGCCTTTAAAGGGCCGAAAAACGGCCCTAACTAATTGATTTTATTTTGATTGCTGTGGTCCGACCCCTTGGAGATCTGCGGTCGGGAGAAGGCGGGGGGGCTTGCGCATGCCCAGCGCCTGTTCGAGGCCGAACGCCAGCCGGATGAGCTCGGGCTCGCTCCAAGCCTTGCCGATAAGCGAGATCCCCACCGGCAGTCCGAACACCCAGCCCGCAGGGAGCGTGATCGTCGGATAACCCGCCACCGCCGCCGGCGACGAGCTGCTGCCGGAGAACGAGTCGCTGTTGACGAGATCGGTCATGTGGGCCGGCCCGTTCGTCAAAGCCACCAGCGCGTCGAGCTTGTGCGCGGCGAGCACCGCGTCGATGCCTTTCTCCCGCATGAGCTCCCGGCACTTCGCCAGCGCCTCGAGATAGGCCTTGTCGGTCAGAGGGCCTTTCTTCGCCGCCTGCTCAACGATCTCCTGGCCGAAGAACGGCATTTCGCGGTCGGCGTTCTTCACGTCGAAGGCGATGAGATCCTCCAGCGTCCGCACCGCAGACCCCGGCCTCGCCGCGAAGTAGGCCTCGAGGTCGGCCTTGAACTCGTAAAGGAGAACCTCGTACTCCGCGTCGTCCGTCTTTCCGAGCGTCGGGAACTCGACCGGGTCGATGACCTCCGCCCCTTCCCTCTTCATCGCTTCGATCGCGTTGTCCAGGATGGGATCGAGCCGGCTCGCGAAGTTGAAGGCCTTCGCCCGCAGGACGCCGATGCGCGCCCCGCGCAGCCCGCCCGGCTTGAGAAACTCGCGATAGTCCTGGAACAACCGGACGCCGTTCTGCTGCGTCGCCGGGTCGTTCGGGTCGGGTCCGGCCATCGCGCCGAGAAGCGTCGCCGCGTCGCTGACCGTCCGCGCCATCGGCCCGGCCGTGTCCTGCGAGTGGGCGATCGGAACGATCCCCGAGCGGCTGACGAGCCCCACCGTCGGCTTGAGCCCGACGATGCCGCAGCACGAGGCCGGCGAGACGATCGAGCCGTCGGTCTCCGTCCCGATGCCCACGGCCACGAGGTTCGCCGACACGGCGGCCGCCGTGCCAGAACTCGATCCCGACGGGTTCCTGTCGACCGCGTACGGGTTATGCGTCAGGCCGCCGCGCCCGCTCCAGCCGCTGGTCGAGTGCGTCGAACGGAAATTCGCCCATTCGCTGAGGTTCGTCTTGCCGAGGATGACGGCCCCCGCCTCCCGCAGGCGCTTGACGACGAAGGCGTCGTTCGCCGGCTTGGAGCCGAGCAGGGCCAGCGACCCGGCTGTCGTCTCCATGTTGTCGGCCGTGTCGATGTTGTCCTTGATCAGGACGGGGACGCCATGGAGCGGCCCGCGCGGACCTTTTTCCTTTCGTTCCCGATCGAGATCGCGGGCGATGGCCAGGGCGTCGGGGTTCTTTTGGATGACGGCGTTGAGCCCCGGGCCGCCTTGGTCGATCTTATCGATGCGCTCGAAGTAGAGCTTGACGAGCTTCTCCGAGGTTGACTGTCCTGAAGTCATCATCTCCTGAAGACTGGCCATCGTCGCTTCCTCAAGCGGGAAAACGTCCTCAGCCGCTTTGGCCGTCGCTGCCTTTTCCGATGGGCGTTCAGCCTTGGGGCCGCACGCCGCGCCGACTGTCAGGGCGATGGCGGCGAAGATCGCAAGCGGGAGCCGAGGGCCATAGCTCTTTTTCATGATTTCCCTCCATTCATCCCCACGGCGCTCCGGCAGGGCCAAGGGCCCGAACAAAGTGGGGCTTCACATCTCGCTCACATTATCGCAAAACCATCCCCGGCTCAATACCGGTGGAATGCCCTTGGGGTCGGACCACAGCGATCGGAACATAATCAGTTATTTAGCCCCAATAGTTCCCGGTTCCAGCGCTTAACTCGGGGCTTTTTATGCCCATTGAATTGGAACGTACACTACCAATATGCTAAGATTTAGCCAGGGGGTAAGGACGCCCCGCAAGGCCACGACGCATACACGGAGGCCGCATGGACAAGACGATCCGATTCAAACTCAACGGGAAGGAGGTCGCGGTCATGACCTCGCCGGAGCGGATGCTCCTGTGGGTCCTGCGCACCGACCTCGAACTCACGGGCACAAAGTACGGCTGCGGCGAGGGCTACTGCGGCTTCTGTACGGTCCTCGTCGACGGCAAGCCCGAGCGCTCGTGCTCGCTCCCCCTCTCCAAGGTCGAGGGCAAGAGCGTCCTGACCATCGAGGGCCTGGCGCAAGGCGGCCGGCTCCACCCGCTCCAACAGGCCTTCGTCGAGAACGGCGCCCTCCAGTGCGGCTACTGCACGCCGGGCCAGATCCTCGAGGCCTATGCCCTTCTCCTCCGCAAGCCGAACCCGACCGAGGCCGAGATCGCCGATGCCCTCGAAGGGAACATCTGCCGGTGCGGCACGTATAACCGCATCATCGCGGCCGTCCGGCAGGCCTCCCAGGCCATGAAGATGAAGGTGATGGACCATGAAGCCCGTTAAGATCAAGCCCCGCGTCAAGGACGATGAGTACACGATGTCCGGGCCCGACGGCCACGGCGACGAGACGTCCCTCGAGCGCCGCGAATTCCTCAAGCTGGCCGGCGGCGGACTGGTCGTCTTCTTCGCGGTCGGCGAGGGGGGCCTGGACGCCCAGGAGGGCGGGCAGCGCGGCCAGGGCTATCCCGACGACCCCAACGCCTACCTCAAGGTCGGCACGGACGGCCGCGTGACGGGCTTTTCCGGCAAGATCGAGATGGGCCAGGGCACACTCACGGCGCTCCAGATGATGCTGGCCGAGGAACTCGACGTTCCGCTCGCCTCGGTCGACATGGTCATGGGCGATACGGCCCTCTGCCCCTATGACGCCGGCACGTTCGGGTCCCGGAGCATCAAGTATTTCGGGCCGGCTCTGCGCCAGGCTGCGGCCGAAGCGCGCGGCATCCTCGTTCGCCTGGCCGCGACCAAGCTCGGCACTCCCGAGGACAGCCTGGCGACGAAGGACGGCGCGGTCTACGTCGTCAAGTCTCCGATAAATAAAGTGACTTACGCCGACCTCGTCGGCGGCAAGAAGATCGAGGTCCGCCTCGAGAAGAAGCCGCCGATCAAGCCCGTCTCCGCGCACACGATCTCGGGCAAGCCGACCCTGCGCACGGACGCCCATGCGAAGGTCACGGGCGAGGCCAAGTTCTCGGGCGACATCCGACTCCCTGGCATGCTCTACGCCGCGATCGTCCGGCCCCCCGCCCATGGCGCCAAGCTCAAGAGCGCCGACACGGCCGCGGCCGAAAAGGTCCCGGGCGTGCGGGTCGTCCGCGACGGCGACCTGGTCGCCGTCCTCCACGAGAAACCGGACGTCGCCGCCGCGGCCGTCAGCCTCGTCAAGGCCGAGTTCGACCCGTCGCCGTCGAAGCTCGACAACAGCAACATCTTCGCCCACTTGAAGGAGGTCACGGCGCGGACCGACGTCGTCATCGAGTCGGGAAACCTCGACGAGGGCGCCAAGCTGGCGACGAAGATGGTCGAGAAGTCCTATTTTGCCCAATATGTCGCCCACGCCCCGTCCGAGCCGCACACGGCCGTCGTGCGCATCGACGGGAACAAGGCCGAAGTCTGGGCCTCGACGCAATCGCCCTTTCGGGCCCAGCAGGAGATCGCCAAGGCCCTGGGTTTCGACGTCCCGAACGTCCGCGTCCGCGCACCCTTCGTCGGCGGCGGCTTCGGCGGCAAGAACGCGGGGGGGCAGATCGTCGAGGCGGCGCGCCTGGCCAAGCTCACGGGCAAACCGGTGCAGGTCGCCTGGTCGCGCAAGGAAGAGTTCTTCTACGATACCTTCCGCCCGGCCGCGACCTACGACATCCGCTCGGGCCTCGACGCGCAGAACAAGATCGTCCTCTGGGATTATAAGAACTATCACGCCGGGAGCCGGAGCTCCCAGCCGGTCTACGACATCCCCCACAAGCGCGTCACCGGGTTCGGGGGCGGCTTTGGCGGCGCGGAGGGCGTCCATCCCTTCGGCACCGGCGCCTGGCGCGGGCCCGGCAGCAATACCAACATCTTCGCCACCGAATCCCACATCGACGTCATGGCCCAGACCGCCGGCCTGGACCCGCTCTCGTTCCGGCTGGCCAACCTGACCGACGCGCGGATGAAGAAGGTCGTGCAGGCGGCCGCGGACAAATTCGGGCGGACGTTCGCCAAAGCCCCGTCCGGGCGCGGCTACGGCATCGCCATCACGGACTACCTGGGGACCTATCTCGCCACGATGGCCGAGGCGGCCGTCGACAAGGCGAGCGGCGCGGTCCGCGTCCTTCGCGTCGTCTGCGCCCAGGACACGGGCGAGGTCGTCAACCCCGAAGGCAGCCGCATGCAGATCGAGGGCTGCATCACCATGGGCCTCGGCTATTGCCTGGCCGAAGAGATCCGGTTCAAGGACGGCGCCGTCCTCGACGAGAACTACGATTCTTACACCGTGCCGCGCATGTCGTGGCTGCCGAAGATCGAGGTCGTCCTGGTCGACAACCCCGACCTGGCGCCGCAGGGATGCGGCGAGCCGGCCATCACGGTCATGGGCGCGGTCGTCGCCAACGCGATCAACGACGCGGTCGGCGTCCGCATGGACATGCTGCCGATGACGCCGGCCAGGATCAAAGAAGCTCTGGCAAAAATGTAGTCGGGCCGGGTCCGCGAGACCCTTTTTATTTCGCGAGCCTTGTGCTATAAGTGCCCCTCGGCCCATCATGAAAACACTCCTCGTCGTCAATCCCGCCGCGGGACACGGCCGCGGCAAAAAGGTGTTCGAGCGCTTGGAGCCGCGGCTGCGGGCCGCCGTCCCTGGCCTCGAGATCCGCTTCTCCGAGTACGCCGGGCACGCGGTCGAGATCGGCCGCGAGATCGCCGGCGCCGGCTACGACCGGCTGCTCTGCCTCGGCGGCGACGGCACGCCCTATGAGCTCATCAACGGCCTCTATGCCGGCGGCCGCCCCTCGCGCCTGCCCGAGATCGGCCAGATCCCGGCCGGGACCGGCAACTCGTTCCTCCGCGATTTCGACATCGTGACACCCGAGGGAGCGCTCGACGCGTTCTCGTCGGGCCGCCGGCGCAAGGTCGACCTGGTCGAGTTCAGCTATCGCGAAGGCCGGGCCGAGGGGCCGATCGTCCGCCGCCTGTCCCTCAACATCATCGGCGTCGGCCTCATCGCCGACATCCTCCAGCTTACGAACGAGCGCCTGAAGTTCATGGGCTCGGCCGGCTACAGTCTCGCCGTTCTCGTCCGCCTCATCCGGGGCATGTCCAACCGCATCGCCATCGAGGCCGACGGCCGCAGGCTCGAGGTCGCAAACAGCGCGCTCGTCGTCTCCAACTCGAAATTCACCGGCGGCAAGATGAAGATCGCCCCGCCCGCCGACGCTTCCGACGGCCTGGCCGACGTCATCCTCTTCAACGGCGTCAACCGACGCGAGATCGTGGCCATCTTCGCCGGCGTCTTCTCCGGCAAACACCTCGCCCATCCGAAGGTCGAGGCGATCCAGGCGGCCTCGATCGCGGTCGAATCGGACCCGCCGCTCCGCCTCATGGTCGACGGCGAGCTCATCGGGTGGACGCCCCTGCGCCTCAAGGTCCTGCCGTCCGAGATCGTCTTCCTGGCCTGACGGTGCGCCCATGAGAGAATTTTTCGATCGCCTGCGGTCGCTCCTCATCTGGATCATCGCCCTGCCGGTTTTTCTCGTGGTCTGCGTCCTCATCTGGCTCGGCACCTTCACCCTCCGGGGGCGCGCCCTCGAGGCCCTGCTCAAATCCGGCTGCCGGGTCCTCCTCTTCGTCTGCGGCATCAGGGTCCGCGTGAGCGGGCGGGAAATTCTCGTCCCCGGCCGGCAGTACATCGCCATGATGAATCATGTCAACTTCTTCGACCCGTTCGTCTTTCAGGTTGCCTTCCCCCCCGCGCTCCGCGGAGTCGAGGAGGAGAGCCACTTCCGCTGGCCGGTCTACGGCGGGACGATCCGCCGGCTGGGCATGTTCCCGATCAGCCGCAAAGACACCGCGAGCGCGGTGGAGACCCTGCGCCGGGCGGCGGCCTGGGTCCGGGAGCGGGCCAGGTTTTCATTCGGCGTCATGCCGGAGGGCACCCGCACGCGCGACGGCAAGCTCGGCCCGTTCAAGCGGGGGGGCTTCTTCATGGCCATCGAGACGGGCTTTGACATCCTGCCGGTCGTGCAGAGGGGCGCGTTCGAGATCAACCGCAAGGGAACGAAACTCGTCCGGCCCGGCCGGATCGACGTGTCCATCGAGCCCGCGGTCCCGACGTCAGGCTACGGCAAGGACAATATCGACGAGCTCATCGAGCGCGTCCGGCGCGTTTTCCTCGACCGGCTCGGGGAATCGACGTCCTGACCGGCCCCGAAACGGGCGGCCGCGTTCCCGCTTTCCCTTGACCGTGCGTTCCTCCCCGCAGATCCGGGATCTCGGCGGCATCGAGGCCCGAGAAGTGCAGGAACGAGAAGCACTCGGGGATGTGAGAATCGTAGACGCCGTGCTTGTTGAGGGCCCAGCCGGGGTGCGGCTCGACGGTGACGCCGCAATTTTCCAGGAGCTCGAAGCGTGAGAAATCCAGGCGCCAGACGTCTCCATCACGCGGGGGCACGGGGCGGCTGCCGGCGAGGTGCGTCATGCCGCGCCAGGGAAAGGCGATCTCGACCGTCCAGCCCTCATCGATGTCCGACGCGTCGTTGAGCGTCCCCTGGACCCGCGCGGCCGCGCGGAGGCCGGGAAAATCCCAGTCCATGAAGGCCCAGCGCCGGCCCCGCGGGTGCTTGCCGTAGCGCAGGCCGTCCTGGAAGCCGCCGATGACGTCGACCCGGCGCTCCCGCAGATCGAACTCCGGCAGGTCGAAGCGGCTGCCCTTCTTCAGCGCGTCCTGCCAGATGTAAAAGACTTCGTAGATCGTGCCCCGGGCGTTGATCTGGAACTCGTAGTAGCAGTCCTCGCCGCCGATGAAGATCTCGACGTCGTTCTCGGTCCAGACGAGCGAATCCCGTTCGGCGAGCCGGGCCTGGACATTGGGGTCGCTGACCCAAAACGCGACATAGAGACACTCATCGTCCCAGAGCGAGGCCAGACGCGTTTCCAGAAAACCGGGGACACCGCTCACAAGATCAACGAACCGACGAGACTTCGGCGCCTCGCGCCAGGCCGGCTGGTCCAGGCGGCCGTCGACCGCGAGCTTGTGAGACGTCCGAAAACACGTGTAATGGGCGAGCTCGCTCTCCTCGCATCCGTAGCGCGTTATCATCGGTTCCTCCCCGATTCGGTGACACACAACTAAATACACTTAATTATGGGGAATTAAGTGAGTTTAGTTGTGTGTCACCGAAATTAAAGATCGGGCACCAGCATTTTAGCCAGGACGGAGTTTAGCCCGAATCACAAGAAGAGGTCAAACCTGTGCCGCCGCGACTTGATTTCCCGCGGGAGCGGGCCTATCCTGATCCCGGGGTCGAAGCCCCCTCGCCTCGAGAGGAGCCCATGCCCGGCATCCGGATCACCCGATCGACCGCCGCGATGATCGCTGGTCTTGCGGTCGCGCTCCTTTCCCCCGCTTTCGCGCCGGCCGAGGCCGCCCCGTCGCAGGAGCCCTCCCGGAGCTCCGCCCCGCCGGCTTCGCTGCCTCTCGACGCCCTCCTTGCGAAGGCCGCCGAATACTGCCGCAGGCTCGAGAGCTCGGCCTTCGATTTGGCCTGCCGCGAGGAGATCCGCGAGACGATCGACCCGAAGCTCGATGCGTCCCAAAAAGCCGTTCGGCCGGGTCCCGGCTCGAGGAACGACTTCGGGCCCGGCGCCCCGAGCTACCTCGGGCCGACACTCGTGATCAGCACCGTGAGGAAGGTCAAGCGCAGCTTCGTCTACGACTACCGGTGCATCCGGGCCGGGCGGGCCATCCGGGAAGTGCGCAATCAGGTCGAAGAGAACGGCAAGAGGAAGATCGTGCCCAACGCCGAGCTCCAGACGTCGAACGTCGTCTTCGGCACCGCTTTCCTCGGACCTGTCGGACTTTTCGGCGAGCACGTCCAGCCCGGCACCGATTATGTCATCGCGGGCCGTGACCGGATCGGCGACATCCCTGTCGTCATCATCGCCGCCAAACCCAAGCCCGGGGCGCCGGACAGGCGGAACCTCACCGGCAAGGCCTGGGTCGATCCCTCGACGGGCCAGATCCTCAAGATCGAGTGGAGCGAGAGCCGCGTCGGCCGATTCGACGTCTTCGAGAAACGGGGAGAGCTCTTCAAGCGCACGCCGCGCCTCGTCAGCCTGTCCGAGTTCAGCGCCGAGAAGAACGGCATCCGTTTCCCGAGCCGCCTTTATGTCGAAGAAGCCTACCTCAAGGAATCCGGCAAGGCGTTCATCCGCTCCAAGACCGAGGCCGTCTACAAGGATTTCCAGTTCTTCTCGGTCGAATTCGAAGTCCACGATTGAGATCTATAATCGGCCGGAGACGGACCGTCGGCGTCCGCCCGGAGGAGGCTATCCATGGGAATCCGATCTCTTCGCGCTCTCGTCATTCTCATCGCCGTCATCGCTCTGGCCGCCTCGACGGCGGCCGGTGTCCCCGGCCAGGCCTCGACCGGCCGGAAGCCGGCGGCCGCTCCGGCCCCCGTGCCGCCCCGTGAGTTGACGGCCCATCTCGTCGGCCACGCCCACATCGACCTGAGCTGGCTCTGGCGCTGGGAAGAGACGGTCGCCGATATCGCCCGTTACACCTTCAAGGGCACCCTGGCCCAGATGGATAAGATGCCCGGCCTGACTTTCGCCCAGAGCCAGGCGGCGATCTACGACGCGATCGAAAAGGATCAGCCCGAGCTCTTCGCCCGGATCTCAAGAAAGATCAAGGAAGGGACCTGGGTCCCGGTCGGCGGGATGTGGGTCGAACCCGACGCCAACATGCCCGACGGCGAAGCGCTCGCCCGCCAGCTCCTCTACGGCAAGCGCTATTTCCTCGACAAGTTCGGCGTCGATGTCAAGGTCGGCTGGAATCCCGACACCTTCGGGCACAATTGGCAGCTGCCCCAGATCCTGCGCCGGGCCGGGATCGACTCCTACGTCTTCGGCCGGTGCGCGCCCGGGCCCGACCCGACCCACTTCTTCTGGTGGGAAGGGATGGACGGCTCGCGCGTCCTCGGCTACGTGCCGGCCGGCTGGTACAACGTCAGTCTCCAGGACGGAACGCGCCAGATCCTGGAAACCGCGCGCAAGAACACCGCCATCAAAGACTTCATGATCCTCTACGGCGCCGGGGACCACGGCGGCGGGCCGCGCGACGTGGACCTCGCCGCCATCAAGAAGCTCCGCGAGGACCCGAACGAGCCGCGGCTCGTGTTCGACCTGCCCGAGGCCTATCTCAAGGGGATCACCGCGGCGAACGGCGCCGCGCTCCCGGTCGTCAGGCGCGAGCTCAATTTCACCTTCCCGGCCTGTTACACGACCCAGGCGGCGACCAAGAAGAACAACCGCCAGCTCGAAAGCCTGCTCGTCACGGCCGAGAAATTCTCCGCGATCGCCGCGACCTCGGGCTTCCGGGACTACTACCCGGAGCGGGACATCGACGAGGCCTGGAAGATCGTCCTCCGCAATCAATTCCACGACATCCTCGACGGCTCGAGCATCGGCCCGGTCTACGATGAGGTCGCCGGGTTCTACCGGCAGGCGCGGACGCGGGGCGAGCGGGCGCTCGACTTCTCCCTCGAGACGATCGGGAACGCGATCGATACCCGGGGCGAGGGTTTCCCGGTCGTCGTTTATAACC
>JBAVUQ010000374.1:0-2470 GCA_049696855.1 Candidatus Aminicenantales bacterium
TCGGCGGGAACGCGGCCCTGACGGTCCGGATGCCGTCCAGGTCGAGCGTGCGGCAGACGACCAGCTTGACCTCGCGGGCCCGCTTCCGGAATCCCGGGTGGATCGCGTAGTCCGGCGGCTTGGGCGAGACCGAATGCCAGTCCGCGAGAGGGGCCGGGGGGAAGGTCCCGTTCGTTTCGATCTGGACCCTGAAACCCTCGGCGTGAAGACGGAGAACGAGCGGCCGGACGTTCTGGCCCAGCGGCTCGCCTCCCGTCAGGCAGACCCAGGTCGTCGGATAATCGCGCCGGAGACGGCCGACCTCGTCGGCGATCTTCTCGACGGACAGTTCGCGGCCTCTGCGCCAAGCCCTCTTGGTATCGCAAAAACCGCAGCGGAGGTTGCAGCCGGCCAGGCGGACGAAGATCGTCGGTTCGCCCTGGCGGAGGCCCTCGCCCTGGACCGAGGCGAAGATCTCAATCGTCTTCAGAGTAGGCGGCCGACGCATCGTCGGATTCCCAGACCGTCACGGACTTGACCGGGTAGGTCTTCTTGAGCTCTCCGTAGAGGTGGCGGGCGATATTCTCGGCGGACGGGTTGAAGGCGTAGGCCTCGTTGAGGAAGGTGTGGTCGGGAAGCGCCGCGGCCAGGACCTTCTTGATCTCCGCGAAATCGAAGCCGATGCCCGTCCGGTCGAGCTCGCGGACGGCGATGGCCACCTCGACCTGGAAGGTGTGGCCGTGGACGTTCTCGCACTTGCCTTTGTATTCCTTGAGAAAGTGGGCGGCCGAGAACTTGTCCCGGACCTTGAGTGTCCAGCTCATCGGGGTCCTTCCTTTCGCAGACGGGCGATCAAAGGGTCTTCGCGGCCGACGGCCTTCCAGGCTCGGGCCCGGAAGCGGCAGGACGAGCATATCCCGCAGGGACGCTCGTCGCCGGCGTAGCATGAGACCGAATAGGAATAGTCGGCGCCGAGGCGGAGCCCGAGCCGGATGATGTCCGGCTTGCCGAGCCCGAGAAGCGGCGCGAGGATCCGGACTTTGGGGCCTCCGAACGCGGCCTTCGTGCCCGCCTGCACGGCCTTCTCCATGGCCTTGACGAAATCCTTCGTCGTATCCGGATAATCGGGGGAATCGGCGACGTGGAAACCGCAGACGAGATCCCGGATGCCTCGCGTCTCGGCCCAGGCGGCCGCCAGCGCCAGCAAGATCCCGTTGCGGAACGGGACGTAGGTCGCCGGCGGCCCTGAGCGGGGCGCGGAGAGCCGCACCGAGCGGGGGAGGGGGATGGCCTTGTCGGTCAGGGCCGAGCCCCCGATCTGCCGGAGGTCGACCTTGAGGATAACGTGGGGAACGCCGAGACGGCGGGCCGCCTCGCGGGCGAGAGCGATCTCGACGCGGTGCCGCTGGCCATAATCGAACGTCAGCGCGCGGACGTCGTCGTTTCGGTCGATGGCCCAGGCCAGCGCCGTCGTCGAATCGAGCCCTCCGGAAAACAGCACGACGCAGGATTTCACCGCTTATGACTCCGATCCGATGATAATCAACGCGTCGGAGAATATCAAGGCGCGAGCCCACTTCAGGACGGACGATCGCTTCCTGAGGAGGCCAAAAATAGCGGCGAGGAAGGCAGGCGAGCCCGACATTGGAAAAGTTTAGCCGGGCAGCGTGGCGGACGAGGGCAGTTTCAGTGGAAACCGCCAAAACGTGTTTGAGCGAGGCTTAGCGCAAGCCGAGAGAGTTGTTTTGGCGCCGAGTCCGACGCACTGACCGGCGTCTTCAAACTTTTCCAGGAGGGAGAGCCTGACCTCCGAGCCGCCCTCACGGCCGACGTTTGACAGTGCTTGGGCCGGGTGGTATATCTTGAAATCCCGCGAATGAGCGAACATCCGATCGAGAAGGGCGTCATCGAGGTCGTCCGGACCTACGAGCTTCTCGACCGCGTCCGCACACGCCAGGACCTCGTCATCCGGGACGACCAGTTCGACTTCACGGCCCTGCTCGAGGCGGCCCGGTACGCGGAGCGCCGCCGCATCCGGCTGAGCCTCCTCGATACCGGACGGCTCAGCCTCGAGGAGGTCGAATCGCTCGCCCGGGCCGGCTCCCGCATCCTCACCTCGGACGAAGCCCGGCCGCGGGCCGGCGAGTGGGCGATCCTGCAGGGAGCCTGCCGAGAACGCGGGACACATTTGTCCGTGTTCTGGAACGGCCCTCTTCCGGCCGCGGATGAGGTTGCCGGATTCTCCTTCCAGACGCTCGAGGACCTTCTCCGGAGCGGCGTGGACTTCCACATCGCCAACCGGACGCACGCCCGCGATGCCGCCGCCCTCGCGGGGTTGGCCAGGGCCGCGAAAAAGGGACGGGCGTTCCTGGTGATCTATCATATCGGACCTCTCGCCGCCTGGCTCGCCGCGCCCGAGGCCGGGCGCGCCTGGATCCATTTTGCCGACGCGTCGATCGCGGACGAGCCCGCGGCCGCCCTGGCCGTTGCC
>JBAVUQ010000375.1:0-3453 GCA_049696855.1 Candidatus Aminicenantales bacterium
GCACCGGGCCGCGGCCGAAGCCCCCCCGACGCGCTGGTCGGCGGCCCCGCCGTAGGCCGCGAACGGGTCCGCCGTGCGCCGGTCCATCGGCCTGTTGAAGAAAACGATCCTGCCCTTGGCCGACGCGCCGAGCGAGGCGGCCTCGGCCAGAGAGCGGACTTCGACGATCGGGGCGGTGATGCCCCGGTCCGGCGTGCCGACGCTCCCGCCGAGGGCGCAGACGGCCAGAGGGATGGCGGCGCGTGACGCCGATGCGGCGACCGAAGCCTGGGCGGGATGCCCCCGGGTCCAATGACCGACCTCGACCGGCTCGGTATGGACGCGGGCCAGGCCGAGCTCCTCCATGAGGCCCCGCGCGAGATCGACCGCGGCCGAGGCTTGGGGTGAGCCGGTCAGCCGCGGGCCGACCGAGGTGATCCTTTCGAGAAGGGCGAAGGCCCGCTCGGCGGAGAGGCCGGACTCGCGGAGCCTGTCGACGAGAGCCCGGTAGTCCTGGGAGTCCCCGCGGCCGGCAGCGGAGGCTCCGGCGGCCACGAGGGCGAGGGCCAGGGCACACAGGCTCAGGAGGATCTTCTTTCTCATGGCAGCACCCGCCCGGGGGCCGGGTGGCCGGACCCGCTGCGGCATCGGGGTCCGCTCCTCCTCACCGGTGGAGGAAGCAGCGCTCCGAATCGAGCTCGCCCGGCTTCCGGGTGATGATCATGGCCAGCCCGAGCTCGTTGGCCTTATCGATGACCTCCTGGTCCTTGACCGAGCCAAGGGGATAGATGACGGCCGTGATGCCGTGCTTTCCGGCGAGCTCGACGACGTCGGGGAAGGGCATGAACGCGTCGGAGGCCATGACGCAGCCCTCCGGGCCGTAGCCGCGGCGCGAGAGCCGGATGGCATCTTCGGCGGAATCGATCCGGCTTCGCTGGCCGGAGCCGATGCCGTGGGTCTTGTCGGAGGTGCCGATGATGACGGCATTGGACCGGGTAAAGCAGGCCACCGTCCAGGTGAAGAGCGCCGCCTGGACCTCCTCGGGGGTCGGCTTGCGCACGGAGACCACATCCACGGACTCGGGCGAGACGATCCTGGAATCGAACCGCTTCTGGATAAGCAGGCCGCCGGCCACCCTCTTGATCTCGAGCCCGTTGTCGACGGACGGCGCCTCGAGGGGCGCGCCCATCCGGACCACTCGGAGGACCTTGCGCGTCGCCAGCACCTCGAGCGCCTCCGGCTCGAAATCGGGAGCGTAGACGACCTCGACGTTGCGCGGGCTTTCGACGAGGAGGCGGGCCAGGGGCGCCGTGACGCGGTAGCTGAAGACGTCGACGCCGCCGAAGTTGGAGAGCGAGTCGCACTTCCAGGCTTTTTCGAACGTCCCGACCGGATCGTCGCCGAGGGCGACGCCGCTCGGCATCTCGTGCTTGATGATGACGCAGACGTGGCGGCCGGGGAAGACCTGGGTGAGCTTGCGGGCCAGACGCTGCCCGAGGTCCATGTCCCCGACATTGATGTAGCTCAGGCCTTTCGTTCCTTCCTGCAGGATATCGAGCCGGGCCATATTCGGTCCCGACGCGCCGGCTTCCTGATAAAAGGCCGCCGGGTAGCCGGGATTCTCGCCGTAGCGCATGGGGAACTTCTTGACGAATGTGTCCTCGCCCACTTGAAGTGTGTCCGGGAAATCCTCCCGGACCTTGGTCAGGTACTGGCTGCGCGCGGTGCGCTCGGGCTTGCTCATCGTGTCATGTCCTTTCGTGCCTGTTGATGATGCGGACGTCGGGCCTGTCGGGTTCGCCGGGCGAAGCGAAGACGCAGGCCACGGCGACCCGGAAGTCCCTCCCCGACGGCTCAGGGCCGAGGTCCCGGTAAGCCGATTCCGCGGCCTCCGCGGCCGTGGAGCCGGCGAGGTCGACGAATCGGGGCTCGCCTCGAAAGACGGGCAGAGGATCGGCGTTCGGTCCCTCGTAGGTGGACACGAGCCGCCCCTCTCCCGGGCGCGGGCCGGCCTCGAAGTAGCTGCGCAAGGTTTCCCCCGAAGGCCCGCGCCGGAGGACGCTCAAGCCGGCGGCGCCGCCGACGAGACAGCCGCTGATCCGCGGCGTGAAGATCGGGGCGTCGGGCTCGAAGTCCCAGGAGGCCAGGGCCGCCGCGAGCGCGGGGACGGGCCCGGCGCCTGCCGCGATCCGGTCGCGGACGTCGGTCGTCTGCTTGCCGTTCGAAACGGCGAGGCCCGCCCGGCCGAACAGGACGGCCGGATAGACGAGGAGATCGACGTTCCCCTGTCTCAGGGTGGCCTCGTCGGTCGGCTCGACCCAGATGCCGCCGTCGCGCAGGACGAGCCGGCGGGCCTGGCTCGAGGGCGAGCGTCCGGTGATGGCGTAGATAACCGCGACCTTGCCGCCCTCGGAAGCCGCGCCGATGATGATGAGCCGTCCCGGGTATTCGAGCGATTCGAGCTTTGTCCGCACGTTATCCATCAGGCCGTCCTTTCGCGCCTATTGATAGCATACGCCTTTCTTCAAGTCAAAACGCGAGCGCCGGCACGGGAGCTCGCCGGTCAGCATCCTCTGGTAACCACGGCAGAAAATCTGTTAGAATCCGCTCGAGCCCGTGACAAGGAGGCCGATCCGACCATGAAGAAAATCGAGCGCCCCGAGGAATCCTTCCACGATTCCGAGTTTCTGGAGTCCCTGGAGGGCCGAACCCTCCGCATCCTCAGCGAGTATCTCAGCCCGATGACCCGGCTGGACAAGGCCAGGATCAACAGCACCATCCTCTTCCTCGGATCGGCCAAGGCCGACCCGACCAACGCCGACTCGGCCTTCTACCGCTATTACTGGGAGGCCGAGGAGCTGGCCTACCTCCTGGCCAAGTGGGCCATCGGCCTCAAGACGCCGAAGGGCAAGGATTTCGTCGTCTGCACCGGGGCCGGGCCGGGCATCATGGAAGCGGCCAACCGCGGCGCGATGCGGGCCGGCGGCAAAACGATCGGCATGAACATCTCGCTCCCCCAGCCGCAGAACCCGAACGCGTACATCACGCCCGACCTGTCCTTCTCCTTCTATTATTTCTTCATGCGCAAGTTCTGGCTGACCTACAAGGCCAAGGCGGTCATCGCCTTTCCCGGCGGCTACGGCACCCTCGACGAGTTCTTCGAGATCGTCACCCTTCTTCAGACAAGCAAGATCTCGAAGAAGGAGATGGCCCTCGTCCTCTATGGCGGCGACTACTGGCGGGACCTGATCAAGTTCGATTCCATGGTCACGAAGGGCGCCATCTGCGCCGACGATCTCGGCCTGTTCCGGATCGTATCGACGCCGCGCCAGGCCTTCACCTATCTCAAAAGAAGGCTCTCGGAATCCCTTGGCTGACCCTCGCGGCGCCGGACCGGCCGTGCCGAAGAAAACCGCGTGGCGGACCCCGGCGGCAGCCGCCGTGATCGCGGCCGCACTCGCCCTGGGCGTCGCC
>JBAVUQ010000376.1:0-5344 GCA_049696855.1 Candidatus Aminicenantales bacterium
TACGCCGAGGCCGAATCGGCCGGCGAAGTCGAGGCCATCCTGAAAAAAGGGCTCGAGGCGGTCCGGTGAAGAAGAAGATCTTCGTCCTCGGCGTCGCCTGCGTCCTTCTGATCATGATCGTCACCGCTCTCTTCGGCAAGAAAGGCGTCATGGATCTCCGCCGGGCCCGCCGGACCCTGGAGACGCGCGCGGCGACGATCCGCGCCCTCGAAGCGGAGCGGGACCGGCTCGAGGCCGAGATCCAGCGCCTCGACAACGATCCCCGGGCCGTCGAAAAAGCCGCCCGGGAGAAGCTCGGCCTGGCCGCCCCCGGCGAAAAGGTCGTCGTCGAGGCCGCCCCGCCCGTCAAGAAGTAGATGCCCCGGCCCGCCAGGAATCGACGACAGCCGGAAGAGCGGGCCCTGCTCGAGGGCCTCAACCCGGCCCAGCGCCGGGCCGTCCTGCACGGGGAAGGGCCGCTCCTCATCGTCGCCGGCGCCGGGACGGGCAAGACCAAGGTCATCACCCATCGCATCGCCCGGCTCATCGCCGCCAAGGCCGCCCGCCCCGACGAGATCCTGGCCGTGACCTTCACTGAGAAGGCGGCGAGCGAGATGGAGGCCCGCGTCGACGTCCTGGTTCCCTACACATCCTCCTTCGCCGAGATCAGCACCTTCAATTCGTTCGGCGAGCGGGTCCTCCGCGATTACGCCCTCGACGTCGGCTATCCCCCCGATTTCCGGCTCCTGGCCGATGTCGACCAGGCCATCTTCTTCCGCGAGAACCTTTTCCGCCTGCCCCTCGACTATTACCGCCCGCTCGGCCAGCCGACCCGCCACATCCAGGAGGTCCTCGAAGCCATCCGCCGCCTGAAGCAGGAGGACGTCCGGCCGCAGGATTACCTCCGCTACGCCGAGGAGCTCGGCCGCAAGGCGGCGGGCGAAGCCGAGAAGGAGACGGCCCGCAAGCACCTCGAGATCGCCCGCGTCTTCGGCGCCTACGAGGAGCTCCTGCGTTCGCAGGGCCTGATCGACTTCGAGGACCAGGTGACGCTCGTCGTCGACCTGCTCCGCCGCCGGCCGTCGGTCCTCGACGAGCTCCGCCGCCGCTACCGCTACATCCTCGTCGACGAGTTCCAGGACACGAACTTCGTCCAGTTCGAGCTCGTCAAGATGCTCGCCGCCGGGCACCGGAACCTGACCGTCGTCGGCGACGACGACCAGAGCATCTTCCGCTTCCGCGGCGCCTCGCTCAGCAATATCCTCGGATTCGAGGAGGTTTTCCCGGAGGCGGAGCGGATCGTCTTGACCCGGAACTACCGCTCGACCCAGTCCATCCTCGACGCCTCCTACCGCCTCATCCGGCACAATGATCCGAACCGGCTCGAGTTCAAGGACCAGGTCGACAAGCGCCTCCGCGCGGCCGCCCGGGGCCGGGGCAAGAGCATCCACATGCTCTCCTTCGACACGCTCGGCACCGAGGCCGACGCGGCGGCCGACCGCATCCTCGAGATCCGGGCCGGCGGCGCCGATTGGCGGGACATGGCCGTGCTCGTCCGGCGCAACGCCGACGCCGACCCCTACCTCCGCTCCTTCAACATGAAGCAGATCCCGTTCCGCTTTTCGGGCAGCCGCGGCCTCTATCAACAGGAGGAGATCAAGGTCATCGTCGCCTTCATCCGGGCGCTGACGGATTTCGAGAACAGCCGGGACCTGTTCTATCTCGCCCTGTCGGACGTCTACAAGGCCGATCCGTACGATATGAGCCGGATCGCGGGCTACGCGGAGAAAAAGAACCTCAGTCTTCACGGCGTCTTCAGGACGATCGCCGAAGGGACGAGCCCCGTGGAGATCGCGCCGGCGACGGAGACGACGGTCAAGCGCATCTTCGCCGATATCACGGAGTACGTCGATCTCGCCGGAACGAAGAACGCCGGCGCCGTCGTCTACGCCTTCCTCGAAAAGAGCGGCTACCTCAAGTCCCTCGTCTGCCCGATGACCCCGGAAGCGGAGGTCCGGGTCAAGAACGTCCGTCTCTTCTTCGACAAGATCAAGGGCTTCTCGGAGCTCGTCGAGAACGATTCCCTCCGCTCCTTCGCCCGCTATCTCGACCTGCTGGCCGAGGTCGGCGACAACCCGGCGACGTCCGAGGCCGAGCTCGACGAGGACGCGGTCAACGTCCTGACCGTTCACAAGGCCAAGGGACTCGAGTTCGGGACGGTCTTCCTCGTCGGCCTCATCGAGGACCGCTTTCCCGGCCGGGAGAGGCGCGACCGCATCCCCGTCCCGGACGGCGTCCTCAAGGAGACCCTGCCGGGGCGGGAGAACTACCTCCAGGAGGAGCGGCGGCTGTTTTACGTGGCCATGACCCGGGCTCGACGCGCTCTCTATCTGACCTGGGCCAGGGACTACGGGACGCGGCGGTTCAAAAAAGTCAGCCCCTTCGTCCTCGAAGCTCTCGACATTCCCAAGATGCCCGAGGACGTCCTCAAGGCCTCCGTCCTCGAGGAGATCCGCCGTTACGCGCTCGCGACGGGGAAGACGAAGACGCCGGCGGCGGTCCGCCCGGCCGGTGCGACGCGGCTGAGCTTCGTCCGGGTCGAGGATTACCTCGTCTGCCCGCTCAAATACCGGTTCCGCCACGACATGCGCGTCCCCGTCCTGCCCCACCACGCGATCGTCTTCGGCCGAGTCCTTCACGCGACCATCCACGCTTATCTGCGGCAGCGTATGAAGGGCCGGGCCGTCGACATCGAGACCGTTCTCGAGGATTACCGGAAGAACTGGGTCAACGAGGGCTTCCTCAGCCGGGAGCACGAGGAGCTGCGCAAGGCGGCGGGGGAGAGGGCCCTGCGGCTGTTCACCACGCGCGAGGAGGAGTCCGGGCGACGTCCGGCCTTCCTCGAACGGCCCTTCCGCTGGCAGGAGCGGGGCCTGCGCTTCTCGGGCCGGTTCGACCGGATCGACTTCGAGGAGGCGGGCGCCGTCATCATCGATTTCAAGACGACCGAAGCGTCCTCGCAGAAAGAGGCCGACCGGGCCGCCGCCGACAGCCTGCAGATGGACGTCTACGCCCTGTCATTCCTAAAGACCGAAGGTCTGCTGCCCTTCGAGACGCGGCTCCACTTCCTCGAATCCGACATCGTCGGGCGCGCGGCAAAAGGGGAAAAGGAGCTCCGCCGCGCCGGGGAGAAGATCCGCGAGGCGGCCGAGGGCATCCGGGCCGGCGATTTTAAGGCTCGACCGGATTGGCACAGCTGCTCGATCTGCGAATTCAAGACAATTTGCCCTTCTTCGTTCGCCTTTTGAAGCTCCATTTTTGGGACTGTCCCCGCGGGGGACAGTCCCGATCGCCAGCTCCCTATTGGGGTCTGCCCCCTTCGGGGACTGCCCCCCTATTGGGGGCGGACCCAGAAGGGCATGATGGCCCAAATCTTCGTCTGCTTCATCATCCGGGCTGTCTCCAGGATCTTTTCGCGGCCCGCCGCGCTCTTCAGATCGAGGCCGAGCCCCGGCCGGCCCATCAGGGACTGCCAGAACGTGCGCTTCCGGGGCCAGACGTCGAGCCGGACCTCTTCGCCGGCGTCGATGCCGGCTTCCTTCTTGGCCAGGCCGATGGCCATGGTCAGGCCGCCGATCTCGTCGATGAGCTTGAGATCCTTGGCTTGGCGGCCGGTCCAGACGCGGCCCTTGCCGACCGCATCGACGGCGTCGCGGGTGAGGCCGCGGCCCTCCGCCGCCCGGGTCAAGAACTGCTCGTAGATCCAGAGGAGCTCGTCTTTGAGCAGTTTACGCTCGTCGTCGGTGAACGGCCGGAAGATCGAGAAGGCGTCCGCCTTTTCCCCGAAGACGAGCCGTTCCGTGGTCACCCCGAGCTTGGCCAGGAGTCCGTCGATGCTGAACTTGCCCGCCAGGACGCCGATCGACCCGGTCAGAGTCTGGGGCTCGGCCACGATCTTCGTGGCGGGCATGGCGATCCAATAGCCGCCTGAGCCGGCCAAGTCCGACATTGAGACGATCACCGGCTTGGCCTTCTTGGCCAGGGCGACCTCGCGCCAAATGACGTCGGACCCGACCGAGGACCCGCCGGGGCTGTCGATCCGCAGGACGATGGCCCCGATGGACGGGTCGGTGCGGGCCGTGCGGAGCCAGCGGGCGACCGTCGAGCCGCCCATGATCTCGGGCAGGCTCTCCCCGGTCATGATCGTGCCCACGGCGTAGATCAGGGCGATCGTATGGGGGCCCGACTCCAGGCCGACCGACGAAGGCTTGATCCGCGAGTAGTCCTCGAACCTGACCGCCGGGAGCGTCCCCCTGTCGCGGCCGAGGAGCGCCTGGACCTCGTCCTCGTAGAGGCAGTCGTCGACGAGTCCGGCGGACTTGGCCTCTTCGCCCTGGAAGAAGCCGCGGTCGATGAGCGCGCGGAACTCGGCTTCCGTCTTGCCACGGGCCTTGGCCGCGGTGGCCACATACTGGTCGAAGATGTCGGTGTAGAGGGACTGCATCTCCTCGCGGTGGGCCGGCGTGAAGCCCTTTTCGGTGAACATGTTGTAGGCGGTCTTGTACTCCGCGATGTGCTCGAACTCGGCCCGGATGCCGAGCTTGTCGAGGGCCCCCTTCAGGAAGGGAACGTAGCCGCCGATGCCGTTGACGCCGAGCCAGCCCAGCGGCTGGAGGATGATCCGGTCGCAGGCGGTGGCCACGAAATATTCCATGTCGAAGTCGGGGGCCTCGTCGATGAGCGCGTAGACTTTCTTGCCGGAGCGGCGGAAATCGAGGATGGCCTCGCGCATCTCGTTGGCCTTGGCCCAGTCGCACTCGAGAAGGCCGAGGCGCAGGACGACGGCCTGGATGCGCCCGTCGACCTTGGCCTTGCGGAGGTTCTCCCAGAGATCGTGCAGGGCGAGCGGCCTCGTCCCCAGCAGGAAAGAGATCAGGGCGTCGGGCGGCGCGATCTCGGGGATGGCGCCGGAGAGAGGCACTTCGAGATAGCCGCGCATCGGCATCTCGACCGCCCTCCCCCCGAGATCCTCGACGACGACGAAGAACGTGCCGGCCGCGGCCAGCGCGAGAAAGAACAGGACGATCAGGATGACATAAGTGGATTTCTTCATGGCGGCTCCTCGTTCCCGGCCTTCAAACTATAGCAGAAACCCGCTTGATTTCAATCCGGGAAATATGGACAATGGGCTTTCTGACCGCCGAGCCTCCCCGCTGCGGGGCCGGCGAAGGCGGGAGAGACAGGAGGTATGGGGAATGCCTTTTTCAAAGCTCTATGTCGGTAACCTCAACTACCGGACCACCGAAGACGCTCTGAAACAGCTGTTCGGGCAGCATGGCGAGGTTACCTCGGTCAACATCCTGCA
>JBAVUQ010000377.1:0-2432 GCA_049696855.1 Candidatus Aminicenantales bacterium
AGGAAAAGCAGGACGAGGGCCTCGAACAGCGGGCCCGGGAGAAAAAAGAGGAATTCAAGCCGGCCCCGAAGAAGGAAGCGAAGAAAGAAGAACCCAAGTTCGGCATCTTCGCCGACCTGCTCAAGACCGCCCTGAAGAAGAAGCCGGAAGACCAGGAAGCCGGGGGCGAAAAGGGCCCGGAAGAGAAGGCCTCGAAAGAAAAGCCCGAAGGCGAAGAGCCGAAATAGTCAGCTCCTCGTCGGATTGACCCGCGATTCCGCGGTCAAACAGCTCTTGCTGCCGGAGGCCCGAGGGAGTGGCCGTTGACTGCTTCCTCGAGCAGTCTGATGCGGACCCTGTCCATCGTCAGGCCGTATTCCCATCTCTCCGGACATTCTGATCCTCGGCGAAATCCCATGAAATAACAATATTTTGCTGCTGCATTGAAAAATTTGGGCATTTGGACGGTTATTATCATTGGAGGAGAGTTACCAGAGCCGGAACCAGGCCGGGAGCCCCCGGGCGCTGGATGCCGTCGTTCTCACTTGGAGCGACGGATCTAATAATGAAGAGTCTTTTATCGTCGAGAGGAAGTCGGAATGGGAGACGGAATGGCAGGAAATCGCGCAACCCGGCCTCGACCGGAGTGAACAAACAGAAAGCGAAGCGATATGCTGAACGAAGAAGCCGAGATAAGAGGGAAAGCTGGAATGGCGAAGATCGCGGTTCTCGGAACGCTCCTGCTTGGCCTCCCCCTTATAGCCTTTCCTGCGGGGAAAGAAGGCTGGGTCCCCAGGTTCAGCCTAAGGCTGACGGCCGAGGGTGGATCGCTGGCCATCGGCGACCTCAATACTCAGCTCCGGTCGTTCAATAACAACCTGGCATTCGAGAGCATCCGGAGAGACAGACCCGTCGATAAGATGGTGGACGGCACCATCGATTCTCTGGGCCGTTATTTCGCCGGCTGGGAAGGAGAGCTATTGATCGGCGTCGGACGGAGGCTCGCCCTGGGAATCGCCGTATCCGGGTCCCGGGTCCATAAATTGGATGAGAGCCTGCTCAAAGTCACCAAGAACTATGTTAATCCCGAATACGCCTATTACCAGACTCTCGAGTATCTTTACAGGCCCGAATTCAAGGCCGCGGCGCCTCTCAAGCTGAGTCTTTACTATCACTTGTCGCCAGGGGCCCAGACCCAGGTGTATTTCTATGGCGGTGCAGGTTATTTTTGGGGAAAGCTCAGTGAGCAGCTCAATTCCTGGAACACGCTCATGCCGGACTACCTCGGCTGGATTAGGTGCTATTGGGAAACTGAATCGAAGGCGGGCATCGGCTTGCACGCCGGCGTGGGTCTCGAATCCCGCCTGACGGCGCGGTTGGCGCTGACGCTCGAGGTCCAAGGAAGATACGCGCGAATCAGGAACCTCAGGGCGACCCAGGTGTATGAGGATAGCTATCCTCATTACGAGGAGTCCTCAGGATGGCTGTATTATTTTACGGAGGAAGATCTTCTCATTTGGGGAGCGCGATATGTTCACCTGACCGTCTGGGATGTGCCCCCCGATGGTTCTATCGGACTTATGGCGGACGTTCGAAAAGCATCCCTGAACCTGAGCGGGATATCCCTGCGGCTGGGGATCAAAGTGAGGCTCTTTTAGGAGAGAGGCGGGATCATCAGAGGATATCCCGGACCGAGCCCTTGCGGCGCGTGACTCCCATGGAGTCTAACAATTCGAGCAGCGGGATACTGTATTTGCGCGAGAGCCCGGTCATCACCTTGAAGTCGGCAACCGTGAGCTCGCGCTTCCCCGAGCCGCGGACCTTGGCGATGATCTCGTCGAGCCAGCGCGAGTGGAGGATGAACCCGTCGACCCCTTCGACGATCTTCTTGCGCTCGGCGAGGACGGCGAGCAGGGTCTGGAGCTTCGCCGGCGTGAGCTTGAGCGTCTCCCGGATGTCGTCCAGGGTGACGCTGCCGAGCTCGCCGCTGAGCACCATGGCTTCGAGAGCGGCCAGGGTGCTCTCGTCGGCGGCCGAGAGGGGAATGCGGAAGTCCGGCAGCCGGACGATGCCCGACTCTTCGACGACTCGGCCTTCCTTGGCCAGGAGGCGGAGGGCCAGGACAAGGACCGTGCGCGGCGCTTCGAACCGGGTCTCGAGGTTCTCGAGGGGCGCGCCCCTCTGGGCCGGATGCTTCTTATGATATTGGATCAGGAAGGAGACGATCCGGCCCCGGAGAAGGTCGAGGCTGGCCTGGGAGATGAGCCGGACGGGCGAGAATCCGAGGATACGGACCTTCCCGTCCTCCTCGAGGGCCCGGGCCAGGGTCTCGACCCGGGAGCGGGACAGCCGGCAGAAGCTGTCCAGGTCCTCGCCCGTCAGGCCCTTGAGCCCGCCGAACTCGGCCAGGGCCAGGATCATGTCCTTTTCGCCGAGGTCGAGCCGGGCCAGCA
>JBAVUQ010000378.1:0-11633 GCA_049696855.1 Candidatus Aminicenantales bacterium
GGAACGAAAATTCCTCCAATGCGTATTATAATAAGCAGCAGAATTCTATGGATCGGAGGATGTCATGACCCAGCGACGCATTCCCGCAATCTTCCTCGCGCTTCTCCTTCTCTGCGGTCTCGGCTTCGGCCAGGAGACCAAGGAGCTCACCCTGACTCTCGAGGACTCGATCGTCAGGGCCCTCAAGAACAACCTCAACGTTGCGGCCGAGGTCATCACTCCCGGCCTGGCCTCCGCGAACGTCTCCCTGGCCAGACAGATGTACACGCCCACCCTCCAGTTCGATCTGAGCGCGAACCGTTACGAACAGGCCTCCACCGGGCCTCTCCAGGCGGACGCAACCTTCATCAACAAGTCGACGAGCTCGACCGCCGGCATTACCCAGAAGATCCCCTTCGGCGGCACATTGCAGGCCTCGCTGAGCTATGATTACTCGAGGAGCAATCAGCTCTTCCAAAGCTACAATCCCTCCTACCAGAGCCGGCTGAACTTCGTCCTGACCCAGCCCCTGCTCAAGAACTTCGGCTGGACGGTCAGCCGCCGGGAGATCATCATCGCCGAGTACAGCTTCGAGTCCTCGCGCAGCCAGTTCAAGGACATCCTCATCAACACGATCTATTCGGTCGAGGAAGCCTACTGGAACCTCGTCTACAGCATCGAGAACCTCAAGACCCTCGGCCAGGCCCTTGAAAGCGGACGCGACCTCCTGACCAAGACCAAGAGGGAGGTCGAGGTCGGCACCAAGGCGCCGATCGAGGTCCTCAACGCCGAGGCCACCGTGGCCCGCCGCGAGGCCGACATCCTCCAGGCCGAAGCCCTGGTCAGGCGCAACCAGGACATGCTCCGGACGCTCCTCAACCTGGGTGTCGATCCCTCGACCGCGGGCCAGGCCCTCGTGCCCGCCGACAAGCCCGAGTTCAAGCCGTACGCCATCACCCTCGACGAGGCCTATGCCCAGGCCATGGCCCGCCGGCCCGACCTCGACACGGCCAAGTCGGCGATCGAGACCAAGATGGTCAATTTCCGCTTCGCCAAGAACCAGCTTCTGCCCCAGCTCGACCTCCAGCTGGTCAAGACCAGCCCCGGCCTCTCCGGTCAGCTGTTCATCTACGACCCTGCCAATCCGTTTCTGCCTCCCGTGCCCGGGGACCCCGGCAGCGCCAGCGCGGCCTTCCGGGACTCCTTCAAGTTTCTCTACAACAACTGGACGGCCGGCGTCACGTTGACCATCCCCTTCGGCGACGTCATCGGCAAGGCGGGTTATGCCTACGCCAAGCTCGACCTCGAACAGGCTCAGGCCCGGCTCAAGACCCAGGAACAGCAGGTCTTCCTCGAGGTCAGCGACGCCGTCCGGACGCTCGAGACGGCGGCCAAGAGCATCGACGCCTACCGGATCGCCCGCGAACTGGCCGAAAAGCAGCTCGAGGCCGAGATGAAGAAGCTGAGCGTCGGCATGTCGACGAACTATTACGTCCTGGAATACCAGGACAAGCTGGCCAGCGCCCGGTCGGCCGAGATGAGTTCCCTCGTCGAATACAACATCGCCGTCGCGAACATCGCCAAAGTGACCGGCACGACCCTGGAGCTCCGCAACGTCTCGATGGGTGACTATATCAAGTAAAGGACAGCCATCCCTCGAGGCTCGGGACTGCCCGTAAAGGCTCGCTGCCCCTCGAGGCTCGGGACTGCTCGCAAAGGCTCGCTGCCCCTCGAGGCTCGGGACTGCTCGCGGGGAAGGAACAGTTTCCCTTCCCCGCTCGCTGTGTTAGGATGACCCCATGAGCGTCTTTCTCATCGACGCGGGCCGTGAGTGGCGGGCGAGCCAGGGCCAGATCCTGTACGTCGCCCGCGAGCTCCGCAAAAAGGACATCGCGGTCCATCTCGTCCTCGAACCCGCGAGCGAGATCTTCCGCCGGGCCGGCGCGGAGGATCTGCCGACCCTGCCCCTTCGGATGCACGGCCGGCTCGCCTGGCTCGTCCGCAAGTCGCTGACCGGCGAGATGCGCGCCCGCGGCTGCAAGCTGGTTCATGTCCACGAGACCTTCGGCGCCGCGCTCGGCCTGGCCGCGGCCGCGGCGGCCCAGGTCTCCCTGCGCATCCTGTCCCGCCCCGCCGACTCGTCGCCGCTCGAAGGCCGGCTGCCGTTCCCCTCGCTCGACGCGGTCATTGCCGGGACGGAGGCCGTCAAATCGATCCTCGTCCGGGGCGGAGTCCCTGAGAATAAGATCGAGGTCATCCCGCCGGGCGTGGACTTCGCCCGATTCACCTCCTTGCCGCCCGACGATCTCGTCCGCCGGGAGCTCGGGCTCGGGCCCGGGGATTTTCTTGTCGGGGCCGTCCTGCCGCTCGAGGACGAGCGGGGTCATCAGGCTTTCCTCGAGGCCGCGGGCATCGTGAGAGGGCAGGCGCCGAAGGTCAGGATCGTCGTTCTCGGCGAGGGAGCGCTCCGCCTCGAAACGGGTGAAGGAAGGGACCTCGAGGTCATGGACGGCGTGCGCTATTATCTCGGCCGCCGCGGGGAGGCGCCGCGGATCCTGTCCGCCCTGAACATGTTCGTCGTCTTCTCCCACCTCGACGGCCTCGGCGGCTACCTCGTCGAGGCCATGGCCGGCGGCCTTCCCGTCGCGGCCGTGGACGTCGGAACGGCCCGGGACCTCATCATCCACCGGGAGAGCGGTCTCCTCGTCCCGCCGCGGAATGCCAAGGCCCTGGCCGACGCCATACTCAAGGTCCACTTCGACCGGAACCTGGCCGCCCGTCTGGCCGCGAAAGGCCGGGACGCGGTGCTCGAAAAATACTCGGCCGAGGCCATGGCCCGGCGGGTCATCGACGTCTATGAGTGGCGGGCCCACCGCAAGGGCGTCAAGCTCGGCTGAGCCTCCAATTTCTTCCTTGGTCCGGGATCAACCCGTTTTCTCCAGGAATTTCTTGAAGCGGGCCCGGTAGGCCTTGTACGCCGCCGTGCCTTTGTCGGTCAGGCGGACGAGGGTCATGGGGATGCGTCCGCGATAGGTCTTCTCGATGGCCACGTATCCGGCCCAATAGCACAAGGCGCGGGCTTATCAAGCGGAATCTCTTTCTATTATCTTAGGCGGGAATCGCGAACGCGGAGGACCGCCCATGGCCATCGACAGGATCGAGATCAATAAGAAAAAAAGAAGGGGTCAAACCTATTTTTCGTTACTTTTCGACAAGGATGTCGGCTTTCCAAAGTAACGAAAAATAGGTTTGACCCCTTCTTAAACCTGGCGGGCGGCGCCGGGGTCGAGGTTCGCGCCGCAGACCGGGCAAACCTTCCATCCGGGTTCGACCGGCTTGCCGCAGGCCGGGCAGGCCGCCTTCAGGCTCCTTCCGCAGTAGGGGCAGAAGATGTGCCCCGAGGCGAGAGGCTTGCCGCAACCCGCGCAGGTTTCGGGCGGGCAACAGGCCGCCTCCGCCGCGCCGGCCTTCGCCTGCTCCCGGACCGGCGTTTCGGAGCGGACGATGGCGTAGATGAGCAGCCCGATCGCGTTGCCGATGAGGACGAGGAGCAGCCAGAGGATGCCGCTCATGCCCCGCTTCTCGGCGTCCCGGTAAACCCAGAAGAGGACGGCCCCCCAGAGCACGATGAGGGCGGCCGGGAGGAGAAAGAAAGCGAGCCTCCCGGTGGCGCCGAACCCGTGGAGCCAGCTGCTGACGGAGGGCCCCAGATGTCCGACGGAACGCGAGATGCCGGGGAGAACGCCGAAGGGAAGCAGAAAAAAGACCGACCTGAAGGCAAAAAGAGCCAGGATGACAACGATGATCACGAGGGCGATCGTCTTTCCATTGTTCGTGTTCGTCAAGTTGACCTCCTAGGGATCAAGAACTCTCTGACGCGCTCCGCCGCGACCGGCCCGCCCGCAGGACGACCGGCGCGAAGAAGAGCATGAGCGCGTTCTGGACGATGATGAAAACGGCCGCCAGCCCCGCGGCGGGAAGGTCGGCCAGGGTCATGTCGGGAGTGACGTCGGCCAGGGAGACGGCCAGCCACAGGCCCGTCACGATGGCCACCACGGCCATTGCGATCAGGACCCACCCCGGCACGGTCGCCGCCGGGGCGTCCGGCCCGCGCTCGAGAACCATCCGCCGCGTCCCGCGGACCAGCCTGTCCGGAGGCGCCGGCCAGCGAACGGCCGCGATCTCTTCGCGGATGAAGGTCCGGTCGGCCTCGAAGCCCCGGCACCGTCCGCATCCCCGGAGATGGTCTTCGACGAGGCGCCGCTCTCCCATCGAGAGCTCCCGATCCTCGCCTGCGATCATCAGGCGCTCGACGTCCCGGCAGCTCAGCGTGGTCGTCATGGCCGTCCCTCCTCGAAAACCTGGCCCGGTTCCTTCGCCGGCCCGAACTCGGCCAGTTCCTTCCTTAACTTCCGGACCGCCCGGTGAAGGAGCGTCCGGACAGTGGCTTCGGGGATGCCGAGCGCGCGGCCGATCTCCTCGTGCTTGAAACCCTCGATGTCCTTGAGAACGAAGACCCGCCGCTCCCGGCCGGGGAGGCGCGCGATGGCCCGGCGGAGACAAAGCCTGACGTCAGACCTGATCGCGCCGTCCCGTCCCGGTTGCCCCGGGACGTCCCAGCCCAGGTCGGCGTCGGCCGTCCGGTCGCCCATGGACTTTGTTCTTTCCAGGAGGAAGAGCCGCCGGATCCGCTTCTTCCGGAGCAGGTCCTTATGGGCATTGGCCGCGATGGTGAATAGCCAGGCCCTGGGGTCGCTCCCCTCCTGCCCGCGTCCCCCCGGAACGGCCTTGACCGCCCTCAGCCATGTCTCCTGGAAAAGGTCCTCGGCGTCCCGGGTGTCCCCGGTCAGGGCGCAGGCGAATCTGTAGATGTCGTTCCGGTGCATGTCGTAGAGCTCGTCGAATGAGATCACGTCTTCATCCGTCTCTACGCCATAAGACGTGCGGCCCGTCGGAACGTTTCGAACAGACTCCGTCCTTTCGGGGACGGGATCCCCTCGGCACGGCTCACGAATGCGGCCCCCTCAGGCCTCGACAGTGAAATGCTCGGCCAGGATGTCCTGGGCTTCCGCGGCCCGGTTCGCGGGGACGAGAAGGGACGCGACGCCCAGCCCGTCGACGGTTAGCCCGAGAACCTTGCCGTAGGCTTCGGCGCTCACCCGCGCGGGGATGCCGAACGACTCGAGCATGTTCTTGAGGATCTCCGCCTCCGTGATCCCGTTGGACCTATGGACAATGACCCAGTTCATGTCTCCATCATAGCACGTCGACCCGCCCGCTTGAACGGCCTTCGCCGCGCCTACTTCCCGGCGTCCCTGAGGGCCTTGATATAGTCCTCGACCCGCTTCCTCAGCACGTCCTGCTCGATCTTGGGCAGGACCGCTTCGAAGACGGCCCTGGCCTTGGACGGTTCGCCGCTGTTGAGCAGGGCGATGCCCAGGTTGATCTGAAGGCCGATATCATCGGGCGCGAGGACGAGACCGGCCTGGAAGCTCCCGGCGGCCTCAGCGTAGCGCTTGAGCTCGTTCAGGACGACCCCTTTCAAATTGTAGGCCCCGGCGTTCTTGCCGTTCTTTTGGATGGACTTGAGGACGTAGTCCAGGGCCTCCTCGAACCGGCCGGCGTTGTAGTAGAGCTTGCTGAGATGGTAGGCCGATTCGTATCCGCCGTTGATCCCGTAGGCCCTTTTCAAGGCCGCTTCGGCCTTTCCCACATCCTTGAGCTCGGCGTAGGTCAGCCCCAGGTCCCTCTGGACCTCGGCGGCCTCCGGCCTGATCACGACGGCTTTCTCGTAGGCCTCCGCGGCCAGGGCGAACTCGCCCTTGGTGTAATAGGCCGAGCCAAGAAGGTTCCAGCCGTTGAAGTTACCCGGGTCCAAAGAGACGGCCAGCTTGCCGTAGCGAACGGCCTCGTCGGTCAGCCCATAGCGAAGGGCGATGACCCCCTTCTCGTACTGGTATTGAGGATCCTTCTCGTCCGACGCCTTGGCCTTTCTCTGGGGCTCGGCGGAGCGGTTTCCGGACGAGGCCGGAGTGGCGCCGGCCGCGGCGGAGAGAGAGACCGCCAGGGCCAGCGCCAACAGGGGTGTTGCGATCTTGTTCGGACCGATCATGGGACCTCGATCGACTATGATGGCATATCGGCCGCGGGCGGTCAAACCGCCGGCCCCGCGCTCTTTACCGGCCATCCCCGCGCATGTTAGATTAGCCTCGCGGACCCGGCGGTCGCCGCGGCCGGTCGCACGGTCAAGGAGAACGACCCATGATCAAAGGAAACGCCGTCTCTTTGAGAACGTTAGCCGCGATCTCGGGAGCGCTCGTCGCCGCCCCGCTCCTGTCAGGTGTCGTCCCCGCATTCGCCCGCTCCACGGAGCCCCCGGTCAGGGCCCAGGCCGCCCTCGAAAAACCCGGGCTCGATGTCCTCCCGACCGCGCTCCTTGTCCGCGATGGGACGGCGGCCAAGAGGATCGTCCGTCTCGCCGTGGACGTGCCCGGCGATGTCCGGGTCGAGGCCGCGGTCAAGACCTTTATCGACGGCAAGCTTCAAGTCCCGGATCCCGCCATCTTCCGCCTCGTCCCAGGAAAGAACAGCCTCGACGTGCGCCTGACCGAGCCCGTGAAGCCGGTCCGGGCGCGGTTCGAGGTCCGCTGGATCGCGGCCGGCGCGCCCACGTCGCTCAGTCGCGAGATCACCCTGGCTCCCACCCGCCGCTGGAGCGTTTATCTCTTTCATCATTCCCACACGGATATCGGCTACACCGAGCTCCAGTCGCGGGTCGCCCGCAATCACGTCGAATACCTCGATTCCGTCATCAAGTACTGCCGCGAGACCGACGGCTACCCCGATGACGCCAAGTTCCGCTGGAATATCGAGATCACCTGGGCCCTGGAGAACTTCGTCCGGACACGCCCCGAAGCGGACGTCAAGGCCCTCGTGGATCTGATCAAGGCCGGCCGGGTCGAGCTGTCGGCGCTCTATCTCCAGCTCTCCGACTGTTTCGCCCACGAAGAGGTCGTCCGGACCTTGGACGCGGCCCGGGAGCTCGCCCGCCGCTACGGCTTCGAGCTTCGCTCGGCCATGAACAACGACGTCAACGGGTTCGCCTGGTCCCTGCCCCAGATCTTCCGTCAGGCCGGCGTGCGCTACTTCGCCAGCGGCATCAACGAGACCCGGTCGCGGGCCCCGCTCGTCCGGCCCAACGCCTTCTGGTGGGAGTCCCCCGACGGCAGCCGCATCCTCCACTGGAACGGCGAGCACTACCTCTTCGGCAACTATGAGCTGCTTCTCCACGAGGCGGTCGACCGCAGCGCTCCCAAGGTCGGCGAGTACCTGGCCAGGCTCGAAGCCCGCGGCGACTATCCCCAGGACATCATCGCCTTCAACGTCGGGGCCTGGGTGACCGACAATTGCCCGCCCGGCCGCGGGCTTTCCGACCGGGTCAAGGAGTGGAACGAGCGCTTCGTCTCGCCGAAGATGAGGCTGGCCACGATGCGCGAGTTTTTCGAGCAGATGGAGAAGAAGTACGGCGCGATCCTTCCGGTCCACAAGCTCGGCTGGCCGGACTATTGGACCGACGGCGTCGCTTCGACGGCCTTCGAGACGGGGCTCAACCGCATCGCCCACAACGAGATCCTCACGGCGGAAAAGATTTCCGCGCTCGCGGCCAGGCTCGGCCCGGCCGGAACGTTCATCTTCCCGGCCGGCGAGATCCGGGCCGGGCAGGCGTCGTCGATGCTCTACGACGAGCACACCTGGGGCGCCTACAACTCGATCGACGCGCCCTGGTCGGAGCTGGCCCGCGGCCAGTGGGCCGCGAAGAGCAGCTTCGCGTATGACGCGAGGGAGACGTCACGGACACTTCTGCGCCGCGGCACCGAGGCGCTGGCCGGGCTCGTCAACGCCGGCGGCGACCACGAGTTCGCCGTCTTCAATCCGCTCTCCTGGGCGAGGACCGACCTCGTCCGCCTGACCCTCCCGGCCGGGCCGTTGCGCGAGGCCAAGGGGAAGCTCCGCGTCATCGACCGGCGCACGGGCGATGAGGCCAAGTTCCAGACGCGGGGTGACGACGCCCTGCTCGTCCTCGCCAAGGACGTCCCGGCCATGGGCTACGCGGTCTTTGCCGTGGAGATCGGAGGAACGACCGCGGCGACCGGCACGGCCGAGAGACCGGCGGCCGGCGACCGGAATGGCACGATCGAGAATAGATTCTATCGGGTCACGATCGACCCCCGGACGGGCGGCATCGCCGGCCTCTTCGACAAGGAGCTCGGCCGTGAGCTCGTCGACCGGACCTGTCCGTGGCCGCTCAACGCCTACATCTACGAGCAGCCGGAAGGCGGGCGGAAGGCCGTCGACGACATGACCAAGCGGGCGGTGTTCCATCGCTCGACGGCCGAGACGTCGAAGGTCGAAGCGGGAGAGCGCGGGCCGATCATGTCGAACCTCGTCATCAGGAGCGCGCCCCAGATGTGCGCGGCCCTCGAGCAGCGCGTCGTCCTCTACGACGATATCAAGCGCATCGACCTGATCAATATCCTGAGCAAGGAGGAGACCTTCGATCCCGAGGCCGTCTATTTCGCCTTCCCGTTCGCCGTCGGGCCCGGCGCGGACGCACCGGGCGTGCGCTTCGAGATCGCCGGCGCCGATATGGCCCCGGGCGCGGAGCAGCTTCCGGGCACGACGCTCGATTGGCAGACCACCCAACATTGGGTCGAGTTCTCCGGGAAAGAGGCCCGGGTCGTTTGGTCGCCGGTCGAGGCGCCGCTCATCCAGTTCGGCGACATCAACACGGGGAAATGGCAGACGAAATTCGTCCCGGCCAACGCCTGGGTCTTCTCTTATGCCATGAACAACTACTGGATGACGAACTTCAAGGCCAGCCAGGAAGGGCTGGTCGAGTTCCGCTACAGTCTGACGAGCGCGCCGCCCGCCGGCACGGCGTCAACCTCCGACCGCGTTTCGTCGACCCGCTTCGGCTGGGAGGTTCACACGCCGCTCGTCGCGGCCTGGGTCCCGGCCGGGAACAAAGGTCCGCTCAAGTCCTTCGAGGAGTCGTTCCTCTCGGTCGACCGGCCGAACGTCATCATCCAGGCGCTTTGGCTCGACGAGGGTGGAACGCCGGTCGCCCGCCTCCGCGAGATCGCCGGAGAACCGGCCGACCTCCGGCTCGCCGGCGCCGTCATCCCGGCCGGCGGGATCTCCGTCCAGCTGCGCCCCTTCGAGATGCGGGCCGTGCGGCTAGAGAAATAGAAGATAAGAAGGGGTCAAATCTTAATTCTTATAATTTTCGCGGTCTGAACCGGCCTGCTGAGGCGAAAATTATAAGAATTAAGATTTGACCCCTTCTTGTCGGGCCGGGATGTTCGGTCTACAATGGGAGTCCGAGAAAGAATCCCATGGACAAGATGCCGCTGACCGAGGACGAGATAGCCAGGCTGCGCCGACGCGAGGCCGAGATCCTGATCCGCATCGACCGCCTCAAGAGCACGATGAGTGAAACCAAGGCCCTCGATACCCTGGCCTTCAAGGCGAAGCTGTTCAAGGAGGCCCAGGACGAGCTGCGTCGCGTCCAGGACAAGCTCGCCGGCCTATCCGAAGACTGACGCCCTCAACCCCGTCGGGAGCTTACCCCCACGACCCTACTTGACGGTGAAGGCCGCCGTCGTCTCGTTCCCCTCGGCCCCGGACTTATCCCGGGCGCGGATCGTGAGCGTGTGGGGGCCCGGCTTGAGGTCGCCGAAAGTGAGCTCGATGAGGCAGGTTCTCAGCGATTTCACCTGTCTCGTATTGACCACGACGACCGGCACCTCCGACTTGACGGTCCCCTGAGCTTCCGCCGCCGTGATGTCGAGCTCGACCTCCGGCATGCCCAGTGACAGGCGAACGACCGCCAGCACGCGTTGCGGGCCCGGCGACAGCGGGCCCGCGAGCGGGGCGTATTTGGCCGGGTCATACCCGAAAATGCTCGATAGCGTCGCCTCGGGAGCCGCGCCGAGGTCGGCCCACCCGGCCGCCTCCCTCAGCAGGAGCGGAGGGTCGAGCCAGACGGGGGCGGCCGCCGGATCGGCGAAGCTGATGGAGGCCGAGCCGCGGGCGGCGACGCCCGTCTCCGCGTTCTGGACGATGATCCGGCAAGAGTATCGGCCCGGCTTCGCGGGGACGGCGAAGACGGCGAGAGCGTCGCCGGGGCCTCCCGCGGGCGGCTTCAAGCGGAAGCTCTTCACGGCGGATTTCCCCCGCTCCTCATCGTAGATCAGAAAATAGGCGTCGGACCTCTTCCCGATGACCGCGGCCGCCGCGTCCTTCGGGAGCTCGACGTAGGCGACGAGATGAGGCCGGTCGCCGAGGACGACCGGCATCACGGCCATGGCCGCGTCCGCCGGGAGCTGGGTCAGGGGGTTGTCGCTCAGCGCCAGGTCCGTCATCTGGAGCAGACGCTCGAAGCGGCTGTACTGCTGGAACGGCTTGGGATTGTAATAGCCGTTCTGGCTGACGACCTTGAGGCCCGGCCGGACGACCTTGACCTTGATCTTGTGGAACGCGCCGTCCCAGGCCGCCGGGATGCCGTAGCCGAGCACGTAGTACGCGCTGGTGATATCGCCGACCGCGGCCAGGGCGTCCATGGTATCCATCGAATTGCTGAAATACTTGCCGCCGCTCTCCCCGGCCAGCTGGACGAGCGAGTCCTTGCCTGTGATCTCCCGGCTGCTGATGGAGGTGCCGACCGGGTTATTCATATCCATCTCTCCGGCCGGCGTCGTGCAGTCGATGGCGTAGATCGGGCTGTTGGCGTTCCTGAGCTCTTTCAGTGCGGCGGCGAACTCGGTCCGGACGCCCGTGTTCGATTGGGCGTTGTCGTAAGCATTGAGCTCGGCTATTATTTGGTCCGGTCTGTTCGCGTCCATGTTCGGGACGTCCAGGCCGCGCCGGCTCCCATAGATCAGGGCCCGGCTGATGCCCGACGAGAACAGGATGAGGTTCTTCCAACCCGGGATGTAGCGCATGGCCCGTCCCAGGTTGGCGAAGGTCTCGACGAACTGCCGGGCCTGGTCGGCGTATCCCTGCCGACGGCCCTCATCGATGACCCCGGCGGTCTGACCCCGGGCCTGCTCCTGGAAGAAGACGTCCGCGGCCGGATTGCCGCCCGTGGCCGGCCCCTGGGCCGGCTGGGAGGCGCCGCCGGCCGGGTTCGGATAGCCGCTGTTCTGCATGTGCCTGAGCTCGTCGGCGTAGAGGAGATTCGTCAGCGTCTCGGCGCGCCCGGCGACCGTCCGCAAGCCGAAGGCATCGACGATGTCGCGGATCCGGGCGTGGTCCGTCGTCAGGTATTCGTGAATGGTCAGCCCGCGCATGGGCGAGTAGGACAGGACCCCGAGTTCGTCGCCCGGCCTGATCGCGGTATCCATGAAGTGGAGGGCGGCCTCCCGGGCTTTGCGGGCGCTGCGCGGATTTGTGAAGGCGAAATCAAAGAAAAAGAAGAACTTCCGGTTGAGCCGCGACCCCGCCACGGAGCCGGCCGGGGCGATGTCGTCCCCTCCCACGCCGTGGTTCTCGAACTGGGTCACGGGCATCTTCTGCCCGTTGTCGGTGATCTCGAAATCGGCCGCGGTCAGGTCTGTCACCGGCTTGCCGTCCTTGGTCGTGACGTAGGCTTG
>JBAVUQ010000379.1:0-1893 GCA_049696855.1 Candidatus Aminicenantales bacterium
GACAGGAGGTATGGGGAATGCCTTTTTCAAAGCTCTATGTCGGTAACCTCAACTACCGGACCACCGAAGACGCTCTGAAACAGCTGTTCGGGCAGCATGGCGAGGTTACCTCGGTCAACATCCTGCAAGGCCGCGGTTTCGGCTTCGTCGAGATGGCGACGTCGGAGGCCGCCCAGGATGCCAAGGGCAAGCTCAACGGCACCGAGTTCGACGGGCGCAAGCTCATCGTCAACGATGCCCGCCCACGGGCCGAAAGGCCCGGCTCCGACCGGCGTCCCGGCTTTGGCGGCGGCGGCGACCGCGGAGGCTTTTCGCGATTCTAACCGCCGGCAGGGAGCGGACTCCCGGCAGCGACCGTCAGAAGTACGGCGGAGCGTCTCGGAGCCGTACTTCTGGGAAATATCTGTATAAGGGACTGGCCTAGTACCTCCCACAACTCTTCGGCCCTGCCTCTTTCAGGGGAAAACGCGGATATTCCTGCCAACTGGAGTAAACTTTAGGGGTCGTCCATTCGTTGAAGGCTATGAGGTCCCATGAGTGAAGTTCCCGCGGGTCGAGAGGTCGGGGCGGCCGAGATCGCCGCTCTCCTCGAGAGGATCCAGGCGGGGGACCGCGAGGCGTTCATGACGATCATCGGGCTCTACCAGCGGAAAGTGTTCGTCATGGCCTATTCGATCCTCAGGGACCGCGAGGACGCCCTCGACGCCGTCCAGGAGACCTTCCTCAGGCTCTACCAGAAGGCCGGTCTCTACAGGCCCGGGAGATCCTTCCAGGGCTGGCTCCTGCAGATGGCCAAGAACATCAGCATCGACAGCTACAGGAAGCACCAGCGGAAGCGGCGGGAATTCGAGACGACCAAGCCGGTCGAGGAGATCCCGATCGCCGCCGAGCCGGACCGTGACGGCGACTCGGCCGCCGCGGACCTCCGCGGCGCCTTCGCCCGGTGCGTCGACACGCTGGCCGAGCGGCAGAAGATGGTCTTCGTCATGAGGCACTACAACGAGCTCCAGTTCAACGAGATCTCCGAGACGATGAAGATCTCCATCGGGACGGCCAAGTCGCTCCATTTCAAAGCCGTCCAGAATCTCCGGAAGCGGCTGGCGCCGGTGTTGGGGATCGAACCATGAGCCGATCGAAGCTGACCGGGGCGGATTGGGCGGACCTCCTCTCGGAAGACATGGATGAGGCAAGGAGACAGGCGATGAGCGAACATATCGGGAAGGACCCGGAGCGCCGGGCCGAGGCCGACGCGATCGACCGGCTGCTCAAGGAGACGGAGGCGGTCAGGTCGGAGATCCGCCAGGCGGCCGCCTCGATCGACTGGGAGGCCCTGCCGGCCGTCATCGCCGACCGCGCCCTGGCCGCCGGCGACAGAGCGGCGCGCCGGGCTCCGGCCCCCCGTCCGTGGGCCTGGCTGGCCGCGTTCAGCATGAAGCCCGTGATGGCCGGGCTCGCCGCCGGGCTCGTCGTCGGCGCCGCGGCCATGTACTTTGCCCTGAGGACACCCGGGGTCCCGGCGGATCGGGACGGCGCCTATCACGCCTCCGGGGAATTCCTGGTCAGGGCCGAGCGTGAGATGGCCCGCCGGAACACGCTCGATTACCTGGAGAAGAGCCAATACGTGCTCCTCGATGTCTTCGAATCGGCCGGCGAAGGCCCCATCGTGCCGGCGGCCGTCCGCACGGAACGGGCCCGGGACCTCCTGCAGAAGAAGAAATACCTCAATGCCCAGCTCGAGACGCTCCAGATGGCCAAGGCCAAAGCCATCTGCGACCAGATCGAGACGCTCTTCCTCGAGCTCTCCCAGATCGACAACGAGCTGCCGGCCGCCGAGCTCGGGAGGATCCGAAGCTATGTCGAGGAGCGCCAGCTTCTCCTCAAGATCAACCTGGT
>JBAVUQ010000380.1:0-5181 GCA_049696855.1 Candidatus Aminicenantales bacterium
GGTTACAACATTGTCGAGATCGGCGTCAAGGCCATGACCTTTACGGAGCGGACTGTGGGGCGGATGCTCCCGACGTGGCACAGGATCGAGCTCGAGAAGGGCGGACTGCCGGTCGTCGCGGCCGGCCGGCCCGCCGCCGGCGGCGGGGCGAAGCAGGCGCCCCCGCCGCGGCCCGACTTCAGCGTCAACCAGCTTTATCCTCAAGTCAAAGAACGCTGGCGCTTCGACGCCGGATGGACGATCGCCTCGTCGGCCGCGGTCTCCGGCGATACGGTCGTCTTCGCCGACGCCTCGGGGGCGGTCCGGGCTCTGCGCAGCGCCGACGGCAGCATCGCCTGGGAGTTCAAGACGGACGATCCGATCTATTCGACCCCCGATGTCGGCGGCGGCCGGGTCGTCTTCGGCAGCACCGACGCAAGGATCTATGCTCTCGACGTCCGGACCGGAACGCCCCTGTGGAAGCTCGTGACGAGCGGCCCGGTCGTGGCCAGTCCGCGCATCGTCGACGGCATCGCTTACATCGGGGCCGGCGACCATGGCTTTCGCGCGATCGACCTGGCCTCCGGCCGGCTGGCCTGGAGGGCGGAGGGGATCGAGGGATTCGTGGAGACGAAGCCGCTCGTCGCGGCGGGCCTGGTGGTCTTCGGCGCCTGGGACGGCCGGCTGTACGCCCTTGACCGCCTGACCGGTCAGCCCGTCTGGACATGGAGGGGAGAACAGGAGAGCGCGTTCTACTCGCCGGCCGCCTGCTGGCCTGTCGCGGGATCCGGACGCGCCTTCATCGTCACGCCCAATCCCTGGATGGCGGCCCTTGAGTTGAGGACGGGACGGGAGCTCTGGGGCACCGACAATTGGGCCGTCAGGGAATCGATCGGCGTCTCGGACGACGGCAGTCGCGTCTATATTCGCACGACCGACGGCGTCATCGCCGCGCTCGCCGCGGCCGCCGAGGATGCCCAGGCCGTTTGGGAAACGGACGCCGGATTCGATTCCGACATCAACTCGGCCATGCTCGTCGAGAAGGACGGCGTCGTCTTCTACGGGACGAAGAACGGCCTCGTCCTGGCCCTCGACGCCGCGACGGGAGCGATCAAGTGGAAACACCGGGTCGGCGTCACCCTGATCAACACCGTGACCCCGCTCAGCGGCAGGGACGTGGTCGTCACCGATTTCGACGGTCATGTCACCCTGGTCTCCTCTGATAAATAAGAAGGGGTCAAACCTAAATAAGAGGGGGTCAAACCTTAATTCTTATAATTTGCTGGGCACCATGCTGTTCCGCCTGGACGAAAATTATAAGAATTAAGGTTTGACCCCTTCTTGAAGGTCCGCCACCTTCTGAAGGCCGGCACGACTAAACGGTGTTATAATTGACCCACGGGACCATGAAGAAAGCGCTGAGGGGAACGCTCAAGATCGCGGGCCTTGTTCTCGGCGTCATCGTCCTCCTCGTCCTCGCCGCCGTCCTTCTCGCCCTCTTCGACAAGCCGCTCGTCAGGAACATCATTCAGGGCCGCCTCAACAAGGCGGCCGGGACGACGGCCCGTCTCGGGCGGCTCGACTATTCCGTCTTTCCCTTCCGCGTCACCCTCGACTCGCTCGAGCTCGGCCAGGAAGATGCCTTCCAGAAGCTGGGCCTATCCTTGGGTCGCGTCGAGGCGAAGGGCGCCTTTTGGAAGCTCGTCCGCGGCACCAAGCCGGCATTCGAAACGATCGAGGCCCACGGCCTCTCGTTCCGGCTTCAACAGAAGGCCGTGTCCGAGGAGCCTCTGGACATCGAGAAGGTCCTCCTCCAGGTCTCCGATACCCTGGCCTGGACGAAACGCATCGCCGTGACGGACGCCAGCCTGTCGTTCGCCCTCTTGGCCGGTTTGGTCGAGGTCCAAAACCTCGATCTGACCCTGACGCCGGGGACCTCGAGGGATGTCGTCGCCTATTCGATCGGCCGGGGCGATCTTGCCCTCAAGGACAAGGCCGGATCGGAGATCCTGTCGGCCGCACTGAGCTCCTCCGGCCGTCTCGGCCTGGTGTCGCCCTTCAGCGTCGAAACCTCGTTGGCCTTGAACAAGGCGCGATTCACTCTCGGCGGCATCGAAGATTCGCTCGACAGCCTGTCTTTGGCCGTCACGGGCCGCCTCGACAAGTCCGCCCATGAGCTGACCGTGTCGCGCCTGAAGATCGGCTCCCCCGGCCTCCTCGATCTCGAAGGCACGTTCAGGGGGAAATCGGGCTACGGCATCTTCCTCGAGACCCAGGCCATCGTCCGTCTTGAGGACCTCGCCGCCGCGGCGGACCTCCTCGGTTCCAGGCTGCCCGCCGGGCTCCGGTCGGCCGGTTTGCGCGGCCGGGCCGAGCTCGCCGGCAAGTACATGCTCCAGCGCTCGGACCGGGGATCGAAAGATAACCTGTCGGCCTCCCTCTCGCTCGAGGGCATCGAACTCGCCCCCGTGGTCGCCGGCCGCCCCGTTCAGGTCCGTGCCGCCGGCCGGATCGACGCCGCCGGCACATCCAAGGAGCCCCGGCTTTCGGCGGACATCCGTTCCTCCCTGGGCCTCGTTGCCCTATCCGGGCTGACCGTCGCCGGCTCCGATATCCACCTCGTCGGCTCGGCCACCAAATCGGGCGCGGACATCACCCTCCTCGACGCCCGGCTCGCCGGCCTGACCTACGACGCCTCCGAGGGGAAAAAGATCGCCTTCGACAAGGCCTCCCTCACGGCCAAGGGGACTCTCGATCTTGTCCGCAAGGCGGGCGTCCTGACCTCGCTCGAAGCCGTGTTTCCCGGCCTCCCGCCCCTCCGGCTTTCGGGCCGGTACGGTTTGGGGAAAGGCGCCCCCTCCGAGCTCCGCTTCGAAGGCCGAGGTCTCGATCTCCCGGCTCTCAGGGCGATGGCCGGTCCGTTCATTCCGGCGGGCTTCGCCGGCTGGGACCTCGGCGGGACGATGGACCTTTCGCTCTCCGGCCGCCGCCCCGCGGGAGCGGGCGGCGATTGGGGATACTCGGGGACGATCTCCCTTGCCGGAGCCAAGTTCAACGACCCGTCGTTCACGATCGCCGGAGACGGCCTCGACCCCGTCCTCAAGCTCGAGGGGACGGGATCGCCGTCGAAGGGCCTTTCGTTCAGTGGCAGCCTGGACATCAGCCAGGGCGAATCGCTCTGGAAGTCGATCTATGTCGCCTGGGCCAAGCACCCCCTCAAGCTCACGGCCGCCGGCCGCTTCGAGACCGCCTCGGGCGCGATCGACGGTCTCGCCGCCCGAATCCTCCTGGCGGAGGTCGGCTCGATCAACATCACGGGCACGGCCAGACTCGCCCCCTTGCCGGCGTTCGACCTGGCCACCGAGTCGCGCCTGAGCCTTGGCCCGCTCTACTCCCTTTACGGCCAGGCCGGCGCTTCGGAGGAAGCGCGGATGAAGCTCGAGGGCACGCTCGGCGCGACCCTCGCCCTCCGCAAGACCGGTGACGCCCTTTCGGTCCGCGGCCGGATCAAGCTTGCCGGCATGAACGTCGAACAGCCTCTGGCGAAGACGTTCCTCCTCGGCATCTCGGCCGACGTGCCCATCCTTTATGACTCCACGACCGCGGCCGCCGGCGCCGCCGCCCCCGCCTTGCCGCTTCCCGAGTCGGGGCACATCCGCATCGACGAATTCCGGAATCCCTTGCTGACCCTGAAGCCCGTGGACGTTTCTGTCCGCGCCGGCGCCAACGCCCTGGCCATCGAACCGCTCGCCCTGGACCTCTTTGGCGGGCGGCTCGAGCTCGGCGAGACGATTTTCCGCCTTGATCCCGCCTCAGGCTCCTTTCACGGGGTCGGCTCCCTCGCCCTCCGCGACATCGACATCTCGAAGTTCCCGGTCCAGTCGCCGGAGTTCAAGCTGACCGGGAAGTTCCAGGCCGAATTCCCGCGGCTCGACATCGGCGCCGACAAGATCGCCATCGCCGGCCGGGGCGAGGCCAGCGTCTTCGGCGGCCAGATCGTCCTCCGGGACCTGGCCGTTTCCAAGCCGTTCACCGCCGGGCGCTCGATCTCGCTCGATATCGACCTTGTCGACCTCGACATGAAGAAGCTCACGAACGAAGTCCCCTTCGGCGAGGTGACCGGGATCGTCAGCGGCGAGATCCGCGGCCTTGTCATCTCGTACGGCCAACCGGAGAGCTTTTCTTTCCGCATCGAATCCGTGCCCCGCAAAGGGGTTTCGCAGACCTTCAGCCTCAAGGCCGTGGACAACCTGACCGTCCTCAGCACGGGCCAGCAGGCCTCCGGCGGGACGAGCAGTTTCTGGATGCGCTTCATGCGCGGCTTCCGCTACCAGAAGCTCGGCATCGTCAGCACCCTCCACAACGACACCTTCACCCTCAACGGCACCATCCACGAAGGCGGGACCGAGTACCTGGTGAAGAAACCGGCGCTTTTTGGTATAAGTGTAGTGAACCGCGAGCCCGACAAATCGATCAGCTTCAAGGAAATGACGAGCCGGCTCAAACGGGTCGGCCAATCCGGGAAATAACGTCGCATCACGAGGAGGATGACACCATGAGAAAACGATACTCCCTCTGGACGGCCGCCGGCGCGGGCCTTGTCTTCGTCCTGGCCTGCGTCACGGTCAACATCTATTTCCCCGAGGCGGCCGTCAAGCAGGCGGCCTCGGAGATCGAATCCGAGATCCAACAGAAAGCGGCCGAGAAGGCCGGGCAGGAGCCTATCAAGAAGATCGCCGTCACGCCGCAGCGTGCCCCCTTCACTCTGGTTCCAGCCGCGTTCGCGCAGCAGGAGACGACGGTTTCCAATCCGGCCATCCGGGCTCTCAAGGATGCCAGCGCCACAAACCTTGCGGCGTTGATGCCCTACTTTGGCGACGGCAAGGTCGGATTGACCAACAACGGCCTGGTCGAGATCCGCGATGAGGCCGGCCTCAACCTTCAAGCCAAAGCCGCCTTGCGGAAGCTGGTCAAGGACGATAACGACGTCCGGATGAAGCTCTATGGCGAGGTGGCCAAGGCCTTGAACATCGAGGCCAGCCAGATCGAGAAGATCCAGAAGATCTTCGCCGAGAGCCGGATCGCCGCCGCGCCGGCCGGCTGGTGGATCCAGCAGGACGACGGCACCTGGGTCAAGAAGTCCTGACCCGCACGTCCGCTGAAGCCGGCCTGTAACACCTTGCCGGCCCGGCCGTAGAACCT
>JBAVUQ010000381.1:0-4095 GCA_049696855.1 Candidatus Aminicenantales bacterium
CGGCGCACGGGCTCGAGGAACAGGTCCGCGGCCTGGAAGAGCCCGCCGCCCACGACCACCACCTCGGGGTTGAGGATGCTGACGATGTTGGCGACGCCCATGGCCAGATACGTCACGACGTCCGCGACGACCTCCATGGCCAGGGGGTCCTTCCGTCGGGCCGCCGCGGCGACGGTTTCGGCGGTGACGGCCTCGATGACGCCGCCGGCCAGGTCGAGCAGGACCGAGGGTCTCCCCTCGGCCAGCCGCTCGCGCGCCTTGCGGGCCACGGAATTTCCCGACGCCTCGGCCTCGAAAGAACCCATCGACGCGTATTCCGGCTTGAAGTCGGGATCGAGCCCGAACCAGCCGACCGCCCCGGCGATGTCCTCGTGCCCGTGGAGGATCCGCCCGCCGGAGATGATCCCGGCGCCGATGCCCGTCCCGACCGCGAGAAAAACCGCGTCGCGGGCGCCCGCCGCGGCGCCCCGCCAGGCCTCCCCGGCGACGTAGGCGCTCCGGTCGCTTTCGAGGACCAGGGGGACCGGAGGGACTGTCCCCGCAGGGGACTGTCCCTCTTGGGCCATGACTTTTTCCAGCAGCGGGTACTGGTCCCAGCCGGGGATGTTGGGGGCCCAGACTTTGCCGCTCGCGGAATAGGCGATGCCGGGAACGCACACGCCGACCGCGGCGAGACGCCCGCCGGCCCGGCGAGCGGCCTCGGCCAACGCGGCCATCTCGTCCCTCACTTGAGACGCGGCGGCGTCACCCCCGGCTTTGTCGATGACGGTCTTTTCCCGTGCCGAAATCTCCCCTTCCCGCGTGAAAAGGGCGGAGGCGATCTTGGTCCCGCCGACGTCGATGGCCCCGCAGAAGTCGGTCATCGTTCGGCTACCCGGACGACCCAGACTTCCCCAGGTTGGAGGGCTTTTTCCAGGACCGCCCGGCCTTCCTCGCGGACGAGGGGAACGGCTTGTCCCGTTTCCAGGTCGATCGCCGCCGGCCGGGGCGCGTCGGTGCGGACGCCGAACCTGGCAATGACGGCCTTGTCGCCCCGGTTGAACCCGAAGAGAAGCGAGTAGCCGTCGCCTTTGAGGAGACGCCCTTCGAGCAAGGCCTCGGGAACGGAGGAGCTGACCCTGACCGGCGACGTGACCTTGAGCCAATCGGCCAGGCCGGCGAAGAACTTCCCATTGTTGGGGTTCTTGAAATGGTGATAGGCCGAACCGGGGAAGGAGCCGACGATGATGGCCCTCCCCTGTCCGAACGGCGCCGCCACGACGGCCGGCCGCCCGTCCGGGAATGCGGCCACGACCCGGCTCGCCTTCCCGAAGACGTCCAGACTCTCCTCGAAGAAGAGGCTGTCGAGCCTGTCGCCGGGCTTGAGCAGCGGGAACGCTTCGTCGGCGGCCTTGATCTCGATCACACCCGTCTTGGCCAGGGGCGTCAGCTCGAGCTCGCGGCAGCCGAAGACCTGGTCGAGACCGCCGCCGGGAACGATCGGGCTGGAGGCGCCCTTCTCGTCGACCCAGCCGCAGCGGGCCTCGGTCAGGAGCGCCCCGCCGCCGCGGACGTACTCGACGAGGGCCTTGACGTGCGGCTGGGACATCATGACGGGGTAGGGCGCGATGATGAGCTTGTAGCCGGCCGCGCGCGGCGTCCCGAGGTCGTGGACGTGCAGGAAATCGACCGGGATGTTGCGCTCAAAGAAGGCCCGGTGGACGCCCTGCAGGGACTCGCTCAGGTTGTTGACGCCGACGGTCTGGCCTTCGCCGGTGAAAGCCTGCTGGCCGCCGACCATGTGCGAGAGCGGATTATAGAGGATGGCGATCTCGGCCTTGGCCGGCAGGGCCTTGAGGAAGAGGTCCTGGTTGGCCGTGATGACGCGGGCGATCCGGCCCCCGGCCTCGGCCCTCTCCGTGACCTTGCCGTCGAGCTCGACCAGACCGTAGCCTCCGGCCTCGTAGCCGGTGCTCATGGGATAGTAGGCGTAGATGTTGACGGCCCGGGCGCCGTAGGCGACGGCGCTCCACATCCAATCGCGGGTGTCCGCGCCGACGACGGGAGAGCTCATCTTCATGCCGAAGACGCCGTAGCCGGCCTGGAGCTCGCCGATATAGAACCCGCCGTTGCCGAGGCCCATGGACCGGACGAAGTCGAGGCCCGAGGAGCGGTAGAAAGGCGACCAGGGCTTGATCGTCCAGGCGTGCTTGGGGTAGATCGAGGCGCCGTAGAAATCGACGCTGTCGGACATCTTCCGGTCGTCGGGGGTCCCCGACCAATCCGGCCGGGTGAAGATCCCCGGCCCGGCCGAGTGGCTGGTGACGACGGTCTCGGGCAGGACGGACTTGACCGCCGCCGCCTTGAGGGCCAGATCCTCGGCCAGCTTGTCGGAGATGAACTCCTTCCAGTCGATGTAATCGGTGAAGGTCAGGATGGTGCCGAAGCGCGGCGGCTGGACCTCGTCAAAGGACGTGAGCGTCCGGTACCAGGCCTTGTTCAGGGCCTCGATCGTGCCGTACTTCCTCCGGAGCCAGTCCCGGAAGCGGGCCTGGGTCGAGTGGCAATAGCAGAATTGGACCGACGCGAGGTCGCCGACGTAATAGACCTCGGCCCAGTTGATGATGTGGGGCTCGCTCCAAAGGTCCCAGCCGTAGAACGCGGGCTTGCCCTTGACGGCCCGGGCGGCGGCCTTGAAGAAGTCCAGGATCTTCCCCTGGACGCCGGCGTGGTCGAAGCAGAAGCCCGGCGAAGCCTGCGACTCGACGGCGACGCCGTTCGAGGAGACGAACTTGGAATCGGGGAACGAGACCCCGACCCAATCGGGCGCCGAGTCGATGTAGACCTGGACGATGACCCGCAGGCCCGCTTCGCCGGCCAGGTCGGTGACGAGCTCGAGGGCCGAGAAGTCGTATTTTCCCTCGGTCTTCTCGCAGGCCGTCCACTCGATCCAGGTCCGGACCGTGTTGAAGCCCAGCCGCTTGATCTGATCGATGTCCTTCTTCCAGACCTCCCGTGATTTCGGCGTCACGGTCTCGAGCATGGGCGCCCGGGCCTTGCCGCCCGAATACCAGACGGACACGGGAAAGAAGCCTTTGGTCTTGTCCGGAGCCGGCGCGCCGAGGAGGAGGGGCACCGCGGCCAATAGGAAAGCCAGCGCCCTCGCGCAAGGACCTGCGTTTCTCATCATGATCACCTCTCGGAGATCCGTCGTCAATCGCGGCGGGAGCCGGCCCCGAAGGACTTCCCGATGACTTCGAGGAGCTCGGACTGGCCCGAGCGGAAGTCCTGGCTCAGCTCCCAGATGATGACCCCGGCCGAGGCCTTGTCCTTGACATACTGGCACTTGAGCCCGACCGAGCTCATGTCGTCATAGGAGATGACCTTGGTGCCGTCGATCCGGCGCATGTACGGGACTTGCGCTTCGCCGTCCCAGACGCGGGTCCACTCCGAGCCGGGCAGGGCCATGATGGCCGTGTAGTCCCAGCCCTCGCTCGTCGTGAACGGCAGGCCCATGGCGCCGCAGTCGAAGGACCGGCCGAAGAACGGCACGCCGACCAGCAGCCTGTCCAGAGGGACCTGGCGGCTGCGGGCGTAGGCGAAGGTCTCGTCGAGGGAACCGCAGGCATCCCCGGACGGCGTGTAAAGGGGAGAATTGTGGCCGGAGTGATCGGACCATTCCCCGTGATAGTCGTAGGTCATGAAGCCGATGAAGTCGAAGTCGTCGGCCAGCCGCTCATAGTCGATCCAGCGGCCGTAATAGTTCCCGGACGGGGTCGCCGTGGTCAGCAGGAGGGGCGGCGTCTGGGACTTGAGGGCGGCGCCAAGCGCCTCGATGAACAGCGTGAAGTCGGCTTTCTCTTGATCGTTGGAGACGAACTCCCAATCGATGTCGACGCCGTCGTAGGCGTTGGTCTTGCAGAAATCGACCAGCTGGCCGATGAACCGGCTGCGGCTGGCCGCCGTCGAGGCCATGCCGGGGAAGCCGGCGCAGTTGCCCCAGCCGCCGAGGCTGACGATCATCTTGACGCCGCTCGCGTGGGCGGCGGTGTTGAGCTCGGGATAGAGATAGTCGGCCGGCACGACGAGGTTCCCCGAAGCGTCGGGCCAGGCAAA
>JBAVUQ010000382.1:0-1844 GCA_049696855.1 Candidatus Aminicenantales bacterium
GATCCTGGGCGTGCCCTTGAAGGCCATGTGCTCGAACAGGTGGGCGGTCCCCGTGATGCCCGGGTATTCGTCGACCGACCCGACCTTGAACCCGTACAAGGTGCTAAAGACCGGCGCGCCGTGGCGCTCGGCAAAGAGGACCGTCAGGCCGTTCTTCAGGGTATGCGCGGTGACTTTCTCCTCCAGGCTCTGGGCCGTGAGCAGGGCCGGGCCGGCCACGAAGGCCAAAACCAATAGAGCGAACGATAGATGGACCCGTCGATGGAATTTCATGGACACCTCCCTCGCCTGATTGTCCAACTCTGGTTTGCGAAAGTCAACCAGGAGATCTCGGCCATTTCCTTATGCGCTTGTGACATGAATTGACATCCATCCGAGGACGGGAATATCATCCCGTGGAGACTAGGATTCAAAATAAGGGACCGGCATGAAAAAGCTCTCGATTTTATTGTTGCTGGCTCTATCCGCCCAAGCTTTGGGCGCCGCCTGGGGACAAGAAGCCAAGGACCCCGTCGCCGATAAATATGCGGCTCCCCTGAAGAAGATCTTCGACCTCGCTGTCCGATTCGCGCCTCTTCACCCGGCCCTGGGCAAGGTTTATCCGGTGGCCATCGTCGAAAACAAGACGTTCTATATCTTCGAGCCGGTTCCCGGGGAGAGAGTGTATCGCCTCGCTCAGACCGCCCCTGATTCCTTCAATATTCCCACCGGGATCCGGGCCGCCATGCCTTTGGCGTTTTGGGAAAATCGAATGGCCTGCGTCGTGACCGGAGAGATCTTCAGCCAACCCGACGGCTACGTCTTCATCTTTCATGAGTTCGTGCACTGCGCCCAGTGGGACTGTTGCGAACAGAAGCTCAAGGAGGGCCTCTCGATCTTCAGAGAGGCGATGAAGAATAAAGACTACATGTGGGAGCTCCAATACCCGTTTCCCTATTCGAACCCGGGCTTCGTCAAGTCTTATCCCGCGCTCTTCAGGGCCTGGGACGGTGATGACGCCGCGGCGGCCGAGTCCCTGAGGGCGGCCTTGCGCCAAGAGCTGTCCCCCGCGGAATGGGACTACCTCACCTGGCAGGAATGGAAAGAGGGCCTGGCCAGGTATCTCGAGAATCGCATGCGCGAGGTCGTCGGCCTGCCTGAGAACAAGGGCGGTGAAAACCCGCCTTTCAGCCGCGTCACGTTTTATCGCGGCGGAGATAAGCTCATCCGCTTCCTCGAGCGGCGCCGGCCGGGGATCGTCGACGACCTGGAGACGCTTTATCGGGCGATCAGCGCGACGCCGAAGGCGGCGACGGCTCCGGCGAAGTCTCGGCCCGCGCGCTGACACGGATTGACTTCCCTCCCCAACGGCGCTATCTTCTGGCCAACGGGGGAGGGCGCCGAACGGCCCATCCGACTGCGCCCAAAGGCCTGATAACGATTCCCTAAAGGGGGCGTTATGGACAAGACGGAGCCTTACGACAAGACAAGAACCCTGACCACTTCCGGCGTCGAGGAACGGACCATCGGGCCCTACCATCTGCTCGAAAAGATCGGAGAAGGCGGCATGGGAGAGGTCTGGGTGGCCGAGCAGCACAAGCCGATCCATCGCCGCGTGGCCCTGAAGCTCATCAAAACGGGCATGGACACCCGGCAGGTCATCGCCCGGTTCGAATCCGAGCGACAAGCGCTGGCCATGATGGACCATCCCGCGATCGCCAAGGTCTTCGATGCCGGCGAGACGACCGATGGGCGCCCCTATTTCGTCATGGAATACGTCCAGGGCATTCCCATCACGACTTACTGCGACCAGAATCGCCTGACGACCAAGGAAAGGCTGGAGCTTTTCCGGCACGTCTGTGAAG
>JBAVUQ010000383.1:0-23716 GCA_049696855.1 Candidatus Aminicenantales bacterium
TCGACCAAGATGATGACCGTTCTTCTCGGCAGCATCGCCGGGATCTCGCTGCTCGTCGGCGGCATCGGCATCATGAACATCATGCTCGTCTCGGTGACGGAGCGGATCCGCGAGATCGGCCTGCGCATGGCCATCGGGGCCCGCGAGAAGGACATCCTCCTTCAATTCCTGACGGAGGCGATCGTCCTCAGCCTCATGGGCGGGCTCATCGGCATCGGCTTCGGCATCGGCGCCTCCAAGCTCATCAAGAACATCAAGATGTTCTCGTCCTTCAACACGGTCGTGTCCCTCGACTCGGTCCTGCTGTCCTTCTTCTTCGCCGCGGCGATCGGCATCTTTTTCGGCTTCTACCCGGCGCGGAAGGCGTCCCGGCTCGATCCGATCGAGGCCTTGAGATACGAATAACCGCCGGCGGCCCGCGCCGCGGGCCGTCGGTCCGAGATAAGGAGATCGATCATGAGACTGAAAGCGACCCTCGCGCTGGCGGCCCTCGCCCTCATCCTGGCGGCCCCCGGCTTCGGCCAGGAGGCCCCGGGAACCCTATCGATGTCCCTCGAAGAGTGCATCGTCAAGGCCCTGAAGGACAACCTCGGCGTGGCCATCCAGGTCCTCGGCCCCGAGATTTCCGCCGAAGGGGTCAGCCTGGCCAAAGAACAATACTTCCCGACTCTGAGCCTGAGCGCCCGGTCGCAGAAAGCGGAAAACGCGGCCTACTCTTACCTCGATTCCCCCGGCGCCGCCACGATCAACCAGACGCAGAACTACAACTTCCTCAACTTGAGCCAGTCGCTGCCGACGGGCGGAACGCTCAATCTGGGCTTCACCGGTTATCGGACGACGACGAATACGAGAGGCATCACCATCGATCCGCGCTATGGAACGACGCTGTCGTTCAATCTCTCCCAGCCCCTGCTCAGGAACTTCGGTCTCAAGATAAACCGCCAGGAGATCCTGGTGGCCAGGAACAACCTGGGCGTATCCGAGGAAAGCCTCAAGGCCACGCTGATGACCACGGTCTACAACGTCGAGAGCGCCTATTGGAGCCTGGTCTACAGCATCGAGAACCTCGATGTGCGACGCCAGTCACTCAAGCTGGCCCAGGACCTGCTCGAGAAGAACCAGCGCTCGGTCGAGGTCGGCACGCTCGCGCCGATCGAAGTCCTCAGCGCCCAGGCCGAAGTGGCCACCCGCGAGGCCGACCTCATCCAGGCCGAGACCCAGATCAAGAGCAACGAGGACCAGCTGAAGCTCCTGCTCCACATCACGGGGGACGAGGATAAGAACATCACGGCGCTCGTCCCCAAGGACAAGCCGACCTATGTCCCGCGAGAGGTCAACCTGGAGGAGGCCCTGGCCGCGGCCATCGCCAACCGCACGGAATTGAAGATCGCCCAGCTCGGCCTCCAGAACGACCGCCTCAGCCTCAGCTTTGCCAGGAACCAGACCCTGCCCGACCTCAACCTCTCCGCGTCTTATTCCAGCCCCGGTATCGACGGGACCCGAATCTTTTATGTCGGGGACCCCCTGCTCGGCGTCATCGATCACACCGTCCCCGGCGGCATCACGGGGGCCATCAAACAGACATTCAAGTTCACCTATCCCAATTGGAATCTGGGCCTGACCCTGAGCCTGCCCCTGGCGAATGTCTTCTCGAGGGCCGCCCTGGCCCAGGCCAGGCTCAATCTGCGCCAGTCCATGCTCGATCTCGAGAACCAGAAGGACGAGATCTATCTCGAGATCAAGAACGCCGTCCGCGCGGTCGAAGCGAACTACAAGAGGATCCTCGCCTACACCAAGGCCCGGGAGCTGGCCGAGCAGAAGCTGGCCGGCGAGGAGGAGAAATTCCGCGTCGGCCAGAGCACCAACTATATTGTCCTGACCTACCAAAGGGACCTGGCCACGGCGCGGATCTCCGAGCTCAACGCCATCGTCTCCTACAACGTCTCCATCGCGGCCCTCGAAATGTCGATGGGGACGAACCTCCAGTCGAAGAACATCAATCTGACCGACTACGGGCCCGGCCTCAAATAAGAACGGATGCCTCCGCCGCCTCCAAGCGATTGACTTGCATTCAGTTCCACGCTGTGCTATCCTTGTTTCAAAGGGTCATCGACCCGATCCAACCCAGCTGTTGGAGAAGCTTCAATGAACAGAAAACTGATCCGGCCCAATCTCACCGAGATCAAAGAACGGATGAGCCAGGACAAGGAACGGGATAAGGAAGCGGCCCACAAGCGGATGCACCCCCCGACGGACACCTTCGCCGAGAGCTACTACTACCTCAAGCAGATGAACAAGAAGACGCCCATGGCCGTGGTCTACACGGACGGCGAGATCGTCGAGGGCTACATCGAATGGTACGACCGGAACTGCATCAAGCTCAACCGCGACGGCGCCCCCAACCTCCTCATCTACAAGTCGAGCATCCGCTGCATCTACAAGGTGGCTGATATCCCCGAGTCCGAGGGCGGACCCCCGGACAAGACATGACCGTCCCCACGATCGGGGTGACGGCCGGCGATCCGGGCGGCATCGGCCCCGAGGTCGTCGTCAAGACGCTCGCCAGGGCCGGCGGATTCCCCGAGGCCGCCTACGTCGTCTTCACGGATCCTCGCGTCATCGGGGCCGAGCAAGAGCGGCTCGGCATCCGGATCGCGTCCCGGGAATGGCGGCCTGACCTCCCCCCCGAGCCCGGCGTGTTCCTCGCGGCGGTGCCTTGTCCGGCCGGGAACGGCGAGGCTTCGTTCCGCTGGTTCGAGGCGGCCGTGGAGCGAGCCCGCGCCGGCCGGCTCCAGGCCGTGGTCACCGCCCCGATCTCGAAGGCCGGCTGGGCCCTGGCCGGGCATCCCTTCCGCGGTCACACGGAGTACCTGGCCCGGATCTATCCCGACGCGGTCATGGCCTTCTGGTCGGACGAGCTCAAGATCGCGCTCTTCAGCCATCATCGGCCTCTCGGCGAGGCCGTCGCGGCGGTCCGCAGGGACGCGCTGGTCGATTTTCTGCGGTCCCTCCGCCGGGGGCTCGAGAAGGTTCCCGGCGGGCCGTTCCGCCTCCTCGCGGCCGGCCTGAATCCCCACGCGGGCGAGGACGGCCGGCTGGGCCGGGAGGAGATCGATGAGATCCGTCCGGCCCTGGAGAAGGCCGCGGCGGAGGGAATATCCGTTACGGGTCCCTTCCCCCCGGACACCGTTTTCCTCCGGGCCAGGGGACAACGGGACGCCGTCGTCGTGGCCCTGTACCACGACCAGGGGCTCATCGCCTTCAAGCTGGCGGCCTTCGCCACCGGGGTCAACGTGACCCTCGGGCTGCCGTTCGTCCGGACGTCCCCGGACCACGGCACGGCTTTTGATATCGCCGGGAAGGGCGTCGCCGACGCCCGCAGCATGGAGGAGGCGGTCCGGCTGGCCGCGGCCTTCACCGCGACCGGTTCTTGAGCGCGGCCCGGATCTCCCGGTCCGTGTCCCTCTTCTTGATCGCCTCCCGCTTCTCGTGCTCGCGCTTGCCCCGGGCGAGGGCGATCTCGATCTTGATCTTCCCTTTGTCGCCGATGTAGACGCGGGTCGGGACGATGGTCAGGCCCCTCTCCTGGGTCTTCCCGGCGAGCCTCTTGATCTCGCGGCGATGGAGCAGGAGCCTGCGGTCGCGGAGGGGGTCGTGGTTGAAGATGTTGGCCGGCTCGTAGGGGCTGATGTGGCACTTGACGAGGAAGACCTCGTCGCCGCGGACATCGGCGTAGCATTCTTTGAGGCTGATCCGCCCGGCCCGGACCGATTTCACTTCGCTCCCGACGAGGGCCAGGCCCGCCTCGAAGGTCTCGAGGATGATGTAGTCGTGCGAGACGGTCTTGTTGACGGCGACGTTCTTCATGGCTCGGACGGGCCCCGCGGGGGGATCGGGGCGGCCTCGATGAGGGCGATGCGGCGCTTGGTCATCTTCTCGACGGTCAGACGGAAGCCGCCGAAATCGTACGAGTCCTTCTCCCGCGGCAGGCGGCCGCAGAGGGACAGGAAGAAGCCGGCCAGGGTCGTGTAGGATTTCTTCTCCGGGATGCGCAGATCGACGAGGGCGTTGACGTCCTTGACCGGGGCGGCGCCGGCGATGAGATAGCGCCCCCCGTCGAGCCGGGTGTACCAGGACCCGGCCTGATCGTCATGCTCGTCCTGGATCTCGCCGACGATCTCTTCGATGATGTCCTCGAGCGTTACCAAGCCGTCGACATTGCCGTACTCGTCGACGACGAGGGCCATGTGGACGGCCCTCTCCTGCATTTGACGGAGGACCTTCTCGAGCGAGGCGGATTCCGGCACGAAGAGCGCCTTGCGGAGGATGTCCTTGATGGCAAACTCTTTATTGTCTATAAGATATCCGATGACATCCTTGCCGTAGATGATGCCTTCGACGCTGTCGAGCCGCCCCCTGAAGACGGGATACCGGGAGTAGCCGGCCGAGCGGATCGTGTTCAGCACCTCATCCCGCCGGGAGTCGATCTCGATGGCCTTGATCTCGGGGCGGGGGACCATGATCTCCTTGATCGGGCGCGAGCCCATGTCGAGGGCGCCCGAGACGATCCTGCGGCGCAGCGAGGACAATCCTCGCGCCCCGGCGTGAAGGGCGATGCGCGCCTCCTCTTCGTTGAGCGAGCGGAGCGGGCCGCCCTTGCCGGTCCTGGAGGAGGGCACGATGAGGCCGGTCATGAGGCTGAAGAGCTTGGCCACGGGCGCGAGCAGGAACATGGCCCCTCTGATCGGATAGGCCAGCAGCGAAGCCGTGCGGACGGCGTTGTGGGCGGCGAAGGTCTTGGGATTGATCTCTCCGAACAAGAGGAGGAGGAGGGTCGTGGCGACGGTCGCGTAGACCACGGCGCGGCTCCGGTGCGCTTCCGGCAGGGTGCTGGCGATGACCGATGTCGCCAGGGAAGCGGCGGCCGCGTTGACGAGCGTGTTCCCGATCAGGATCGTGGCCAGGAGCTCGTTCGTCCGGGCCTTGATCTTCCTGGCGAGAGCGGCCCGCTTGGAGCCATGGCGCTCATGGTATTCGAGGGAATACGGATCGACGGCGATGAAGGCCGTTTCCGACGAGGCAAAGAAGGCGCTGAGAATGAGGCACAGGACGAACAGGAGGATCCCCGGCAGGAGCATGGGCGGCCCTTTAGGCGGCGATGCGGGTCTTGGCGGCGGTCTTGAACGAGCGGGACAGGGTGCCCAGAAGCTTCTCTTCGATCTTGGCGCTGGGCGAGGCCACGGCCTCGGAGATCTCGGACACGATGAGCTCCTTGGCTTTCTCCATCATCTTCTTTTCCCTGAATGAGAGCGGCTTCTGGAGGCTCAGGTAATAGAGGCTCTTCAAGACGGTGGCCATGTCGAAGAGCGTTCCCGACTTCATCAGGTTGAGGTGCTCCTTGTAGCGCCCCTTCCAGTCCGTCGAGACGTCCACGTCCCCATCCCCCATGAACTGGAAGATCTTCCGGATGGCCTCCTCTGCCATCGGCCGGCGGATCCCGATCTCCAGGGCGGTGGCGCTGGGGAGCGTGACCAGCGTGTTGTTGGCGATGATCCTCAGGTTATAGACCGTGAACCTTTCCCCGTTATAGGCCTCCTCGTGGATGGCCTCGACGACGCCAAGGCCCTGATTCGGATAGATGACCTTCTCGCCGATTTTCAATGTTTTCATTTCATTACATTATACCCGAAGACAAGGGGCCGAGTCAACGCGCGTCCGGCGAAACGTCTTGACAGGCCGGAGGGGTTCGGGTAACATACCTCCTCAATAGGTGCTGTACAATCATGAAGAGAACGTTTCAGCCGAACAACAGAAGACGCAAGAAAACACATGGTTTTCGAGTCCGCATGAAGACCAAAGGCGGCCAGGAAGTCATCAAGAGCAGAAGGCGCAAGGGCCGGAAGCGCGTTTCTGTCGGATGAATGAACGCCTGACGTCTCTCGAGAGAATCCGCCGAAAAAGCGATTTCGCGAGCCTCTATCGGGATGGCGGCCGCTTTCGGGGACGCCATTTTACCCTGGTCTTCAGGAGAAATGGACTGGACCATTCACGTTTGGCGGTCGTTGCCAGCCGTAAGGTGGGCCCTGCGGTCATCAGGAACAGGGTCAAGCGGAGGTTTCGGGAGCTTTTCCGGAGGAACAAGTCGCTTTTGACAGAGTCTCTCGACCTCATCGTCATAACCCGGCCGGAGTCCGGGGCCGCCCCCTGGCCCGACCTCAGGGACTCTTACATCTCATCGCTGACAACGATATTACGAAAACGGATATCATCGTGAAAACCGTCGCCCTCGCCCTGATCAGGCTGTACCAGCTCACGCTCTCCCCCCTCATCGGGACCCATTGCCGCTTCCAGCCCACCTGCTCCGTCTACACCCAGGAGGCGATCACGAAATACGGTTTCCTCCGGGGCGCATACCTTGGGGGCCGACGGCTCCTGCGCTGCCATCCTTTTCATGCGGGCGGGATCGACCCCGTACCCTGAGAGTGAGAAAGAATGGAAAAAAGACTCATCGTGGCCATCGTCCTGTCGTTCCTGGTCCTGATGGGCTATCAGTATTTCTTCGTCAAGCCGGACAAGGCGCCCCTGAATCCCCCGGTCCCCGTGGCCGCGGCCCCTTCGACTCCCGTTCCGGGGACCGCCGGGGCGATCCAAGCGCAGCCTAAAGCGGCCGCGGAGGAGGCCAAGCCTGCCCCGGCCGCGGCCCTGCCTCCCCAGGACCTCTCGGCCGTGGCCGGCCGGGCCGAAACCGACGTCGTCGTCGACACGCCGCTCTACCGGGCGGTTTGGTCGAACAAGGGCGGCGTCCTGAAGAGCTGGAAGCTCAAGACCTTCAAGAACAGCGCTAAGGAAGACTTCGAGATGGTCCCGGCCCTGGCGGCGGAGATCGGGCGTTACCCCTTCTCGCTGGGACTCGACGACAACGCCCTGGCGGCGCTCCTCAACTCCTCCCTCTTCGAGACTTCTGGAGCCGGACTGGAGCTCGCCGGCGGGGCCAAGGGCGAGATCCGCTTCGTCTTTTCGGACGGAGCTTCGGTCAGGGCGGAAAAGACGTTCGGCTTCACCGGGGGGACCTATGCCTTGACGACGGACGTCCGGGTCTGGAAGGACGGCCAGCCGGTGACAGCTTCCGTCGTCTGGGGCCCGGGCATCGGCAACCTCACGGCCACCGAGGCTAAGCAGAGCTACAGCGCCAGCCGCGGCTCGGCCGTTTATACCGGCGGCAAGGTCTTCCGGATGAACGAGAGGAAATTCAAGCCGGGCGCCAACACCTACAACTTCGTCGATTGGGCGGCTTACGAAGAGAACTACTTCGTTTCCATCTTCCTCCTGCCGTTGCAGAAAGGCCGGGCCGCCTTCCTCCAGGAAGCCGGCGAGATCCCCGGCGGCCAGGTCCCGGCCTATTTCGTCTACGCGACCGAGCCCACTCAGGCCTTCATCGGGCCCAAGGACACCGAGGCCCTCAAGGCCTTCGGCCATGACACGAAGAAGGTCATCAACTACGGCATGTTCGGCGTCATCGCCGAGATCCTCCTCGTCGTCGTGAAATTCTGTCACAAGCTCGTCCCGAACTGGGGCGTGGCCATCATCCTGCTGACGATCCTGATCAAGCTCATCTTCTTCCCGCTGACCTATAGTTCGACGAAGTCCATGTCCAAGATGGCCGACCTCCAGCCGAAGATCAAGGCCCTGCGCGCCAAGTACAAAAAATCCAAGACCGACATCGAACAGCGGCGCCAGATGAACGAAGAGATGATGAAGCTCTACAAGGAGCAGGGCGTCAACCCGGCCGGCGGCTGCCTGCCGCTCCTCATCCAGCTGCCTGTCTTCTGGGGCGTGTTCCGGATGCTCGTCGTCGCCGTGGAGTTCCGCCACGCCCCCTTCATGCTCTGGATCACCGACCTGTCGTTCAAGGATCCCTACTACGTCACGCCCGTGCTCATGGGCATCACCCAGTACATCTCCCAAAAGATGACGCCGTCCTCCGCCGACCCCACGCAGGCCAAGATGATGCTCTTCATGCCGTTCGTAATGACCATATTTTTCATCAACTTGCAGAGCGGGCTGGTGCTGTACTGGCTGACCACGAACGTCCTCCAGATCGGCCAGCAGGCCCTTATGAACAAGATGATGCACCGCCACCCTCCGGCCAAGCTGGCCAAAGCGAGATGACGATGGACAACGAAACCAAGACCGGGAACGAACAGCCGGTCGATGAGAGACCGGAATACAAAGGCACGAACCTCGAAGAGGCCATCAGCCTGGCCGAGCACCGGCTCAAGCTGCCGCGCGAAAAATTCAACTACGAGATCGTCACGGAAAAAACTCGTCTCTTCGGCATGAAGTGCAAGGAGATCGTCATCCGGGCCTGGGCCAAGGACGAGGACGCCGACAACGCCGCCGAGCGCTTCCTGGCCCAGCTCAAGACGGTCTTCCCCCTGGATCTGACTTACCAGATCAAGAAGCGGGCCGACATCATCTTCGTCATTTTCGACGGTCCCGACAAGACGATCCTCCTCCGCAACGACGGCTCGCTCCTCCTGGCTATCCAGCATGTGCTCAACAAGATCTCGCCGATCAAGGTCCAGGTGGATTGCGAGTTCTACCGGAAGAGGAAAGAGAAGAAGCTCAGGGACTACGCCCAGCGGGTCGCCCGGCAGGTTTCCGATTCCGGGCGCGAAGAGATCCTCGACCTGATGAATCCCTACGAGCGGCGCATCATCCATATCGTCGCCAACGAGACGCCGGGAGTGACGAGCGAGAGCATCGGCGAGGGGTTCCTCAAGAAGGTCAAGATCTTCAAAGCCCCGCGCTAAGCCTGAGGCAGAAAGCCCTCTCGTCATCACTTTTTGCTTGGCGGATTCCCTGCTTCGGCCGCCGAGCGTCTTCGGGCTCGCTTGGAAGACTTCGCTTCCCGCTGGACAGAAGCCTAACTTTACTAAACACAGAGGGTCATCTAGAATGGGGAGCCGGACAGGAAGATAAACGTGCTCGAAGATACGATCATCGCCATTGCAACACCGCCGGGGCTCGGCGGGCTGGGGATCGTGCGCATCAGCGGCCGGAAGGCGCTCGAAGTGGCCGGAAAGATCTTAGAGCCGAAAGCCAAGTCCAAGCGGCCGTTCCCCGAAAGGCGGCTCATTTTCGGCATGATCCGCGATCCCGAGCGGAGAAAGGCCCTCGACGAAGCTTTCCTGACCTATTTCAAGGCGCCCCGCTCCTACACCCGGGAAGATGTCGTCGAGCTGAGCGCGCACGGCAGCCCGGCCGTTCTCGAGGGCATCCTGAGGATCGGGACGAGGTCCGGGGCGAGGCTGGCCCGGCCCGGCGAATTCACTCTCCGGGCCTATCTCAACGGCCGATTGGACATGATCCAAGCCGAAGCCGTCAATGATCTCATCCGGTCGGTCTCGCTGACCCAGGCCAGGATCTCCTCGCGCCAGCTCGGGGGGAGCCTATCAAGGCGCATGTCCCGGCTGAGAGCCAGGCTCATGGCCCTTCTTTCCAGGGTGGAAGCCGGACTCGAATTCCCGGATAACAACCTCAGGACAAGCGCCGCGGCCGACCTGAAATCGGTCGCCGCCCTGGCGGATGAGGTCGAAAGGCTCGTCTCCACCTATCATACCGGCCAGGCCCTTGTCGAGGGGATCACCCTGGCCATTATCGGCCGGACGAACGTCGGCAAATCGACCCTGTTCAACGCCCTTCTCGAGGAAGACCGAGCCATCGTCACTCCTTTCCCCGGGACAACCAGGGATTTCCTGAGGGAGGAGATGGTCCTCGAGGGCGTTAGATTCCACCTCGTCGACATGGCCGGGCTCGGCCGTCCCTCGCATCCCGTCGAGGAACGGGGCATCGCCAGGGGGCGGAAGATCGCTAGACGGGCCGACGGCCTGCTCATCGTTCTCGACGCCTCCCGTCCGGATAACGAGGAGGACGCGCGGCTGATCCGGAAATACCGGGGGAAGAACTCCCTCATCGTCCTGAACAAGAGCGACCTCCCCAGGAAGCTCGAGGCCGGGAAGATCAAGGAACTGGCCGGATCGAGCCCCGTTGTAGAGGTTTCCGCCTTGAAAGGCAGGAACATCGACAAGCTGCGCTCCCGCCTGAGCGCCCTCTTTGCCCCAGGCGCCGGCAAGGAGGAGGAGATCGTCCTCCACGCCCGGCAAAAGGATTGCCTGCAGGCGATCCTCGAGGCTCTTCGCCGCGCCCGGGCGCTCCTGACCGGAAGGCATTCCGAGGAGGTTTATGCCGAGGAGATCCGAACGGCCATCCGGCTCGTCGGAGAGCTGACGGGGGAAGTGCGGGCCGAGGAGGTCCTCGACGACATCTTCGGACGCTTCTGCGTCGGGAAATAGGCATCCGACATGGCCCAGGGGAGCGATTTCGATATCATCGTGGTCGGCGCCGGCCACGCCGGCTGCGAGGCGGCCGCGGCGGCGAGCGCCATGGGGCTCCGCACCTGCCTTCTGACCATTCACCTCGATACCATCGCCCAAATGTCCTGCAATCCGGCGATCGGAGGCCTGGCCAAGGGGCATCTGGTCCGGGAGATCGACGCCCTTGGCGGCCTGATGGGGCTCCTGGCCGACCAAACGGGGATCCAGTTCCGGCTTCTCAACCGGAGCCGCGGCGGCGCGGTCCAGGCCCCCCGGGCGCAGTGCGACAAGGCCGCCTATCGTCTGGCCATGAAGCACAGGCTCGAGCATACGGCCAACCTGACGGTTTTCCAGGCCATCGTCTCCGAAGTGGTCGTCTTCAGGGGCGCGGTCCGCGGCGTCAAAACCCTGGAAGGGACATTTATAGGGGGGAAAGCGGTCATTCTTACTCCCGGTACGTTCCTCAATGGACTGATCCATATCGGTCTCGAGAGCTACCCGGCCGGCCGGGCCAACGAGCCGCCTTCGGTCGCCCTGGCCGAGCAGCTCAAAAAGCTCGATCTGAAGGTCCTCCGCCTGAAAACGGGAACACCGATGCGCCTGGACCGGGATTCGATCGACTGGAGCCAATTCGCACCCCAGGCCGGCGACCCGGAGCCCGTCCCCTTCTCTTATCGAACCCGCGCCAAGCTCGAAAACAAGGTCCTCTGCCATCTGGGGTATACGAACGTCGAGACGCACGCCACGATCCGCCGCAACCTGGACAAGTCGCCTCTTTATGGGGGGAAGATCAAGGGCATCGGGCCGCGCTATTGCCCCTCGATCGAGGACAAGGTCGTCAAGTTCCCCCAGCGTGCCCGTCACCAGTTCTTCTTGGAGCCGGAAGGGATCGACACAACCGAGACCTACGTCAACGGTCTATCGTCGAGTCTTCCTTTCGACGTCCAAAGGGAGATCCTCTCGACCATACCCGGGCTTGACCGGGCCAAGATCCTGAGACCCGCCTATGGCATCGAATACGACGCGGTCTCCCCTATCGAGCTCCTGCCCACTTTCGAGACCCGCAAGGTCAGGCGTCTTTACCTGGCGGGACAGATCAACGGAACCTCAGGCTATGAAGAGGCCGCCGCCCAGGGGATCATGGCCGGCATCAACGCCGCCTTGAGCCTTAAAAAGAAGTCCCCATTCATTTTAGGGCGAAACGAGGCCTATATCGGCGTCCTGATCGACGACCTTGTCTCGACGGGGATCGATGAGCCTTACCGGCTCTTCACCTCGAGGGCCGAATACAGGCTCCTGTTGAGGATAGACAACGCCGACAGGCGGCTGATGGGATACGGCCGGGCGCTGGGCCTGATCCCGGACGAGACCTGGAACGAATATCAGGCGAAAATGGAGCGTATCGGGGAGGCTACGGCTTACTTGAAGAAGGCCTCTCTGAAGGACGAGGCCGGCGACAGAGTTTCGATGCTTGAATATTTGAAGAAACCTGAAATCAAGCTCAAAGATATGCTAAAATACGGGCAACACCCTGTCGTCTTGAGTCATGAGGAGACGCGGTTTATAGAGTCGGAAACAAAGTATGCGGGCTACATCCGGAAGCAGGAACGAGAGATCGCCAAGGCGGCCAGGACAGATTCGATGAGAATCCCCAGCGACATGGACTTCCGCGGAGTCTCGGGACTGACCAGGGAAGCCGTCGAAAAACTCGAGAAGACCAGGCCGCGGACCCTGGGCGAAGCCCGGAAGATCCCGGGCATGACGCCGGCGGCTGTCCAGAACATCGGTCTCAACCTGGAGATCCGGATGAAGAAGGGCGCCCGGCAAGCCCCTGTTTCACGTGAAACCGAGCCTGATGATGAATAAGGTCTTTGCCGTAGCGAATCAAAAGGGCGGCGTCGGAAAGACGACCACCGCCATCAATCTCTCAGCCTGCCTGGCTCTCAAGAACAGAAGGACGCTCCTCATCGACCTCGACCCTCAGGGCATGTCGACTCTTGGGCTGGCCAAGCGCAAGGAGGCGGGCAAGGGGATCTATCAGGCCATGATGAACGGCCGCGAGATCATGGATTGCATCCTGGGGACCGATCTGGAGAATTTCTACATCTGTCCCTGTTCGCCGGAGCTCGCCGGCGTCGAAGCGGAGCTCTACCGGTTGGAACAGAGAGAAAGGCGCCTGGTCGCGGCGGTTGACAAGGCAAGGCGGTTTTTCAATTTCATCCTCATCGACTGCCCGCCGTCCCTGGGATTCCTGACACTCAACGCCCTGGCCGCGGCCGATTCCCTCGTTATCCCCGTCCAAACGGAATTTTTCTGCATGGAAGGGATTCCCGATCTCTTTCAGACTCTGGAGACCGTGCGGACCCATTTCAATCCCAGGCTGACCATCGAGGGCATCCTGCTGACCATGTACGACGAGAGGACGAATCTCTCCAAGCAGGTCGCGGAGGAGATCCGCAAATCCCTCAAACATATCCTTTTCGAATCCGTCATTCCCCGCAGCGTCCGCCTGGCCGAAGCCCCGAGCTTCGGCAAGCCTATCGTCCTCTACGACATCAAGTCCAAGGGGGCCGAGGCCTATATCAGCCTGGCCGAGGAGATCATGCGCCGATGAGCAAGAGAGCCCTGGGAAAAGGTCTGGGGGCGTTCATCCCGGACGAGTTCAGCATCCTGAAGGACGAGAGGTTCGCGGAGATCGATGTCGAAGACCTCAAGCCGAATCCCTTTCAACCGCGGGTGAAGTTCGACGACCAAACGATCGAGGAGTTGGCCCAGTCGATCAAGGAGACGGGTATCGTGCAGCCGGTCATCGTGGTCCCCGAAGAGGACCACTACAAGATCATCGTCGGGGAACGGCGGTGGAGGGCCGCCCTGAAGGCAGGCCTGCGCAAGATCCCGGTCCTCATCCGGAACATCCCGAAAGACAAAGAGCTCGAGGTCTCGCTCATCGAGAACATCCATCGCGAGGAGCTCAACGCCCTGGAGATCGCCCGGGCCTATCAGAGGCTCATCGACGACCACGGCTACGCCCAGCACGATCTCGCCGACAAGGTCGGCAAGGACCGGAGCTCCGTCACCAACTACCTCCGTCTCCTCAAGCTCCCCGCCGAGATCCAGGACCGCCTGACCGACGGCGAGATCTCGATGGGACACGCCAGGGCCATGCTGGCTCTCGAGGACACGGCGACGCAGCTCTACTGCTGCCGTCAGGTCATCGACAGGGGGCTGTCGGTGAGAAACACGGAATCCCTGGTCAACCGGCTCAAGAAGAAAGCGCCCCGGGCCCAGCGGAGCCTGGCCGACCCGGACCTCCACGCCCTCCAGGAGGAGATGCTCAAGCTCCTGGGGACCAAGGTTCTCGTCGCGGGCAGCCGGAACAAAGGCGTCCTGAAGATCTATTATTTTTCCCTCGATGATCTGAATCGAATTTACGACAGGATCAAAGGAGCAAACGCATGAAAGACAGACCTCGTGAATTGAACGAGACGAAGCTGGCCGGCCTGATCGACATGGAATCCGAATTCAAGGGCGACCTGACTTTCAAAGGCTCGTTCCGGATCGAGGGGACCTTCAAGGGTACGATCAACTCGGACTCGCTCCTGGTCATCGGCGAGAGAGGCAAGGTCGAAGCCGACGTCAAGGTCGGTCAGCTCGTCATCAACGGAGAGATCCGCGGCACGCTGCAGGCGACTGACCGGATCGAGATCCACGACAAAGGACGCGTCTTCGGCACGCTTCTCGCGCCCACGCTCGTGGTCGAGGAAGGCGCCTATCTCGAAGCGACATGCCAGACGAAGGGCGGCCCGCGGCCGAGCGCGCCCGCGGTCGCGGAGCAGACCTGAGCCGGAACGGCGGCGTTTGGCCCGGCGGAATTCGGCGCCCGCTCTCCCGGCTTGAGTGCGGGGCGTTCCAAGGATATAATCGGGGGATCGTTTCGAACCTGAGGACCTCATGACCAAGTACATCTTCATCACCGGCGGGGTTATTTCCGGCTTGGGCAAAGGCATCGCCGCCGCCTCGATCGGCCGGCTCCTCGAAAGCCACGGCTACCGCATCACCATCCAGAAGCTCGACCCGTACCTCAACGTCGACCCGGGCACGATGAGCCCCTTCCAGCACGGCGAAGTCTATGTCACCGACGACGGCGCCGAGACGGATCTCGACCTCGGTCACTACGAGCGGTTCACGTCGACGAAGACGACGCGGGACCACAACTGGACGGCCGGCAAGATCTACGAGTCCATCATCCGCAAAGAGCGCAAAGGCGAGTATCTGGGAAAGACCGTCCAGGTGATCCCCCATGTCACCGACATGATCAAGTCGGCCGTCGAGCAGGTGTCTGACGATAACGATATTGTTATCTGTGAGATAGGCGGGACTGTCGGCGATATCGAAAGCCTGCCGTTCCTCGAGGCGACGCGGCAGATGCGGCTCACGCTCGGCGTGGACCGGACGCTCTTCATTCACCTGACTCTCGTTCCCTATGTCGGGGTTTCGGGCGAGCTCAAGACCAAGCCGACCCAGCACAGCGTCAAGGAGCTCCGGGCGATCGGCATCCAGCCGGACATCCTCCTCTGCCGCACCGGGCGGGACCTGTCCGCCGACATCAAGTCCAAGATCGCGCTGTTCACGAACGTGCCGGTCGACGCCGTCATCACGGCGCGCGACGTCGACACGGTTTACGAGATCCCGCTGAACTACGCCGAGCAGGGCCTCGACGCGACGATCCTCAGGATGCTCCACCTGCCGCGCCGGAAGAAGAACCTGGCCGCATGGGAGGCCATGGTCGACCGCCTCAAGCACCCCAAGGACATCGTCGAGATCGCGCTCGTCGGCAAGTACGCCGGCCTCCACGATTCCTACATGAGCTTGAACCAGGCCCTCATCCACGGCGGCCTGGCCAACAGGCTCTGCGTCAAGATCGATTGGATCGAAGCCGAGGCCCTGGAGAAGAACGACCCGGCCGGGATCCTGGGCGCGAAGGACGGCATCCTCGTCCCCGGGGGCTTCGGCAAGCGCGGCATCGAGGGCAAGATCCGGGCGGTCACCTACGCCCGCGAGAATAACGTCCCGTTCTTCGGCATCTGCCTGGGCATGCAATGCGCCTCGATCGAATACGCCCGCTCTCTCGCCGGGCTGAAAAAAGCGAACAGCACGGAATTCGTCCCGGACGCTCCGCACAAGGTCATCGTCCGCTGGCGCGAGCTGGCCATGGACTGCGATATCGGCGGGACGATGCGGCTCGGCCAGTTCCGCTGCGATCTCCAGAAAGGCTCGCTCGCCCACAAGGCCTATCGCGCCCTGCACATCACGGAGCGGCACCGCCACCGCTACGAGTTCAACCCGAGCTACAAAGACGCTCTGGCCGACGCGGGCCTGATCTTCTCCGGGATCAATCCGGACTACGGGCTGGTGGAGATCATCGAGGCCCCCGGCCACCCCTGGTTCCTCGGCTGTCAGTTCCATCCCGAGTTCAAATCCAAGCCCCTGACGCCGCATCCGCTGTTCAAGGCCTTCATCGCGGCGAGCTATGCCCGGCGCCGCGAGGCCGGCAGGACGCAGGGGGCCTCGAAGGGGCCAGCCGGTAGTTCGCAAGTCACAGATATTAAATAGGTTAAGGAGACTGCCGTGGCGACCGAGGAGGGCGGCTTGGATATCAACCCGACGATCTTCAGGGAATATGACATCCGCGGCATCGCCGGCCTGGACCTCGACGAGCCCGCGGTCGAGATCCTGGGCCGGGCCATGGGCACGTTCTTCCTCGGCCGCGGCCAGAATGACGTGGCCGTCGGCCGGGACTGCCGGCTGAGCTCTCCGGGCTTCGCCCAGGCCCTCATCCGCGGGCTCCTGTCGACGGGCTGCGACGTGGCCGACCTCGGCGTCGTGCCCACGCCGCTCCTCTACTTCGCCGTGTTCCACGGGAAGCTGCCGGCCGGCGTCATGGTCACCGGATCGCACAATCCGCCCGAGCATAACGGCTTCAAGATGATGTCCGGCGAGGAGACCCTCTACGGCAAGACGATCCAGGCCCTCTACGAGATCGTCCGCAAGGGCGTCTTCCCGCGCGGCCAAGGCCGGGTCCGGCCGCTCGACGTGGTCGGCGGATACAAGGACTACGTCGCCGGCAGCGTGAGCTTCGACCGGCGGGTGAAAGTCGTCATCGACGCCGGGAACGGCACCGGCGGCGTCGTGGCCGTGCCGCTTTTCCGGAAGATGGGGGCCGAGGTCGTCGAGCTCTTCTGCGAGCCCGACGGCCGGTTCCCGAACCACCACCCCGACCCGACGCTGCCGGAGGCGATGGACATGCTCATCGCCAAGGTCCGTGAGACCGGCGCCGAGCTGGGCATCGCCTACGACGGCGACGCCGACCGGATCGGCGTCGTCGACGACACCGGACGGATCGTCTGGGGCGATCAGCTGCTCATCGTTTTCGCCCGGGACATCCTGCCCTCGCGGCCGGGCGCGGCCGTCATCTCCGAGGTCAAGGCTTCCAAGGTCCTCTACGACGAGATCGCGAAGCTTGGGGGCCGGCCGGTCATGTGGCGGACGGGACACTCCCTGATCAAGCAGAAGATCAGGGAAGAGAACGCCCCGCTCGCTGGCGAGATGAGCGGCCACATTTTCTTCAACGACCGCTGGTTCGGCTTCGACGACGCGATCTACGCCTCGGCCCGCCTGATCGAGCTCCTGGCGCGTTCCGGCCAGAAGCTTTCGGCGATGATGGCCGGTCTCCCGAAGACCTCCGCGACGCCCGAGATCCGCATCTATGCCTCCGACGAGGTCAAGTTCAAGATCGTCGACGAGGTCCGCAAGGCTCTGGCCGCCCGCTATCCCGTCATCGATATCGACGGCGTGCGGGCCCTGTTCCCGAGGGGCTGGGGTCTCGTCCGGGCCTCGAACACCCAGGCCGTCATCGTCCTGCGCTTCGAGGCCGACACCGAAGAGGACCTGGCCGCGATCCAGAAAGAGGTCCGCGGTCTTCTGCAGCAGGTCATCAACGCGCTCGGAGCGTCATGAAGGAGCGAGACGTCCGCGCCGTCATCCTGGCCGGGGGGCGGGGAACCCGGTTCTGGCCGCTCGGACGGGCGGCCCGGCCCAAGCAGTTCCTGCGCATCGCCGGTCCCGATCCGATGCTTCTCGAAACGGTCCGCCGCATCCGGCCGCTCGTCCCGCCGCGGAGGATGACGCTTATCGCCGATGCCGCCCAGACCCGTCAGGCGCGAAAGCTCCTGCCGCGGCTCGCCGCGCGGAGCTTCCTCGTCGAGCCCGAAGCGCGGAACACGGCCCCGGCGCTGATGCTGGCGACGGCGCGCGTCTGGCTCGAAAATCCCGAGGCCGTCGTCGTTGTGCTTCCCGCCGACCACCTCATCAGCGACCAGGCGAGGTTCCTCGCCCGGATGCGGGCGGGGATCGAAGCCGCGGCCCGGGAAAACGTCTTTGTCACCTTCGGCATCCCGCCGGCGTTCCCGGCGACGGGCTTCGGCTACATCCGTCACGACCGGGGGGCGGGCCGGAAGATCGGCGGCACGGTTTTTTATCCCGTCCAGGGATTCAAGGAAAAGCCCGCCCTGGCCCAGGCCGAAGAGTATGTGGCCTCCGGAGACCATGCCTGGAACTCGGGCATGTTCCTCTGGCGGGCCGGCGTCTTCGCCGGCAAGCTGGCGCGATTCGCGCCCGAGCTCGAGCCGGCCTGGGCGGCCATGGTCGCGGCTCTGAGGTCGGGAGGCTCGGCCAAGCTCAAGAGCGCCTTCGGCCTGGCCCCGGCCTTGTCCATCGATTACGCCCTCATGGAAAAGGCGGAGGGGGTCCTTGTCGCCGACGGCGATTTCGGCTGGTCGGACGTCGGGGCCTGGTCGGCGCTCGCCGGGATCTGGCCCCGGGACGGCGCCGGCAACGCCTTCCGCGGCGAGACCCTGGCCTTGGACGCCAGGAACTGCCTGGTCTGGAATCCGGGCCGCCTGACGGCGCTTGTCGGCGTCCACGATCTCATCGTCGTCGACGCGGGCGACGCCCTGCTCATTTGCGACGCCGCCCTCGACCAGAAGGTCAAGGATGTCGTCGAGGCCTTGAAAAAAACGGGCAAATATAGGAAATATATCTGAACCCATCAAATTTCTGGAGGTGTCGGAGATGAAAAAGCGCCTTCTCGCACTCATGACGGCGGCGTTCGTCCTCGCGGTGTTCGCCGGGGCCGCGGACGTGACCCTGGACGTCAAGGAGCATGTCCTGGCCAACGGCATGAAGATCCTGATGATCCCCAAGCCGGGCGTGCCCCGCGTCGTCTGCCACATCTACTTCAAGGTCGGCTCGATCAACGAGCGGCCCGGCATCACCGGCAGCGCCCACGTCCATGAACACCTGATGTTCAAGGGCACCGAGGTCATGGGCGTCACGGATTACGCCGCGGACGCCAAGATCGACGCCCAGATCGACGATCTCATGGGCCGGATCTACCGGGAAAAATACTGGAAGACCGACGGCGACACGGCCAAGATCGCCGCCTGGCAAAAAGAGTTCGACGAGCTGGTGAAAGCCGAGAAGGCCTACATCATCAAGGACGACCTCTGGACCCAGTATATGAAGAACGGCGGCACGGGGCTCAACGCCTCGACCAGCCAGGAGACGACCGGCTACTACGTCACCCTGCCCTCGAACAAGATCGAGCTCCAGATGCTCATGGAATCCGACCGGATGATGAACGCCCGCTTCCGCGAGTTCTATTCCGAGAAGGATGTCATCATGGAGGAGCGCCGGCTGAGCGAGAACCGGCCCGGCTACTTCTTCGGCGAGCAGGTCAACGCCGCGTTTTACACGGCCTCGCCCTATCACTGGGACGTCATCGGCTGGATGGACGACCTGAAGAAGATGACGAAACAGGACCTCGTCAACTTCCACAACACCTATTATGTCCCGAACAACGCCGTGGCCATCTACGTCGGCGATTTCGATCCGGCGGCGGTCACGGCCATGGCCGAGAAATACTTCGGCCGCATCCCCAAGGGCCCGGACCTCGAGCCCATCCGCGACGGCGAGCCGCCGCAGTACAGCGAAAAGCGGCTCTACGGCGAAGGCCCGGCCTCGACGAGCCTGCAGATGATGTTCCACATCCCGCGTGACGGCGATCCGGACACCCAGGCCCTGTCGATTCTGGCCAGCACGCTGGGCTCAGGCGGCGGCGGCTTCCGCGGCGGCATGGGCGGCGGCGGCGGGACGGGCCGTCTCTACAAGACGCTCGTCCGCGACAAGCAGCTGGCCGTCAGCGCCTCGGCTTCGAGCCGGCCCCAATGGTACGTCGGGGCCTTCCAGTTCAGCGCGACGCCGCGCATCGACAAGGGCGTCAAGCCGGAGGACCTGGAGAAGGAGATCTGGGCCGAGATCGACAAGGTCAAGGCCAACGGCCTGACGGAGGAGGAGATCCAGAAGGCCAAGAACAGGGGCGAGGCGATGTTCATCCGCAGTCTCGGGAGCACGTCCGGATTGGCCAGCCGCGTCGGCCGGGCCGACCTCATGCGGGGCTGGCGGTCCATCCTGACCGACCTCGACGCTCTCAAGAAAGTCAGCAACGACGATATCAAGCGCGTCGCCGCCAAGTACTTCGTCAAGGACAACAGCCTGACGGCGATCTATGCCCGGAAGTCGGGGCGGTAAGGAGGACGACATGAAAAGAACGATCATCGCCATACTCGCGCTCACGTTCGTCTGCGCCGGACTGGGTCTGGCCCAAGCGAAGCGGCCGTCGGACCTGACCTACCCGCCGCTCAAATACGAGCCGCCGGACCCGAAGGCCTACCGCGCCGTCTACACGGGCGGCCTGCGGGCCTACGTCCAGGAGGACAAGAGCCTGCCCCTCTTCAACATCACCGCGATCATCAACTGCGGCGACCTCTACCTCCCGAAGGACAAGGCCGGGCTCGGCACTGTGCTCGGCGACCAGCTCATCAAGGGCGGCACGATGACCCGCGAAGGATCGGCCATCGAGGATCGGATCGATTTCCTCGGCGGCAGCTTGAATTTCAACGTCGGAGAGAGAACCTCGACCCTGAGCCTGTCCGTCCTGGCCAAGGACCTCGATGAAGGCCTGGGCATGTTCTTCGACGTTCTCCGGAACCCGGCCTTCCGCGAGGAGCCGCTGAAGCTGGCCAAGGCCCGCTTCATCGAGCAGCTGCGGCAGGCCAACGACCAGCCGAGCACGGTCCTCAACCGGGAATACGAACGGCTCCTCTACGGCGACAACGCCGTGACCTGGCAGCCGACGAAGGCCACGTATGAAGGCATCTCCGCGGCCGACCTCAAGGCCTTCCACGCCAAGTACTTCTCGCCGCAGAACGTCATCCTGGCGGTCTCCGGCGATTTCGCCAAGCCCGCGCTCAAGGCCAAGATCGACAAGCTGGCCGCGGGCTGGAAGGGCGGGGCCGTCTCGTTCCCGACGCTGCCGAAGGCTTTCCCGGTCCCGGAGCCGGGCGTCTATTTCATCCAGAAGGCCATCAACCAGGGCTACATCAGCCTCGGCCATCTCGGCCTCGAGGACACAAACCCCGATTATTTCGCCGTCCAGGTCATGAATTTCATCCTCGGCGGCGGCAGCTTCACCTCGCGGATCACGACCAAGGTCCGCTCGGACGAAGGCCTGTCCTATAACCAGGGCAGCCGGTTCACCTATCGCTGGGGCCTGCCGGGCACGTTCGCCGGCTACGTTCAGACCAAGTCGTCCACGGTCGGCTACGCCATCTCGCTCATTCTCAACGAGTTCAATCGCATCCGCACGGAGCCCGTCTCGGACGCCGAGATGGACACGGCGATCAACTATTACCTCGAGAGCTTCGCCGACAACTTCCAGTCGGCCCAGGCGACGATGATGAGCTTCGCCAACCTGGAGATGACCGGGAAGCCCATGAACTACTACAAGACCTACCGGTCGAAGATCCAGGCCGTGACCAAGGCCCGGGTCCAGGAGGTGGCGACGAAGTACGTCCAGCCCGACAAGATCGTCATGATGATCGTCGGCGACTGGGAGCCCTGCAACAAGGGCGGCGACAAGTGGCCCGGCCCGCTGGACAAGCTGGGCAAGGTCCACAGGATCGCCCTGACCGATCCGATGACGGGACAGGAGCTGAAATAGCCGCGGCGACCGTCCATTCGAAATCGTGCGCGGGAGGGCCGCGGACATCCTGTGATCAGGCCGCGGCCTCTCTCGCGCGACTAAAATCGTCTCGACCATGAAGGATAACGCCTACTCCGTCGACGCCGTCCGCGGGCTCGAAGGACGCTTCCGGGCCGCGGCGCTTCTGCGCCCGATCCGCGTCCGCCGATACGAGTCCGGCCAGGTCCTCGAGTACGACGTCCTGGGGGTCTGGCCTTCGCGGCCCGCCCGGGTCAGGCTCGAAGTCGAGCGCCACGTCGGCGGGGGCTACGCCGGCCAGGTCTACAGGGTCCGCGTCCTCGACATCGCCGCGCCCAAGGGGCCGATCGAAGGCCTCGAAGCCGGGCGGGCCTTTGCCCTCAAGATCCTGGTCCCCGTTTCCGGCTTCGGCCGGTTCATCCGCAACCTTCTTTACGGGATAGGTTTCCAGGCGCCGTTCGCGCCCCAGGCCGATCCGGACGCGGCCCGGGCCGGGGCCTTGTGGCAGAAGCTCATCCGCCGCGGCGCGGCGGCGCGTTTCGGGACGGAGCGCGCTGTCGTCGACGTTCTGGCCACGCTCGTCGACCCGGTCCTCGGCAGCTGCGGCGAGATCAGCGAATGGGTCGACGGCCGCCTCTGGCGCTACGAGATCGACGACAACCTTTTCGCCCGCCTCGGCTGGAAGCCGGGGCGGCCGGCCGAAGGGCTCGGCTCGCCGGAGTACCGGGCCAAGCGGACGTTCATGAAGGACCTGGTCGGGTTGATGCACGAGATGGGCGCGCCCGAGCTCGCCCGCCAGTACGAATGGTGGTCGTTGAAGAGCCAGCCGAACGCGCTCAAGCGGACGGAAGCGGACGGCGACCCGGAGCGGGGTCTCGTCGCCGTCGACTTCAGGGCCGGCATGGCCCTCCTGCCCTTCCTGCCGCAATGCCCCGCCGACTTCAAGCTGATCGTCCAGGGCATCGCCCGGGGCAGCCTGGTCCAATTCGACCGGGGGGACGTCGGCGAGCTCGAGTCCTATGTGGCCGGGCACGCCGAAGAATTCGCCGGCCTGGCGGGCGCCGTCGAGGATCTCAAGGCCGCCGACGGGGCTTACAGAGACTCCCTGCCCGACATCACCCACCACCACATCAAGCTGATCACCAAGCCCCGGCTCTGGACCGCGATCCACCGCGCCTGGGTCCGGGGGTGGCTGATCCGGCGCATGGCCGACCCGGCGACGGCCGGCCGGCTGGGCAAGAACAGGTTCGCGGCGATCCTCTTCCTCCTGCTCGGCCTCCTGCCCATCCTGACCCCCGTCCTCTTTCTGCTCGAGTTCCCGGGGCGGTCGGCCGGGCTCTGGCTACTCTGGCTCGCGCCGCTCCTTGGGCCTTTTGTTCGCAAGCTCTGGGGCCGGGCGGACATCCGCCGCCACGCCGGCGCCTTCGTGACGAAACGAGGCTACCTCGGCCGCGCCTTCCGGGGGCACGTCGCCGAAGCGCTCATCGGCTGGCACCGTTCGGGCCGCGTGAGCGGAGAGCGGGCCCAGGCCATCGCGGCAAAGCCGTGGCTCTATATCGTCAACAGGCCGCTCGCCTTCCTTCCGGCCGGATTCCACCGCTTTCTGACGGACAAGGCCTATTTCCGGGAACGTTTGTACCTGATGTTCGTCAAGCCGGTTCAGCTCTATTTCCGGCCGGCTGTCCGCGAGAAGTGGCTCAAAGACATGGTCGGGGAGGGCCGCAAGAACGGCATGCTCAGCACGGAAGACGCGGCCGGGATCCTGGCCCAGATCGACGAGCCCTACATCCAGAAGTACCTGAAAAGCCTGGCCGTCCACATGGCCACGCTTTTCCTTTCGGAAACGGTCTTCCTGACGATCGCCGTGGTCTACATCCTCGGCCATCCCGAGCTCGGCTGGTCGCAAGCGACCCTGCGGGCGGGCCTCATCATCGGCGCGTTCAACCTTCTGCCCGTGTCCCCCGGCTCGATCGTCAGGGGCCTCTACGTTATCGGTCTCTGCATCAAGGAAAAGAGTATCCGGGACTATCGGCTGGCGCTCCCGGTCAGCTTCTTCAAGATCATCGGCTACCTGGCCTTCCCTCTGCAGATGGCCTACCGCTTCCCCGAGCTGGCCCGGTTCATGGCCGGTCATTGGGCCACGGAGGCCGTCCACGTCGTTCCGGTCTTCGGCGAACGAGGCGCCTGGCTCGAGCACGCCGTTTTCGACGCCTTCTATAAC
>JBAVUQ010000384.1:0-4005 GCA_049696855.1 Candidatus Aminicenantales bacterium
GGTCTGTGATCCGGGATCCATAGATCCTTCTCCTGGGAGAAGGATCTGGCGGCCTCCAGTTCTTCCCGGCGGATGTCCAGGCAGGAAACCCTCTCGATCATGGGGAATTCCGCAGGGCTGAAGGACACCGTGCCTCCCTCCAGCTCGCCGCCGGGCGAAGAAGGGATCGCGTCATTGAGCTGAGCCGTCCTCACGGCCGGCAGTCTTCTCATGAACATGACCCAAACGTCGTCGGCTGAAGCCGTGAAGAGCTCCCGGCAGAAAAGCCCGGCAAGCTCATTGACGTGGATGTAGGCCACGCCCTTGTGCCTCAGCAACTCGCGGACTTCCGGATCGTCGGCCATGCCCGTCCCTTCGACGGGGGCGAGCATCAGAGCCTTGAACCGGACGGCGGCGTTCTTGCGCTGGAGATATCTCAGCAACGCGGACATCATACGGTTGGCCGCCGCATAGTTGGACTGGCCGAGGTTTCCCTGGATCGCCGCCGCCGAGGAGAGAGCCGCGAAGAATCTCAATCCTGCCCCCTCCGCGGCCGAGAACAAATTCCAGGCGCCGAGGAACTTGACGTCAGCGACCGCGGAGAGATCATCCGGAGTCATCAGGCTGAGGAACCCGTCGCGGAGGATCCCGGCGCCATGAATGATCCCGTCGATCCTGCCATACCGGACGGCCACCTCGCCCAGGACAGCACGGACCGCCCCGGGGTCCGCGACATCGCAGGTGTGGTACGATGCCTCGATCCCCGCGGAGCGCAGGTCGGCCAGGGTCCGAGCGATCTCCGAGGCCCTGGGGTCGGGAGTGGGATCGAGACAGGTTCTCCCCAAGAAAACCAGGCGGGGCCTGAACGGCACCAGGCTGCGGGCCAGGGCGGCGCTGATCCCGGTGGCGCCACCGGACATGACCAGCACGTCGCCAGGGCTCAGATCCATGCTCGAGACTTGCCCGAAGACCGAAGGGGCCACGTGCCCCTCCGAGGTGAAGACGCGCCCATCGCGATGGATCATCTCCACCGCGCCATATCCCCGGTCCAGAGCCGCGCGCAAGGCGGCGCGCAGGTCGGTTTCCCGACCGATCTCCAATGTCCGAAACAGGACCGACGAATGCTCCCGTGCCGCGCTCAGAAACATCCCCAGGATGCCCTCAACGAGCAACCCGCCAAGAGCTTCGGCATTTTCCCTGTCGTGGATCAAGACGACGAATTTCCCGGCCGGAGATTCGAGAAATGCCTTGAGGGGAAGGACGAATCCCCGAAGAAGCCGCGACACATCCGCCATGCCTCGCAACCTTCCCAGTCCGTTTCGAGGCAAGGTGATGACCAGGCCGGCGAGGGGCGCCAGTCCCGATATTCTCTCGGAGACTCTGACGGAACCTTCATCCGTGAGGATGTCGCCGCCCTCTTCGCCACGTTTAGGCTTCCCCTTCATGAATCGCAGGGGGATCGTGTCGACCCCGTAGTCCCGCCGGAGGATGTCTCCCGCCTGTCCCACGATATCGTCATCTTTCCCAGGCGAGAGAAGGAGGACGGACTCACCCGGCTTCATCTCCAAAGGAACGGGAGCGGAATATTCCATCGGGACAACGCCGAACACGAGCCGCCTCAGATTCGCCTCATCGTCCGGGGGCCTCGGGGTTTCCCCCTGTGCCGGCCCGGCGCCGGGAGCCTTGGCGGCCGGCGGCAGGCCGGTCCCGTGCCGGCGGGAGATCGTCTCGGCGATCTTCTGTGCGATGTCGTCCACGGTTCGGACCCGGATAAAATCCTCCAATTCGATCGTGATCCCGAATTGGCGTTCGGCGGCGTCCATGATGATGGGCAGGCGGCTGGAGCGGATGGAGAGGTCTTTCCTGAGATCCATGTCCGGCTTGATCTCATCCCTCTCGAATCCCGTGGCTTCCATGATGATCCGGATGAGCCTCTCCGTGAGATCCTGCCGGCCGGGCGCCTCAGCGGCTGCAGATACGGGCTTCCCGGAAAGGACCTTATTCCGGCTCGCGGGCAGGGAAACGAACCGCGGCTCTTCTGGGATCTCCAAATGCCCTTGAACGTAAAGCTGAGCCAGGGCGGTCTTGCACGTGAGGCCCTCGGCGGGGGGAAGGCAGGTCGGCAGGCAGGTCGATTCGGGGAGCGTGTCCGTGATGAGGCTGCTCAATATATCGCCGGGCCCCGCCTCCACGAAAAGCCGGACTCCATATCGGCTCCAGAGAGTCCGGACGTTATCCATCCAATGAACGGGAGATTCCAGATGAGCCATCAGGATCCGCTTGATCTCGCCGGGATCCGACGGATAGGCGGTCCTGGTCGTGTTGGAGATGACGGGGATCTGCGGAGAATGAAAGGGGATCGGGGTGACGTACGCCTCCATCTCATCATGGATGGTCCGCATCATGCGAGAGTGGAAGGCCATGCTGACCCGTAAAAGAGTGAACCGGTAACCCTTCGTCTTCAGCTCTTGGCCGAGGGCTTTCACCGCCTCCGTGTCGCCGCTCAGGACAACCTGGTTCGGTGCGTTGATATTGGCGATCTGGACGCCCTCGCGTTCCTTGATCATCTCTGTCAGCATCTCCAAGGGGGCATCCACGGCCGCCATGACGCCGGGATCCAGGCGCAGAGCGGCGACCTTGTCCATGCAGCGGGCCCGCGTATTCACGATCCCGATCCCGTCCTCCAGGGAATAGACGCCGGCCAGGCACAAAGCGGTCAGTTCGCCAAGACTGTGGCCGGCCATGGCCACAGGGCGAATCCCCAGGCTGATGAGGTATCGAGCCAGGGCGTGTTCCACGGCGAACAGGGCCGGCTGCTGCCACCGGGTCTTTAAGAGATCCTCCCCGCGATCGTGGAACAAGAGCTGAAGGAGGTCGAAGTCCAGCGCCGCGGCAGCCCGGTCCATCCATTCCTTGATGACGGGAAAGGACCCATAAAGGTCCCGCCCCATTCCTTCGTAGTGTGATCCCTGCCCGGGAAACACGAAGGCCAGCGGCGGCGCCGGCAGATCCTCGGGGCTTACGAAGATCCCCTCCTGCGCCATGGACCTCAAGGCCTTGGGCGAGACGGATCCGCCTTCGGCCGGAGAGGCCGACCTCTCGATGATTGCGAGCGCCTCTCGATCGGATTGCGCCAGAACGGCCATCCGACAGCTGCGGCCGTCGATCTTGGTCCGAAAGAAAGTGACCCCTCGGACCGCGGCGGGGCCGGCGACCTTCCCCGGCGCGAGGCCCGGCTCTTTTTCCGGGGCGACCAGGATCGTATCGGCCTCGTCCAGCGCCTGCTCCACGTGCACGACATAATTGGAGCCTCCGAACCCGAAGGCGTTGACCTGAACCCGTCTCGGCCGGCCGGCCTCGGCGTTCCAGTCGAAGGGCTCCTTGGCGATGACGAGACCCGGCCCGTCCAAGTCGATCTCCGGATCCGGGTGCGTATAGTTGAGGGTGGGCGGGAAAACCCCCGCCTTCATGGCCATGATCCCTCGAATGAGGTTGTTCATGCCGGAGGCGCCCAGGGTGTGCCCGATCTGGGACTTGAATGACGTGAGAACGGTGCGCTTGGAGGGGCTGAAGAATGCCCTCAGGGCCCGGACCTCCTCCACGTCCCCTTGGCGGGTGCTCGTGGCATGGCATTCCACCAGGTCCACGGCGTCGGGCCCATAGGGCAGGCCTCGGAAAGACTCGCGAATGGCGATCTCCTGGGTGACGCTCGAAGATTCGACCAGGCCCAGATGATTATTGCTGGCGCCCATCCCGGTGATGAGCGCATGGACCGGGGCCCCTCGGCGGCGGGCCAGGCTCTCGCGCTCGATGACGATCATGCCCCCGCCTTCGCCCAGGACCATGCCGTCCCTTTCGGCATCGAAAGGACGGGAGGTCTCGCGAGGCGGCCGCGACCCTCCCGACAATCCGTAAAGAGCGCCCACGGCGGAGAATTCCAGGAAATGCAGATGGGTCAGATTGTCCTCGCCGCCGCCGACGATGGCGGCGTCGATGATGCCGTTGCGGATCATCTGCAGGGCGCTC
>JBAVUQ010000385.1:0-3066 GCA_049696855.1 Candidatus Aminicenantales bacterium
GGTGGCTCAGGCTTCGCTTCCTTCCAAAAAAGTCGTTCACTAGTTAAAAGGCGGGGCAAAGACGCCCCTGGGAATCAGCTGCCGGCCGCCGGGAGGCGGACCAGGCGGACCTGGTCGATTTGCATCCTGTACGTCCCCAACCCTTCGGCCACGCCGATGACGATGCTCATGATATTCGTGCCGTCGGTGTTAGCGAAGCCGGAGAAGGGAAATTCGTACTTCTTCCAGTCTTCGCCGATCGGAAAGAACTGGAAGGCCGGCATCTTCTGGCCCTGGAGGACGAACATGACAACCGCCTTTCCCGCGCCGCCCTTGGCCCAGAAGGAGAGCGCGTTCCACGAAGAGAGGTTGGGGCAGGTCCAGTACGTGGCACCGGGATAGAAGGCCGCGCCGGCCCAAGGAAGCGAGCTCCCCGGCTTCAATTCCCCTTTGAGGGCCAGGGACCCGGCCGTGTTCTCGGCTCCGCCCGCGACCACTTCGATGGCCGCTCTGGATTTTCCGCCCATCATCGCGTCCGTCGTTTCGAACCAGGTGAAGCCGAAATTGGTGAAATAATTGTCGGAATCAAAGTCGCTGATGAAACCGGATTCGGCGCCTTCGGGAGCGGGAATCTGGCCCGTCTCCCGCCAAGATTTCTGGAGGGCATCCATCTTGGCCCGATAGGAGTCTCGGTCCAGTTTTTTCCCGAATTTCCAGACCCCGGCAATGTCCCGTGTAGCCGTGATGTCTTCGCCGGGATTCCCGTTGACGAGCAAAAGGTCTGCCCGCAGGCCCGGGGCGATCCGCCCGCGGTCCTTGAGTCCGAAGACCTCAGCCGGGACCGAGGTGGCTGCGGCCAGGACGTCGAGGGGCTTCATCCCCGCGCCGACCAGGAGCTCCAGCTCGCTGTGCATGCTCAGTCCGTGCGCCGTGCCGGGGTTGCTCGCGTCGGTGCCCGCGAGGACCCGGATTCCCCCTTCATAGAGGCGCTTGGCGGTTTCCTCGGCCGCACGGAAAGTCCAGTCGCCGCCCTTCATCTTCGGATTTGGCACGGACAAGGCGACTAGAAGGTCGGGGGACAGGTAGGGGGCGAGGCGTCGGTCGTGGATGAGGTCGATGATCTTGGCGTCGGGGAGATCGCTCATCACCGAAAGGGTGGGGATGACGAAGGCGCCTTTTGCCTTCATCAGGTCGATGAAATCGCGCTCCGGCGGGACATCCGCGAAACAGTGGGCCAGGCCGTTGACCCCGGCCTCGATGGCCTCCCGCGCGTATTTCCTGATATTGATATGAACGACGCTCAGGAGTCCCTGCTTGCGGGCCTCGACGGCCACTGCGGCGATAACGTCCAGTCCCAGGAGATGCGGGCCCGCCCCGGACATGATCTTGATGAAGTCGGAGCCTTCGGCCTTCCGCTTGGCGACGAAATCGGCCGCCTCCTCCGGCTTGGTCAGGGTCGGGACGTCGCCTCCGTATTCGGTGCCGTGGCCGCCGGGGGCGGTAGCCGCCAGTCCGGCCGAAAAGAGGTCGGCCATATCGGGCGTCCCGGTCGCGGTTTGCATGGCTTTGACGGACCGCATAAAGCCGGGGATGGTCATCATGTCCATGACCGTCGTCACGCCGAACATGAGCGAGCGCCGCAGCTCGGCGAGGGCGAAGGCATGGACGTGGGAATCGATCAGTCCCGGCAGGAGGGTCAGGCCCTTTCCCTCGACGACGTCGGCGCCGGCCGGAACGGCCACCTTTTTCCCTACGGCGATGATTTTCGAGCCTTCGACGACGACCGTGCACTGGGGGATGATCTTCTGGCCGTCAAAGACCCTGACGTCCTTGAAGGCGAGCCGGGCGGCAGGAGGGGCGCTCCGCGGTCCCGAGGCGCCGGGGGACAAGATCGAGGCGGCTAAGGCCGCGGTCAAAGCTGCGCGACGACCCCAGCTGGGCCTAGCAATAGGGTTCACGATTCTCATGGATTCTTCGCCTTTCAACCCGGGTTACGTCGGGATTCACGATTTCTTCAATTACATGAATCCTCCGGCCAGCCACCTGGCAAGATGGCTGACAAAGGGAGATACGCAAAAGGAAAAAGCAATGTTCCACCAGCCGGGTCACGAAAGAGGAGCGAGAATATGTCCCGGCTATGGAGGGCGTCGATGATGTTCAAAATGCCTCCTTCAGCCCGCAAAATTTGCCTCCCGGCCGTCGGTCAGGATTGACTTCGAGAATGAAAAGAATGATAGTTTTCAATAAGGTCTGTGCGACAGGGAGGAAGGCCGATGAATGTCAAAAACCTTACTGCTTCCGATTTCCCCGGCATTGATGAGGCCAAGTTCAACGAATGGAAAGCTCTCAAAATCAAGAGGAACCGTGAACAGAGAATTGTCTTTTATATTGGGGTTGGAATATTGCTCATCTTGCTCATCTTGAGCCTCCTGACTGCTAATCCCAAACTCCTTTTGATATTCCTGATTCTCTTTATAATCGACGACTGGGCCGGCCTGGTTTTTATATCTTACCGCAGAAGATACAAGCACTTGCGCCAACTTAGCAAGGAACTCAAGATGTCCGAGCGCTTGAAGGCCAAGAAGGAAGGCCGGGCGTTTGCCGGGTAGCCGACAGACCGTCCGCGAGCGGAGGGCGTTGATGATGGTCACAGGATTATTCCTCAGAATGGATTATAGGTTCAACCCATAAAGCTTTAAGGAGACGAGCGGAGCCCGCAGAGCTAAAGAATGGAGGCTGACGAAGGACAGGGCAGATAGCGAAATTGGGTTCTTAAAAGAATCGGGTGGGGTGCCTCAGTAAAGGAGTTGGTTACCTTTTTGCGCCATTCACCTCAGGCCGCGGCGCTCAAGGCGCTGGGCCAAAGCGCCTGGCGCTAGGCCGACCCACAGCCAGTTGCCGGCCTCCTAGTCAGCTGCCTGTCAGCCCGGCCAGCCGCGTCCTGGCATCCTCAGGTTCTGCCGTTTATCGATAGGGATTTCGTTCTGCCCCCTATTTAGCTAAGCGCGAGACAACCGCTTCCACTGCCTCCGTTATGGCAACGAGGACCGCAATAAACCCAAAGACTACGGCCGCTATCACGACGGG
>JBAVUQ010000386.1:0-15229 GCA_049696855.1 Candidatus Aminicenantales bacterium
GCGCCGAACGCGGCCGGGAGGCTCTCCGCGGCTTCGACCTCGTCGCCGGGAACCGCGGCTACGCCAGAACGAGGGGGGTCCGCTGATGCCCCGCGTCGTCCGCCGCGAACGCCTGGTCCCCAACATCCACCTGCTCGAGGTCGAAGCGCCCGAGGTCGCCCGCAAATGCCAGCCGGGCCAGTTCGTCATCGTCATGCCCGACGCGCGCGGCGAAAGGATCCCCCTGACGGTCGCCGATTGGGACCGGGAGCGCGGCACGGTCACGTCCGTGTTCATGGCCGTCGGGACGACGACGCGCAAGCTGGCCCTGCTCCGGGCCGGCGATACGGTGCCCATTTTCGCCGGGCCTCTGGGGCGGCCTTCGGAGATCGGGCCGGCCGGAACGGTTCTGTGCGCCGGAGGCTGCTTCGGCATCGCCGCCATCCATCCCCTCGCCCGGGCCTTCAAGGCCGCCGGCAGCCGTGTCGTCATCCTCGTCGATGTCAAGGCCGATTACCTCCTGTATTGGAGGGACAAGCTCGAGGTCCTCGCCGACGAGTTCGTCGTCTCCTCTCGCGACGGGCTTTACGGCGGGACGGACTACGTCCCCCGCCACGTCCGCGATATCCTCGAACGCGAGAAGATCGACCGTGTCGTCGCGGTCGGCTGCACCTATCTCATGTCGAGCATCGCGGAGGCCACGCGGCCCTCGGGCGTCAAGACCATGGTCAGCCTGAACCCCATCATGGTCGACGGCACGGGCATGTGCGGGGCCTGCCGCGTCACTGTGAACGGCCAGACGAAGTTCGCCTGCGTCGACGGACCGGAGTTCGACGGCCACCTCGTCGACTGGACCGAGCTTTACGCGCGGCGGAGGTCCTACTTCGACGATGAGGTCCGATCCCTTTGCGCCTGGGAAGAGGAGCGGTTCCCGTGATCGACCAGGACAAGATCAGCCCGTCCCTCGCGGCCGAGGTCCTGGCCGAGTTCGAGAAGGACTGGCGGAAGGAGCTTCGCCGCTCCATGCCGGTCAAGGAGCGCATGGCGATCGGCCGCCGGCCGATGCCTCAGCGCGCGGCCGCAGAGCGGAACAAGGACTTCGCCGAGGTCAACCTGGGACTCTCCGCCGAGGAGGCCGTGGCCGAGGCGCGCCGCTGCCTCGACTGCGCCAACCCCGCCTGCATCGCCGGCTGTCCGGTGCGCATCGACATCCCCTCGTTCGTCAAGCTCGTTGAGAAAGGCGAGTTCGCCGCCGCCGCCGCGAAGGTCCGGGAGGCCAACAGCCTGCCGGCCGTCTGCGGCCGGGTCTGTCCGCAGGAAGGCCAGTGCGAAGAGAAATGCCACCTGCGGAAGGCCTCGGGCGTCGCCGTCGGCATCGGCAACCTGGAGCGCTTCGTCTCCGACACCGAGCGCCGCAAGGGCGGCGGCGGTGTTCCCGATCTCCCGCCGTCGACCGGCCGCAAGGCGGCCGTCGTCGGGGCCGGTCCGGCCGGCCTGACCGTGGCCGGGGAGTTGGCCCGGGCCGGGCACCGGGTGACGATCTTCGAGGCCCTTCACGACGCGGGCGGCGTCCTCGTCTACGGCATCCCCGAGTTCCGCCTGCCCAAGAGCATCCTCGTCGCCGAGGTCTCCTACCTCGAACGGCTCGGTGTCGAGTTCCGGATGAACTTCATCGTCGGGAAGACCGCGACCATCGACGACCTGCGGGCCGACGGGTACGAGGTCTTCTTCATCGGCAGCGGAGCGGGTCTGCCCAATTTCATGAAGATCCCGGGCGAGAACCTGGTCGGCGTCTATTCGGCCAATGAATACCTGACCCGCGTCAACCTGATGCGGGCCTACGACTTTCCCCGCTACGACACGCCCGTCTTCCCCGGCCGCCGGGCCGCCGTCATCGGCGGCGGCAACGTGGCCCTGGACTCGGTCCGGACGGCCAAGCGGCTCGGCGCCGAACGGGCCCTCATCATCTATCGCCGCTCGAGGGCCGAGATGCCGGCCCGCGGGGAGGAGATCCACCACGCCGAGGAGGAAGGCATCGAATTCCACTTCCTGACCGTGCCGACGCGCTACATCGGCGACGAGCGCGGCCGGGTCAAGGCGATGGAATGCCTGCGCATGGAGCTCGGCGAGCCGGACGCGTCGGGCCGCCGCCGGCCCGTGCCTGTGCCCGGCTCCGAGTTCACGGCGGAGGTCGATCTCGTCGTCGTGGCCATCGGACAGAGCCCGAATCCGCTCATCCCCCAGACGACGCCGGGTCTCAACGTCGGCAAGTGGGGGACGATCGACGTCGATTGGGAGACCATGGCGACTTCGCTCCCGGGGGTTTATGCCGGAGGGGACATCGCCAGGGGCGGCGCGACCGTCATCCTGGCCATGGGCGACGCCCGGACCGCCGCGGCGGCCATGGACCGGCGCCTCAAGCAAGGTCCCGCCGGTTGAGCGTCGCCTGACAGGAGGTCAAGGCCATGCCGAAGATCCGTTCCACCGCCCTCTTCTTCCTCGCCGCAGCCGCCGCCCTGGCCGCGTCCTGCGGCGGCCCTCCGGTCGAGCGGGCCGACCTCATCCTGACGAACGCCGCGATCACGACCATGGCCCCGGGCCGGCCGCGCGCCGAAGCTCTGGCGGTCGCGGCCGGAAAGATCGTCTACGTCGGAGACGGCCGCAGGGCCCTGCAACGGCGGGGCCCGTCGACTCGGATCGTCGATCTTGGAGGCCGCCTGGTCCTCCCGGCCTTTCAGGACTCCCATATCCATCTCGTTTCCGGCGGCGTCGAGCTCGGTCTCTGCGACCTGAACGGACTCCGCACGGCCGAGGAGGTCCTGGCGAAGGTCCGGGCTTTCGCCGCGGCCCATCCGGACGCCGCCTGGATCACCGGAGGGGGCTGGGACCTGCCGCTCTTCCCGCAGGCGAATCCGCGCAAAGAAGCCCTCGACGCCGTGGTCCCCGGCCGGCCCGTCGTGCTGGACTCGGCCGACGGCCATTCCGCCTGGGTGAATTCGCGGGCCCTGGCCCTGGCCGGCATCACCCGGGACACGCCGGACCCGGTTGGCGGCCGCATCGAGCGCGATCCCAAGACGGGGGCCCCGACCGGGACGCTTCGGGAAAGCGCGGCGGACCTCGTCCAAAGGCTCGTTCCCGAAACGAGCCCGGCGGACACTATTAAAGGATTGAGGGCCGGGCTCGCCCTCGCCAACCGCTTCGGCATCGCCTCGATCATCGAGGCCAGCGCCGACCCTCGGAACCTCGACGCGTACGCGGCCCTCGACAAAAGCGGCCGGCTCACGGTCCGGGTCCTGGCCTCGCTCTTTGTGGACACGGACCGCGGCCTCGCCGAGGTCCCGCGCCTCGCCCGCCTGCGCCGGCAGTATGCGGGATCGCGGCTCAAGGCCACCGCGGCCAAGATCTTCGCCGACGGGGTCATGGAGCCGCACACGGCCGCCCTCCTCGAGCCTTACACCGACCGTCCCGGGGACCGGGGAACGCCCCTGCTCGAACCCGAGGCGTTCGACGCGCTGGCCCAGGCGCTCGACCTCTCCGGCTTCCAGATCCATGTCCATGCGATCGGCGACCGGGCCGTCCGCATGGCCCTCGACGCCTTCGAGGCCGCCGGCCGGGCCAACGGCTTCCGCGACCTCCGTCACCACATCGCGCACCTCGAGCTCATCGATCCCGCCGATATCCCCCGCTTCGCGCGCCTGGGCGCCGCGGCCAACTTCCAGGCCCTCTGGGCCTACGCCGACACCTACATCACCGAGCTGACCCTGCCCATCCTCGGCCCCCTGAGGTCGCGCTGGCTCTACCCGATCGGCAGCGTCGCCCGGACCGGGGCCCGGATCGTCGGGGGGAGCGACTGGTCGGTCTCGTCGATGAACCCGCTCCTGGCCATCCAGGTCGCCCTGACGCGCCGGGGGCCGGACGACCCGCCGGGTGAAGCCTGGATCCCGGAAGAGAGGGTCGACCTCGCGACCATGCTCCGGGCCTACACCGTGAACGGCGCCTGGCTCAGTCACGAAGAGAGGACGCGGGGCTCGCTCGAGGCCGGCAAGGCGGCCGACCTCATCGTTCTCGATCGCGACCTCTTCCGGATCCCCCCGTCCGAGATCGGGCGGGCCAAGGTCCTCCTGACGCTTCTCGACGGCCGGGAGGTCTTCCGCGATCCGACGCTCAAGGATTGATCCGGGTTGACTCCGGGGGGCGGAGGGGCCTATTGTATCGGTGGACAAGGGAGGGGCCGACGCCGATGCATCTGCGGGTCGGCCGCCGGACGGGATTCATCATCCCGGGCCAGGCGGACAGCCGGAATCATCCGACATCACGGGGAGGAACTATGTACGTGCGCCTGACGACGATGACATTCCGAGTCGACAGGGCCGACGAAGGCGTCCGCATCTTCGACGAAAGCGTCGTGCCGGCAGCCAGGACCCAGAAAGGCTTCCGGGCCGCCTACCTCCTCGCCGACCGCCAGGCGGGCCGCTGCGTCGCCCTGACCTTCTGGGACGACGAAGCCGCCGCCCTGGCCAGCGAGGAGAATCTCTATTACCAGGAGCAGTTGGTCAAGTTCATGCCGCTCTACACCTCGCCCCCCGTCCGCGAAGGCTACGAGGTCGTCGTCGAATCCCGCTGAATGGTTTACGAACCTCGGATTCTGTGCTATAAATAACCTCCTTTGATCCCATGGATATCCGACTCGTACTCGTTCAGGCCTTCGTCATCTTCTTCGCCATCACTGTCCATGAGGCGGCCCATGCCTGGATGGCCAACAGGCTCGGCGACCCGACGGCGGCCGCTCTCGGGCGGGCCTCGCTGAATCCCCTGGTCCACATCGACCTCTTCGGCACGATCATCTTCCCGCTCCTCCTCATCCTCTTCAAGCAGCCCGTGTTCGGCTGGGCCAAGCCCGTCCCGTACAACCCCCGCAACCTCCGGCATCCGCGCAAAGACGCGCTCTGGATCTCTTTCGCCGGCCCGATCGCCAACATCGCCACAGCCGCGGCGGCAGTCGTCATCTTTCAGCTCCTCAAGCTCGCCGGCACCCGCATCCCCGTGACGTCGCTCCTCAGCAAGCCAATCGGCGGGCTGGTCGTGGTCCTGTACGCCTCGGCCATGATCAACACCTCCCTGGCCGTGTTCAACCTCATCCCCGTCCCGCCTCTCGACGGCAGCGGCATCCTGGCCGGCCTCCTGTCCGACAGCGCGGCCGCGAAGTTCGAACGCCTCAGGCCCTACGGGTTCTTCATCCTCATCGCCCTGATGTACACGAACGCCCTGACTTTCGTCTTTGCGCCCATCCAGAATCTCATCGCCCTGCTTTTCTCCTGACATGTCCGATACCCCCCCCGAGATTCTGCCCATCGAGGACGCGCCCGTTCCGTCCTCCGCCGAAACGGCGGAGGGCTACCAGGTCCGGCTGGACGTCTTCGAGGGGCCGCTCGACCTCCTTCTCTTTCTCATCCGCAAGAAGAAGATCGACATCCACGACATCCCCATCGCCGCGATCACCCGCGACTACCTGGGCTACCTCGAGCGGAAGACGGAGATCAACCTCGACCGCGAGGCCGAGTTCGTGTTCATCGCCGCGCTGCTCATCTACATCAAGTCGCAGATGCTGCTGCCGCGGGAGACCGACCTGGCCGAGCACGAGGACCCGCGCCGGGTGCTGATCGACCGCCTCGTCGAGTACGAGAAGGTCAAGGCCGCCTGCTCCCTCCTCCGCGAGCGCGAGGACGTCCAGATCCTCCAGTGGAAGCGGGACTTCATCCCGCCGCTCCACGGCGAGAGCGAGCTCGAGCCGGTGGAATTGTCCCTGTTCGACCTGGCCGAATCGTTCTTCCTGATGATGAAGCGCCGAGAGGCCGACGACACCCGCGTCATCCGCGGCCGGGACGTGCCGATCGAAGTCAAAATGAAGGAGCTGGTGACGCTCCTCCAGGAACGGCACGTGCTCGATTTTCTCGAATATTTCGAGTCCCACGCCTCGCTCGAGGAGGCCCTGGTCTCCTTCTTCTGCATCCTCGAGCTGGTCAAGTCCCGGGTGGCCGTGGCCGTCCAGGACGAGCTCTTCCAGACGATCCGCGTCTGGCTCCGCAAGGACCCGCACAGGACGGCCGCTCATGAATAACTCCCTGAAGGCCCTCATCGAATCGCTCATCTTCGTCTCCCAGGAGCCGCTGACCCTGGACCGGCTGGGGACGGTCGTCGAGGGCGTCGCGCCGGCCGAGATCGAGGCCGTCCTCGAAGAGCTCGTCCGGGATCACGAGGCCGAAGGCCGGGGCATTCACATCATCCGCGCCGGGGGCGGCTGGCTCTTCTCGACCAAGCCGGCCCACGACCGCGAGGTCCGCCGGCTGCTGCAGATCGAGCGCAAGAACCGGCTCTCGTCGGCCGGCCTGGAGACGCTGGCGGCCATCGCCTACCGCCAGCCGGTGACCCAGTCGGAGGTCTCGGCCATCCGCGGCGTCGATTCGACGGGCGCGCTGAAGACCCTGCTCGAGAAGAAGCTCGTCAAGATCGTCGGCCGGAAGAAGGCGCCGGGCAATCCTCTCGTCTACCGGACCTCGGACGAATTCCTGCTCTACCTCGGACTCGACAGCCTCGAGGGGCTGCCTTCGGAGGCGGAGATCGCCAAGATCCTCGAAGAGGAGAAAGCCGTCGAGGCCTAGCCCGAACCTGGGCTAAGTACCGACGCCATCAGGACTTAGAGTTGACAACACCAGGTTTCTTCGATAGGATGAATCGTTCTTTCCGGTCCTTCCGAAGAGGGACGCCGCCGTATCTTCATTTCAGGAGCTTTTTGCCATGACCGAGCCGACCAAGCAGCCCGACCGCGACGACCGCATGTCGTCGGAAGACTACGAGCACCTGCTCGACCGCTACGAGTACAGCACGAAAGAGATCACCATGGGGAAGGTCCTCAAGGGCCGGGTCATCAAGGTCACCCCGACCCACGTCCTCGTCGATGTCGGCTTCAAGACCGAAGGCCTCATCCCCAGCGAGGACTTCAACGACCCCGCGTCCCTGGAAGCGCTGCAGCCCGGAGATGAGATCGATACGATGCTCGAGACGACCGACGTCAAGGACGGCTACCTCGTCCTGTCCAAGAAGCGCGCCGACGCCGTCCGGGCCATCGAGGACCTGGACCGGGCTTTCGAGCGCGGCCAGACCGTCACCGGCACGATCGTCGAGAGGACCCGGGGCGGGTTCAACGTCGATGTCGGCATCCCGGCCTTCCTGCCGGAGTCGCACGTCGACATGCGGCCGGTCAAGGACCCGTCGGCCCTCGTCGGTCAGACGTTCAAGTTCCGGGTCATCAAGTTCGACCGCAAGACCGAGAACGCCGTTTTGTCGCGCAAGCTCGTGCTCCAGGGCGAGCGCGAGAAGAACAAGAAACGCATCTTCGGCGCCCTGGTCAAGGGTCAGAAGGTCCCGGGCCGGGTCAAGTCCCTGACCAACTTCGGCGCCTTCGTCGACATCGGCGGCATCGAGGGCCTTCTCCACGTCTCGGACATCTCCTGGGGCAAGAGCGCCCATCCCTCCGAACACCTGGAAGTCGGCCAGGAGATCGAGGTCGTCGTCCTCGATTTCAGCGAGAAGGACGAGAAGATCTCCCTGGGCCTCAAGCAGCTGACGCCCGACCCCTGGGCCAACATCGCCGAAAAATACAAGGCCGGGCAGAAGATCACCGGCAGGGTCTCCAGCCTGACCGATTTCGGCGCCTTCGTCGAGCTCGAGAAGGGCGTCGAAGGCCTCGTCCACATCTCCGACCTGACCTGGTCCCGCAAGCTCGTCCATCCCAAGAAGGTCCTCAGCCCGGGCCAGGAGGTCGTGGTCACCATCCTCGACGTCAACCCGACGACCAAGCGCATCTCCCTCGGCCTCAAACAGGCCTCCCCCCACCCTCTCGAGACCTTCCGGCAGCAGCACGGCATCGGCTCCCGGGTCAAGGGGACGGTCACCAGCCTGACCGATTTCGGCGCCTTCGTCGAGGTCGAAAAGGGCATCGAAGGCCTGGTCCACATCTCCGACATCAGCTGGGAGAAGATCAAGCACCCCTCCGAGAAGCTCAAGGCCGGGGAGGAGGTCGAGGCCATCGTCCTCAACATCGACGTCGACAAGCAGAAGGTCTCCCTGGGCATCAAGCAGCTCGAGGGGGACATCTGGGAGGATTTTTTCACCCGCCAGAAGCCCGGCGACGTCGTCAAGGTCAAGATCGTCCGCCTGACGGATTTCGGCGCCTTCGTCGAGATCGTCCCGGGCATCGAGGGCGTCGTCTTCACCGCCGAGCTCGACGAGAAGAAGCTCGAGAAGCCGTCCGACGCCTTCGCCGTCGGCGACGAGCGCAACGCCAAGATCATCAAGATGAACCCCAAGGCCAAGAAGATCTCCCTGAGCTTCAAGCAGGCCGTCTATGACATGGAAAAGCAGGACTTCCAGCGCTTCATGGAGACCCAGAACGACCGGATGACCCTCGGGGACATCATGAAAGACCAGCTGAAGGGCTTCAAAGCCCCTAAGAAGAGAGCCAAAAAGGAGGACCCCCATGATTAAGGCGGACCTGACCAACAAGATCTCCCAGGAGCTGAACATCCCGAAGCAGGAAGCCGAGGAAGGCGTGAACCTGTTCTTCGAGACCATCCGCGAAGCGATACTCCGCGGCGAGGAGATCGAGATCCGCGGCTTCGGCAGCTTCCGGTTCCGGAGGCGCACGTCGCGGGCCGGGCGCAACCCCCGGACGGGCGAGCCGGTCAAGGTCCCGCCGAAGAAGGTCCTCTATTTCAAGCCGAGCAAGCTCCTCAAGGAGCTGATCAACAAGTAATGCGCTACATCTCCGCCCCCTGGAGGGCCGACTACGTCCGCCGGTCGTCCGCCGTGAAGGGTTGCATCTTCTGCCAGGCCCTGAAGGGCCGCGACGACCGGGCCGCGGCGGTGCTTCTGCGCGGCCGCCGCAATTTCATCCTGCTCAACAGGTTCCCTTATACCCCCGGCCATCTCATGATCGCGCCCAAGCGGCACCTCGCGGATTTCACGGAGGCCGGCCCGGACGAGCGGACCGAGCTGGCCGAGCTCCTGGTGACCGCGCTCCGGATCCTGCGCCGGGCCTGCGCGCCCCAGGGCTTCAACGCCGGAATGAACCTGGGCGCCAGCGCCGGCGCCGGCGTCACCGGGCATTACCATCTCCATGTCGTCCCCCGCTGGACGGGGGACTCCAATTTCATGCCCCTCGTCGGGGGCACGCGGGTCTTCATCGAGGACCTGGACACGACCTATCAGAAGCTGCGTCCCCTGTTCGACGAAGAGCGGCGACGCCGCGGGCGCACGGGCCCGGCCAAGCGCCGGACACCGGCCCCTTCGAGGTGAACCCATGCTGAAAACCATGAGACGCAACGTCAAGTCGCTCAAGCCCGTCCTCTGGCTCATCGTCGCCACGTTCATCGTCGCGATCTTCGCCATCTGGGGCGGCGCGGGACGCCTGGGCGAGACCAACCGCTCGGACACCCTGGCCAGCGTCGGTGGCTCCAAAATCTCCTCCGACGCCTTCTACCAGGCCCTGCGGTCGAGGCTCGAGGCCATCGGCAAGCAGTTCGGCGGGGAGTTGAACGCCCAGCTCATCCAGCAGCTCGGCCTGCCGCAGCAGACCCTGCAGCAGCTCGTCCAGCAACAGCTCCTGCTCGAGATCGCCGCGGACATGGGCCTGCGGGCGAGCGACGCCGAGGTGCGGGACAAGATCGTCGCCTACCCCGCTCTGCAGCAGGACGGCAAGTTCGTCGGCTTCGAGTCCTACAGGCGCATCCTCGAATACAACCACATCCCCCTGGCCGAGTTCGAGACCGGGCTTCGCCAGGATGTCCTCATGGGCAAGGTCGTCCAGGTCCTGACCGCCGGCATCTTCGTCACCGACGAGGAGGTCTGGCAGGCCTACCGGAAGCAGAACGATTCGGCCAAGATCGAGTATCTCGTCGCCGAAACGGCCAAGACCGAGGTCGCGGAGACGCCCGGCGAGGCGGAGCTCCGGGCCCATTTCGACCGCAACACCGCGATCTACAGGATCCCCGAGAAGAGGACCGCCGACTACGTCGTCCTGAGGACGGCCGACCTCAAGAAGGAGGCCGCGGTCAAGGACGATGAGATCGCCAAATACTACCGGGACAACTCGCCCCAGTTCCAGGAGCCCGAGAAGGTCCAGGTCAGCCGGATCTGGCTCCCCTTCACCGCCGCGGACAAGGACGCCGTGATGGCCCAGGCCCGGGACCTCCGGAATCGGGCCGCCGGCGGCGAGGACTTCGCCGCCCTGGCCCGCTCGTTCTCCAAGGACGACAAGGCGGCCGCGGGCGGCGACTGGGGGCTCTATGACTGGAGATCCCTCACCCCCGCGGAAACCGAGGCCGCGGCCAAGCTCGACAAGGGCGGCGTCTCCGAGGTCGTCGAGACCGAGACCGGAGCGGCCATCCTGAAGGCCACGGAAAAGACGCCGGCCGTCGCCAAACCGCTGGCGGAGGTCCAAGCCACGATCAAGGGCATCCTGGAGGAGGAGAAAGCCCGGGCCCTGGTCGCGGAGCGCATCCAGCGGCTCGAGAACCTGGCCCGCCAGGACAAGAGCCTCGACGTCGCGGCGCAGAAGGAAAGCCTCAAGCCGGCTTCGACCGGCGCCCTGAAGAAGGGCGATCCCCTGGGCGATTTCGACACGTCCGGGGCGGTCAGCGAGGCGCTGTTCGGCCTCAAGGAGAACGAGATCTCCAGTCCCATCTTCACCTACGCGGGCGAGGCCCTGGCCGAGCTCAAGCGGATCGAGCCGGAGCGCCCGGCCACGTTCGAGGAAGTCCGGGACCAGGTCGCGAAGGACATTCTCGAGGAGCTCAAGAAGGGCAAGGCCCTGGCCAGGCTCCGCGAGGTCCGGGCGTCGCTCAAGGACGACTGGAGCGGTGAGGCCCCGAAGCTCAAGCTGGAATACAAGTTCGTCGAGGCCCACAAGAGAGAGCAGTACTTGAGCCTCGTCGGCGACCGGCCCGAGATCGACAGCCTCATCTTCAGCCTGCCGCTCAAGCAGGTGAGCGAGCCGATGCCCGTCGACGAAGGCTACGCCCTCGTCCGCGTCCTCGAGAGGAAGGAAGCGACGCGGGAGGAGTTCGATAAGGTCAAGGCCACCGAGAGCGACACACTCCTCGGCGAGAAGAAGAACAAGTTCCTCCAGTCCTACCTGGCCATGGCCCGCGAAGAGAAAAAGGTCAAGATCAATACCGAGGCGTTCCAGCGCCTCAGCGAAGACGTCCTGTCGAGGTACACGAAAACGTCCTGAGTCTCGCAGCCCAAGCTTCGTCCATAAACGACGCGCTGAGAAAGGAGACCACGATGGAGACGCCCCCCAAATCGCTCCCGCCTGAAGCGTATCAGGAGCTTCCTCCCGGGCAGTCCTACAAGCCCTACGTCCCGGCCGAAGCCGTCGTCCCCGAGGTCACCGCGCGCTCGGTCCTCTGGGGCCTGTTCATGTCCCTCTTTTTCACCTTCTCGATCGCCTACCTCGGGCTCAAGGTGGGCACGGTCCCCGAGGCGGCCATACCCGTGGCCATCCTGGCCGTCGGCATCGGCTATGTCTACAAGAGGAAGAGCACGATCCTGGAGAACGTCATTCTCCAGTCGATCGGGGCGGCCTCCGGGGCCCTCGTGGCCGGAGCCATCTTCACCATCCCGGCCCTCTACATCCTGGGTCTGCCCACGGATATCGTCAAGATCTTCCTCTCGACGTTCCTCGGCGGCTGCCTCGGCGTGCTGTTCCTCACCCCTCTCCGCCGCTACTTCTGCGTCGAGCAGCACGGCAAGCTCCCCTTCCCCGAGGCCACGGCCACGACCGAGATCCTGGTCTCCGGCGAATCGGGCGGCAAGCAGGCCTGGGCCCTCATCCTGGGCGTCGCCGTCAGCGGCGTCTACGAGTTCCTGGCCATCGGCGTCCGCCTCTGGGACGAGCTGATCACCTTCCGCTTCCTGCCGTTCCTGGACAGCCTGGCCGTCAAGACGAAGATGGTCCTCAAGATCGACGCCCTGTCGGCCTTCCTCGGCCTCGGCTACGTCATCGGCCTGCGCTACAACGCCGTCATCGTCGCCGGCGGCCTCCTGTCGCACTTCGCCTTCATCCCGGCCATCTGGTTCCTCGGCCAGCACGTCCCGGGGGCCGTCTACCCGGGCACCGTCCCGATCGCCGGGATGAGCGAGACCCAGATCTTCACCACGTACGTCCGCAACATCGGGATCGGGGCCATCTTCATGGCCGGCATCCTGGGCATCATCAAATCGATGCCGGTCATGATCAAATCGTTCTCGCTCGGCTTCCGCGAGATCTTCAAGGGGAAAAAGGCCGGGGCGGCGCAGGCCCTGCGGACCGACCGCGACCTGAACATGAAGACGATCATCCTCGGCCTCCTGGCCACGGCCGTGGGCCTGTTCCTCTATTTCCTCTGGATCTCTAACTTGAAGCTGGCCATCATCGGCGTCCTGATCTGCATCCTCCTGGCCTTCCTCTTCACGACGGTCGCGGCCTACGCCATCGCCATCGTCGGGACGAATCCGGTCTCGGGCATGACCCTGATCACGATCATCCTGTCGAGCGTCGTGCTGCTCGGCGCGGGATTGTCGGGGGAGGAGGGCATGGCCGTGGCCCTGCTCATCGGGGCGGTCGTCTGCACCGCCCTGTCGATCTCCGGCAGCTTCGTCACCGACCTCAAGATCGGCTACTGGCTCGGGGCGACGCCGCGCAATCAGGAGCGGTTCAAGTTCGCCGGCATCCTCGTCTCCGCCCTGACCGTCGGGGTGGCCATCTACATCCTCGACAAGGCCTTCTCCTTCCAGAGCGGAGCCCTGGCCGCGCCGCAGGCCAACCTCATGGCCACGGTCATCAAATCGATGATGTCGCGCGAGCCCGTGACCTGGCTCCTCTACGCCATGGGCGCCTCGGTGGCCCTCGTGGCCGAGCTGGCCAAGGTGCCGCCGCTCGCGTTCGCCCTGGGCATGTACCTGCCCCTGCATCTGACAACGCCGCTGCTCGTCGGCGGCTTCATCTCCCACCTGGTCAAGTCGTCGACCAAGGACAAGGCGCTGGCCGAGCGGCGCAACAACCGCGGGACGCTTATCTCGTCCGGGTTCATCGCCGGCGGCGCCCTCATGGGCATCGTCCTGGCCGTCCTCAAGCTTCTCAAGGTCGACCACGTCGTCAGCCTGGGCATCCCCATGGTGCTCGAAGGCGGGCGCTGGGTCGACGGCACGCCCTGGCCCTGGTTCGGAAGCTACGGACAGATCATCAGCCTCGTCGCGTTCGTCCTCCTATGCGGCTTCGTCTACTGGGACGCGCGGCGGCAGAAATAGCGGAACGTCGAGAACGGAGGTCATCCATGAAAGCGACCAAGCTTTACGCGGCGGCGGACCGGGCCGTCAACCAGGCCCTCCGGCTCCGGAAGGGGGAAAAGTACCTGCTCGTCACCGATGTCCAGAAGCTGGAGATCGCCGAGGCTTTGGCTTTCTACGCGAAGCAGGCGGGAGCCGAGACGACGACCTATCTCATGACCGAAACGCTGCGGCCCATCACCGGGCCGACCCGACAGTTCAAGGAGCTCATCCGCGGCGCCTCGGTCACGACCTACCTCCTCGAGGGCCGCTTCCCCGAGAAGCCCTTCCGGGGCTTCATGGTCGCCGAAGGGGCCAAGCACGGCCGCATCTGCATGATGCCGGGCATCACCCGGGACATGATGGAGAGGCTGGTGGCCATCGACTTCTCGGAGATGGCCAAGTTCACGAAGAAAGTGATGCGGGCGATGAAGGATGCGGACGACGTCGTCATCGAGAACGCGGCCGGGACGAAGATCTCGTTCAGCGTCAAGGGCCGGCGCTGGGACGCGGACATCGGCGACATCTCCAGGAAGGGCGTGCACGGCAACCTCCCGGCCGGCGAGTGCTTCACCGCGCCGGTCGAGGAGACGTTCACCGGGAAGATCGTGATCGGCTTGATCGACGACAAGCTCGGCCGCGGCACGATGACGTTCAAGGCGGGCCGGCTCATCGATTTCGCGGGCGCCGGCATCGCCGAGGTCATCAAGACGGTCGGCGACGATCCGACGGCCCGCATCATCGGCGAGTTCGGCATCGGCACGAACAAGGGCGCGCGGATCTCGCCGAACATGCTCGAGGCCGAGAAGGCCTTCGGCACGGTCCATTTCGCCATCGGCGATTCCTATGGCATCGGCAAGAACAAGAGCAAGTTCCATTTCGACGCCCTGGTCGACAAGGTGACCATCACGGCCAAGGGCCGGACCATCGCCAAGGACGGCAAATTCCTGATTTGAAGTACGATTTCGACAGGGTCGTCGACCGGTGCGGGACGGAATCCCTGAAATGGATCTATCCCCGTAAGGTCCTCAAGGTCGAGGACGCTATCCCGATGTGGGTGGCCGACATGGACTTCGAATCCCCCCCGGACGTCATCGAGGCCCTGCGGCGCCGTGTGGACCACGGCGTTTTCGGCTATCCCCTGGTCCCGCCGTCTTTCTACCAGGCGGCGATCGACTGGCTGAAAAAACGGCATGGCTGGGCGGTCGAGAAGAAATGGATGGCCATGACCCCCGGCATCGTGCCGGCCCTGAACTATTGCGTCCGGGCCTTGACCCGCCCGGGGGACCCGGTCATCATCCAGACACCCGTCTATCACCCGTTCACCTATGCCATCGAGAACAACGAGCGACGCGTCGTGCGCAACCCCCTCCGGTTCGACGGCTGGCGCTACACGATGGACTTCGACGACCTCCGGACGAAGATCGACGCCCCTGGCCGGATGCTCATTCTCTGCAGCCCCCACAACCCGGTCGGCCGCGTCTGGGGCCGGGAGGAGCTCGAGACGCTCGCCCGGATCGCGGTCGAACGGGACCTCATCGTCATCGCCGACGAGATCCACCATGATCTCGTCTACCGGGGGCACCGCCATCATGTCTTTGCCGCCCTCTCACCGGAGCTGGCCCAGCAGACGGTCACCTGCATCGCGCCGAGCAAGACCTTCAACATCGCCGGCCTGACCACGGCCGCCGTCGTGGCCGCCAATGCCGACCTTCTGAAGAAGTTCAAGGACGAGGAGGAGCGCTCCGGCTTTGATCTCGGGAACGCCCTCGGGATCGTCGCGTTCGAGGCCGCCTACCGCCACGGCGAGGACTGGCTCGAGGAGCTCCTTGTCTACCTCGAGGGGAACGTCGAGGCCATCGACCGGTTCGTCGCCGACCGGCTG
>JBAVUQ010000387.1:0-40191 GCA_049696855.1 Candidatus Aminicenantales bacterium
GGATCGACCGCAGGACCTTGACGCTCGTCACCCGCCCGTAGACGTCCGTCGTCGCGTCGACGATGACGATGCCCTCGACGCGGGCCTGGCGGGCGATCTCCGGGTAAACCGGGGCCACTTCACGGACGAGCTTGGGCGGCTTGATGTCGCCGATGGCCCGAACCGGCGCTTCGACCTCTCCGACGACTCCGCCCAGCACGCCGCCGACAACGCCGCCGAGCACGCCGCCGACGACACCGCCTTCGACGCCGCCTTCGACTCCGCCCTCGACGCCGACGTCGGAGAGCGTCTCTTCAGCGATCTGCTCGGGGATCTCGACGGGGGCGACAAGGCGTCCCGCCTCGGCCGGCGCGGCCGTCTGGACACGCTTGATCCGCGGACTCGTCGACGAAGCCTTGCGCTTGGCCGGCGGCGGCGGAGGGGGCGGCGGCGGGGGGGGCGGCGCGAGGAACGCGCTGTAGACCTCGACCGTCGGCAGATCCCCCGTCTTGAGGAGAGGAAGCACGATGAGAAGAATGATGACGGCGGCGTGGGCCAGGAGCGACAGCGGGAACAGGACCGCCCTCTGTTTCGTCCGGCTCTCCGGCTGATAGAATGAATCCTGGAACATTTTGACCTCCGCGACTCGTGATGCGGGGGCTCCGGCCTGCTCGCGGGCGATCCCGGCCCGGACGCGTCCGGGGAATGAGTCCCAGTAGTCCTGATCCTGCGGACCAGGGGGAGACGCCTCGGCCATTTTCGCGATCTTGCGGATGAACTCGAGGTCCCGCCGGCACTCCGGACAGGTCTTGAGATGCTTCTCCACCCGCGGCCGGTCGGCCGCCCGGAGCTCGCCGTCGGCGTAGGCCCCGATGAGTTCCTGGAGTTTTCGGTGTCTCATCTCAAGCTCCCCTTCCGAGGGAATCCGCCAGGAGCTCCTTCAGCTTCTGGCGGGCCCGGTTGAGCCGCGACATGACGGTGCCGAGCGGCAGGCCGAGGGTCCGTGAGATCTCCTCGTAGCTCAGGCTCTCATGAAACCTCAGGACGAAGACGCTTTTCTGGTCGGCGGGAAGGGATGCCACCGCCCCATCGAGCCTGGCCTGGAATTCCGCGCTCTCCAGCTGCGTCTCGGGGTCGTCGCCCTTGGGGGCCGACGGCATGCGCCGGCCGCCGAGCGAGCCGTCTTCGAGCGGCCTCTCCCGGCCCCGCGATTTGAGGTAGTTGAGCCCGGAGTTGACGGCGATCTTCCTGAGCCAGGGGTAGAGAGGCCATTGGGCATCGAACCGGGCCAGCGCGAAGTAGGCCTTGATGAACGTTTCCTGGGCCAGGTCATCGGCCGACTGGTGCGCGCCGGTCAGCCGGCGGCACAGGGCGTAGACCCTCTGCTGGTATCTCCGGACCAGGCTCTCGTAAGCGTCCATGTCTCCCTGCTGGGCTTTCCTGACGAGGGCGGCATCCTCCGGATGCTCGTTTGGCCTCGCCGGAGCTTCCATAGGTCATACACCTCGCCGCCGGAAATATTCCTCTCTATCCATGATACACCTTTCGGGGGCGGGAATGCACCGGGCTCCCCCGGCTTGACAGGAGGGGGGATATTCCCTATATCTTTAGATATCCTATCGTCTTGATGTAATTTGAGGGGGAAAAAGAGCCGCTCCTCTCGTGGGACCATCATCAGGAGATCCGGGAAAGGAGGCTGGGATGAGAAGCCGTCCGAAGACAGCTCTCTGCGCGCTCGCCGCCCTCGCGGCCGTCCTGGGCCTGACCGTCTTCGTCGTTCTGGCTGCGCCGGAGCAGGCTCCGGCCCGGCCGGACGAGGGGTATGTGGGGATCGAAGCGTGCGCCGCGTGTCATGAAGAGACCGTGACCGCGTTCCGCGAATCCATCCACGGGCAAAAGGGCTTCTCGATGCGCTCGAGCCATGGCTGCGAAACATGCCACGGACCGGGCAAGGCCCACGTGGACGCGGGCGGCGGCAAGGGGACGATGATCACGGTCGAAACCCTGCCCAAAGTCAAGCGCTCCGCCATGTGCCTGACCTGCCATGAGCGCGGCAGCCGTACGGAATGGCTGGGAAGCATGCACGAATCCCGTGAGCTCGCCTGCCAGGATTGTCACTCCGTTCACAGCCCCGCGGTCGAGAAGACCATGCTCAAAGAGGCCGAGACGGACCTCTGTTTCACCTGCCACAAGCAGAAGAGGGCCCAGCTCTTCCGGGCCTCCCACCATCCGATCCGGGAGGGCAAGATGGAATGCTCGGCCTGTCACGATCCTCACGCCATCCAGGACGGACGCCTCGTCGACCAGGCGGCCGTGACGGAAGCGTGCTACCGGTGCCACGCCGAAAAACGCGGCCCGTTCATCTGGGAGCATATTCCCGTCCGTGAGGATTGCCTGACCTGCCATGAACCCCACGGGTCCAACCACCTGAAGATGCTCCGGGTCAAGGAGCCGTTCCTGTGCCAGCGCTGCCATTCCGACACCCGGCACCCGGGCACGCTCTACGACCAGAGCCAGCTCGACGTCGCGAGCAACCGTCTGTTCGGCCGGTCGTGCACGAATTGCCACGCGATGATTCACGGCTCGAATCACCCGTCGGGCACAACCTTCTTGAGATGACCGGGAGCGCGCCATGAAAAAAACCATCTTGGCCATCGCCTTGACGGGCCTGATGGCCGGGTTCGGCTCTCTCCCGGCCGGGGCTCAGGACAAGAAGGAGGGCGAACAGACCGTGGTCAAAGGCAGCGTCACGGCCGGCGCCCAGGCCGTCGGCGAGACCGCCCGGTCCTCCAAGTTTTATGAGTACCGCGACGTTCCCCGGGGTCTCTTCGCGCCGTTCCTGACCCTGGACGTGAGAAAGGGCAGCCGCTTTGTCCACGTCGACGCGATGAACGTGGCCCAGGCCGACCAGCGGCTGCGGGCCGGATTCGGCAACCGGGGGACCTTCAAGCTCGACCTGGGCTACAATCAGATCCCCCATCGCTTCAGCTTCTTCGGGGCCAGCCCCTATGTCGAGCCGTCTCCGGGCGTCTTCGCTTTGAACAGCGTCATCCGGTCCGCGGCCCAGGCCCTGGTTCCGACCGGCACGAGCACCAACATCGAAGCCGCCCGGGACCTCGTCGCGAGCTTCCTCGCGAGCGCCGCCCCGATCGGCCTCGGGCTCGAGAGACATGCCGCGACGGCCGATTTCACCTACACCCCGAGCGTGCCGTTCAGCTTCAACGCCGCGGCGAGCCATGAGACGAGGAGCGGGACCCGGCCCTTCGGGGCGTCGCTCGGGTTCAGCAACGCGATCGAGCTCCCCGAGCCCATCAATCACCGGACGACCAACCTCGATACGAGCCTCGAGTACTATCGCAGGCAGATCACGCTGCGGGCCGGCGTCGCCGCGTCCTTTTTCGACAACGACGTCCAGACCCTGATCTGGGACAATCCCTATCGGATCACGGACTCGACCTACCCCTCGGCCTACGTCGCGGGCAACGGAACCGCCCACGGCCGGACGGCCCTGTGGCCGTCCAACGACGCGGTGAGATTCTCACTCTCCGGGACGTACAAGCCGCTGCCCGGGACGCGGCTGTCCGCGGCCGTCTCCTACGGCACCTTCAACCAGAACCAGAAGCTGCTGCCGTTCACCATCAACACGGCCATCCCCGCCTCCGACCCGAACGCGGCCAACGCGCTGTCCCCTCCCCGGGAGACCGCGATGGCCAAGGCGCACATCGGCTCCCTGGACCTCACGCTGAGCTCCCGGCTGGTGAGATCCGTCTACCTGACGGCGGGCTTCCGCTATTACGATTTCGCCAACAAGACCGAAGCGCTCGACATCCCGACGGGCTACGCCCGGGTCGACCAGGTCTGGGAAGACGTGCCGATCGCCATCGAGCCCTATTCCTTCAGCCGCACCCGGCTTTTCGGCGACCTGTCCGTCAACCTTCTCAAGGACACGACCTTCAAGATCGGCTACACCGTCTATAACGTTCGCCGGCACGAGGGCCCGGCCGCGGCGGAGGAAGACAGGTCCGACGAAGGCGCGTTCAAGGCGTCCGTCGACAGCCACCCGTCGGATTGGCTGACGCTCCGCGTCGGCTATCTCGATTCCCGGAGGCGCTGGTCCCTCGACGACACCTTCGTGGCCTACATCCCGGGCTTCGCCTTCAAGCGCTTTTTCGAGGCCAGCCGGGACAGGCAGGCCGTCGATGTCCTCGTCGGCCTGAGCCCGACCGACAGGCTCGACCTCGAGCTGACCTACGCCCTCGGGCGCGACGACTACCCCAAGTCCTCTTACGGGCTGACCCGCGACGACTTCGACATGTACGGCCTCGATGTCAGCTACGCCTTCTCCAAGAGACGGATGGTCTACGCGTTCTACACGCACGAGCTGTACGACTCCGACCAGGCGGACCGGCAAAGCGGCGCGGACTTTTCGACCAATCCCCAGGACGACTGGACGGCGAACCTGAAGGACGCCGTGGACACGTTCGGCGCCGGCCAGACGATCGAACTCGTCGCCGGCAAGCTCGATTTCGATCTCTCGGGATCTTACGCCAGGGCCCATGGGACGTCCTTCCTCGACTCGCCGCCGGGCGGGAGCCCGGACCTGGCCGTCAACTTCAACGCTCCCCTCGATACGACGACCTGGTGGACGATCCGGTCCTCCCTCAAATGGAAAGTGGCGGAGAAGCTGAGCGTCGTCTTCGCCTACTGGTACGAGCAGTACGGCCTCGAGGACATCGTCCGCAACGACATCGCGGTGGACTACGCGCCCGCGGGGGCCATCTTCCTCGGGGCTCTGGAGCCGGGCTACAAGTATCACGTCGGCTCGTTGAGATTCGTCTACAGCTGGTGAGGCCGGCGGCCCGAGGAGGGCTCTTCAGGCCGCGGGCGGGACTTCCGGGCCGGGCTCGGCCGCGGGCGGCTCGAGGGCCTTTTCCCTCTCCGCCATGATCTTCCCGTACTCGAGGGCGTGGAGCGTCTTCAGCTGGTGCCCGGTGATCTTGCCGTCGAGCCAGATCCGGCTCATCGGGAAGACCTCGGGATTGAGGTGGACGTTGTACATGTGCCAGATGATGATGGCCAGGAACGCCAGCATGGCCTCGTAGCCGTGGACGATGGCGAAGATGTCGTGGAGCCAGAGGGGAAAGAGGCTCAGGGACAGCTCGACGTTCCACATGAAGAATCCCGAGAAGATCATGACCAGCGAGCCCCAGGCGACGGCCAGGTATTCGAGCTTCTCGATGAAATTGTAGCGGCCGTACTCCGGCGGCCGCTCGAACTTCCAGAACGGGTGACGGTCGAAGAACCGTCGCAGGACCCCCTTCCGGTAAAGCCAGCCGGAGAGCCCGACGTTGTAGCCGAACAGGGCCAGGGCGTCGAGGGCGTCCCTGCGGCGCGGCAGGAGCTCGCGGAAGTTCCCCCGGCCCCGGCGCGTGAAGATGGTATAGCCGAAGTGCCAGACGATGTCGGCGATGAGCAGCAAGGCCGCGGCCCGGTGGATCACCCCGCGATAATAGAACACGCGGCCGTACGAAAAGACGGCCTTGAAGAGCCGCATCTCGTAGAACATCAGCGGGAGCCCGGTCACGACGAGAAGGGTGAAGGACAAGATGAGCAGGATGTGCTGGAGCCTTTCGACCCGGTTCATCCGGAGGAAGATCTCGTCGTCGCGGATGAGGCCGCGTCCGGTCAGCGCGTCCATCGGCCCCTCAGGCGTCGATACAGGTCGGCGGCGATGAAGGCCAGGAAGACCGAGATGAGCCCGCCGATGACGACGAGATAGACGACCTTGACGGCGTAAGCCCAACGGTTCTCGGTCCGCTCCGAGATGACGTGGATGCGGCCCTTCGAAAAGTTGGCCCCGGCGCCGGGGTGGCAGGTCCCGCAGGTCGCGGCCAGGTTGGCCGGGTTGACGGACGAGCGGGGGTCGGTCGAGGGGCGGATGTCGTGGTGCCCGTGACAGCTGGCGCAGTTGGCGACCCGGGTCTCGCCCGATCTCGAGGCCATGCCGTGGTAGGACGCGGCATAGGTCTTGAGCCGCGAGGTCAACAGCCCGTATTGCCGGGCCAGGCCCTCGTCATCGTGACAGCGGGAGCAGACGGCGGCCACCTTCGTCGCGTAGACGATGGAGCCGAGGTCGGCCGGGGAACGGATGTCGTGTTCGGCGTGGCAGTCCGTGCAGACCGGCACGTCCCGGCTGCCCTTGACAAAGGCCTTCCCGTGGACGCCTTCGAGATAGTCCCGCTCGATCCCGGCGTGGCAGGCGCCGCAGGTCCTGATGATGTTCGGCCGGGCGACCTTGGACCGGGTGTCGCCGACGGGCCGGACGTCGTGCCCCCCGTGACAGCTGACGCAGGTCGCGGCGGAGCTCAGGCCGGCCTTGGACAGGGCCCGGTAATGGACGCTCTGGAGATACTGTCCGACGAATTCGGGCCCCCGTTCGGTCCGGACCCGGCCGAGGTGGCAAGCTGTGCAGGTTTCCGGGATGTTGAGGGGGAACGTCCGCGAGGCGGGGTCCCGACCCGACAGGATCTCGTGGGTGCCGTGGCAGTCCTTGCAGAGGACGGGGACGGCCATCGGCCCCGACGGGGCGCCGCCGTGGGCGCTCTCGCCGACCGCGACCGCCTCGTCCTGATGGCAGGACGCGCAGGCGACAGGCTGGAGCTTCCCGGCATGTGGAAAATCTGTAACCTTGGCCAGGTCGGCGTGGCAGTCGACGCAGGACATCCCGGCCGAGCCGTGGATCGATGCGGCGGACTTGGCCGCGTCCACGAACAAGGATCGTCCCTGACTCTTCAGGCTGGAGTCCCCGTGGCAAACCAGACAATCGTCATCCGAAGGCTGACCGGCGAGCGGCGCGGCCGCGGCGAGGATGGCCAGGGCCGCAACCAGGGCGACGCGCGCCATGAGTCCCGGCCCTCTCATGGATTTCCGCGTCCCCGGACCCTGAGGATGAGGGACGGGAGGAGATAGAGGAAGCTGAGAGCGGTCAGGATGAAGACGACCCAGAGGAGCACCTTTCGGACATAGTAGGGAGCTCCGGAGCCCGGACGGCCGTAATCCCTGTGGATCCTCGTCCCGGCGATCTTCGCCGACATGGCCGGATGACAGGACGTCTGGCCGCAGGTCCCAGCCAGGTTGGCCGGGAAAACCTTCGACTCCGGGTCGGAGGCCGGCCGGATGTCGTGGATGCCGTGGCAATCGACGCACGTCGCCTCGGCCGTCCCTCCCATGCCGAGGGCGATGCCGTGGAAGCTGTCGATGAAGGTCGCGATCCGGTCCTCGGGCACGCCGTACTTGCGCATGATCTCGGGCCGGGCATGGCAGGTGGAACACGTGTCGGGGATGCGCCCCTTGGCCGTCGGGGATCCGGGCGAAGCCGCCGGGGCGACGGCGTGCTCGCCGTGGCAATCCACGCACAGCGGGACGTCGGGATTGCCCTTGAGGGCCTCGCGACCATGGATGCTGAGGGCGTATTCTTCGAGAGCGCGGGGGTGGCACTTGCCGCAGGTGGCCGGCTCCTTGGCGGGCAGCCGCGGCGCGCCGACGCCCTGGATATCATGGACGCCATGGCAGTCGGTGCAGACGGCCGCGAACTCGGTCCCTCCCGGACCGGAGAGGCTGCGGCCGTGGACGCTCCGGCTGTATTCACGATAGGGCGATTCGGCGTGGATGTTGTATTTCACGACGACGGCCATGTCCTCGTGGCAGCGGGAGCAGGTCCTGGGGATGTTGCGGCGGTTGACCATGGAGCCGGGGTCGGCGACCGGCTTGACGGCGTGATATCCGTGACAGTCCCAGCAGCGGGCCACGTCCGGGCCATGACGCTCGAGATAAGCCCGGCCGTGGACGCTGTCGGGATAGGAGGCCGGGCCCCCGCCCGGGCGCGATCCGGCGGACGCCTCATGGCAAGAGATCCCGCAAGTGGGCGGCGGGAGATCCTTTTTGACCTGGTGGGGCGGAATCCCCTCTAGCCGGACGAGCCCCGTGTGGCAATCCGCGCAGGCGAGCGACGCGTGGACCATGCCCTGGAGCGAGACATCCTGATGGCATTCCAGGCAGGCCCGGGGGACGACCGCGGCCTTATCCTGGGACGGGAGGGCCGGCGAGACTGCCGCGGCGGCGAATGAGAGGATGATTCCGAGCTGTCGTCGATCCAAGACTCAAAACCGTCCGGTCCGGCGGGATCGCCGGACGCCTACTTTCCCGGAACGGGATGCTTGATCTTGTCCCACGCGGAGGCGAAATCGAACTTGATGCCGTGGGGATTATCGTGGCACTTCAGGCACTGCGCCTTGATGGCCTCCGGGCTGCCGTAGAGGACGAGCCCGTTCTTCACGGCCTCGGCCTTGTCCTTCATGATGGCCAGCTTCCTGTAGGCGCTCCCGGGTCCGTGGCAGGTCTCGCAGGAGACTCCCTCGGCCTTGAGCTCGGACGCCTTCTCGGCGAGAGGGGCGTGACACTTGAGGCAGCGCGCATCCTCCGCCGGCTTGTCGACGCCCATGGCCTTGGCGGCGTCGGCCGCCTGGGGCGAGGTGAGGGCCTCGAAGGACTTGGCATGCTTGGTGCCTTCCCAGATCACGTATTGCCGCCCCTGCGCCTCCGACCTGTGGCAGATCGCGCACTTCTGGGCCCCGACGTAGGTGAAGTCCTGGCCGGGAAGCGCCGCGACGAGAACAAGGGCGGCCAGGGCCGTCATCAAGAATGTTCTTTTCATGGTCCCTCCCCGAGGAATACACAAAGACTATCGGATTAATATCCTAAAAATATTCTATAAGAAGGGATACCGGTTGTCAAAGAGGCTCCGGCGGCGGTCAGGAAGACTTGGGCCCGGGGGCTCCCGGACCGGCCTGACCGCGGCGGGCGCGGGTCATGCTCCGGACCTTGAGGGCCAGGGCGAAGGCGAACAGGGCCAGGATGGCTGTGGTGACCGCCAAGCCCTGGCGGCGGAAGCGGCCCTCTTTGACGGCGCCGAGGGCGGCGGCCCGCACCCCCTGAAGCGCCTTTTCTCCCTCGGCCACGGTCTTGACGATCTCCGTTTCATCGAGGCCGTGCGTCAGGTTCTCGGCCGAGACGAGCGTCGTGTTCACGTCGAGGAGGCGGAATTCCTCGTCGCTGACCTCGACGCCCTTGCGCCTGGCGAGCGAAAGGAGGCCTTCGACTTCCCGGTAGCCCGCGGTGAAGCCGTCGAGAGTCCGGCGCATCTCGGCGGCCACCTCGTATCCCCGCGAACCTTCGTCGTGACACTGGATGCAGACGGCGCCGGCCACGGTCCCGATCATCGCCGTCGACGGCGTCAGGATCTTGTGGTTGCCGTGGCAGGCATCGCATTCGCCGGCCCCCATGTCGTCAAAGGCCTTTTTGTGGGGGCTCTTGCCGAAGAGCTCTCCGGCCGCGGCATGGCACTGGCGGCAGACGGAGGCCACCGAGCTCACGGCGGGCGGGAAAGCCCCATGGTTGCCGTGACAATCGTTGCAGACGGGAGCGGAGAGGTCCTTCTTCTCGAACAGGGCCTGGGCGTGGACGCCGGCCATGTATTCGTCGACCTGGTCGGTCGGGATCCCGTAGCTTGCCATCAATCCTTTGTCGGAGTGGCAGCGGCCGCAAGTCTGGGGGATATTCCAGGGGAACGTCGTGGACTTGGGCATCCTGGCCGACAGGATGCCGTGGACCCCGTGGCAGTCGATGCAGACGGCCACCTTGGTGTCCCCGGCCTTCAGGAGCTGTCCGTGGCGGCTCGTCTCGTATTGGCTGAGCTGGTCCGTGCGCAGGGCGGGATTGTAGGCCCGCATCGCGGCCGGGTCGGCGTGGCAGCCGCCGCAGAAAAGCGGGATCCCGGCTCTCGCCGGCGCGCCTTTGAACGACTTGTCTTTCGCCAGGGTGATATCGTCCGTGCCCGCGTTGCCGCCATGGCAGTCCCGGCAGCTCAGGCCGTACTCGCGATGGATGTCGGCCTCGAAGGCGGCCACGGGCGCCTTGAGGCTCCCTTCGAGCTGACGGTGGCAGTCGACGCAGCCGTTCTTCTGACCGAAGGCCAGGAGCGGGGCGAAGAGGACCGCCGCGGCGAGGAAGCGGACGGGGCGGAAGATCATGTCATCTGTCCTCAGAGCTTCGGTACGGTGTAGGTCAGGACCGTCATGACGACGATGTAAGCGGCCAAGGCCACTCCGATCCAGGTGAAGACCGGGCTCCGTTCGCCGCGCGCGGCCCGCCGGTCGAGGAACGGAACGAGCATCCAAAGCAGGCCTCCGGCCATGAAGCCCAAGATGGCCAGCTTCTCCCCCTCGAGCCCGAGGATGTGGGCCGGGACGAGCTTGAGGGTCGAGAACATGAACGTGAAATACCACTCCGGCTTGATCCCGAGAGGCGTCGAGGCCAGGGGGTCGGCCTTGGTCCCGACCTCCCACGGCAAAAAGACACACAGCACGCCGACGACGACGAGGATCAAGGTCCATCCCAAGGCGTCCCGGTAGATGAAGTCCGGAAAGAAGGGGATCTCGCGCGTCCCCCGCTCCCCGACGGGCTTGCTCATGCCCAGCGTCTGAACGAGGATGACGTGGACGGCCACAAGAGCCAGGGCCACGACCGGAAGAAGGGCGACGTGGAACCAGTAGAACCTCGACAGCGTCGCCTGGGAGACCTCCGGGCCTCCCAGAATGACCGTCTTGAGCCACGGCCCGACGAGCGGAAGGCTCCCGGCGATATCCGTCCCAACCCGGGTGGCGAAATAGGACAGCTCGTTCCAGGGCAGGAGGTAGCCGCTGAAGCCGAAGGCCATGAACAGGACGAGCAGGAGGAATCCGGTCATCCAGGTCAGCTCCCGGGGCTTGCGGTAGGCCTTGAGGAAGAAGGTCGAGAACATGTGGACGAACATCATGGCGATGAGGATGTTGGCCGTCCAGCTGTGGACGGAGCGGATGAGCCAGCCGAACTTGACCCCGCCCATGATGAACTGAATGCTCTCGTGGGCGCCCTCGACCAGCGGCGTGTAATACAGGAGGAGCAGGCCGCCCGTCGCGACCTGGACGGCCGTAAGGAACAGGCAGATCCCGCCGAAAAAATACCAGAACGAGCGGCCGTGCTCGGGCACGGTCTTCTTCCTGGCGAAGCCGACGAGCTCGGAGATGAGAAACCTCTCGTCCAGGAATTTCCAGACGGTCCGGCCGAGGCTCAGGCCCACGTCAGTGTCTCCTCGAAACGACGATGTCGGTTCCGGACACGGTCACGGCGAAGGTCTCGAGCGGCCTCGGCGGCGGGCCGGAGAGGACATTGCCGCCGAGATCAAAGCGGCCGTTATGGCAGGGGCAGAAGAGGGTCTCGGTATCCGCTTCGAAGCGGACGGTGCAGGCGAGATGCGTGCAGACGGCCGTGAGGGCGACCAGCTTCCCCTCGGGCGTGTTGACGAGGATGGCCGGCGCCGCGCCGAACCTGAACACCTTGGCCGAGTTGGGAGCGAGCTCGCCGGTCTTGGCCGCGACGACGGTGTCCTGGGAGACGCTCGGTTTCTTGGGCGGCAGGAGATAGCGCACCACCGGGTAAATGAAGGCGGCGATCGTCGCGACCAGGCTTCCCCCAAGGAAGAGGTCGATCGCGCTGCGCCGTTTCATTGCTTCACGCCCCCCGGTCCTGCTAATAATTTGACGGTCTCGGTCATTCTTGTCAAGTAGTCATCGAGGAAGATGTGGTTGTGGATGCCGCCGCTGCCGTCGAGGTCGAGGGTGCGCAGGGCCTCCTCGATCTTCGCCGTCTCGGCCTTCTCGGAGGCGGTCAGGGTCCTCTTGTAGACCGCGTGCAAGGCCGCCCGGATTTCGTCGGCCCGGCCGCGGATCCCATCCCGCCACTCGCCGAACATGGCCCGGTAGCTCTCGTCGTGACAGGCGACACAGGCCCCGCCGTCGGGCCGGACGACCTTTTTCGCCTTGTCGAGATGGCAGTCCGTGCAGACGGCGCCGGCGTCGGCCATGATGTCTTTGGGCGCCTGGACATCCCCGATCGTCCCGCCCTCGTAGACGGTCTTCTGGAAGGGATGGCACTGCCCGCAGCCTTTTTTCAGCGGCTCGTGGTGGCAGGGGGCGCAGGACGCCTTCGTCGCGGTCAGCTCGCCGTGGCGGACGGCGTTCGAGTGGCACTTCCCGCAATCGAGGGACTGGCCGGCGACGTGGATCCTGTGGGAGAACGGCCGGCCGAAGGCCGACGCGGAGATGTCTTCGATGCCCGCATGGCAGGTCAGGCAGGCGTTCGGAGTCCGGCGGGTCAGCAGGAGGCTCTTGGCCTCGGGCCTATAGGGGGATCCCGCCGCGGCCAGCGCTTCGCGCATCCTTTCCAGGGCGGCCTCGAGAAGTTCCTGGGAATAGGTCATGTTGTGGACGCTCTTTCCCTTGTCCACGACGTCGATGTCGAAGCGGGCGTCCTCGAAGAGGGCGGCCGCCTTTTCCTTGGCCGGTCCCGGCGCCCGCCGGATCTCCGCGGCGGCGCGGGCCGCGATCGCCCTGATCTCGGCCAGGCGCGTCCGGGTCGCGGCCTGCCAGTTCTCGAGGATCCTGGCGAAGCCGCGGCCATGACAGGATTCACAGGCGGCGGCCCCGGCGGTCAGGGTCGAACCGGCAAGCGGCAGGGCTTTTTCGTGGAAGATATGGCAGCCCTGGCAGCTGAGTCCCTTTTCCCACATGATGTTGGGCGAGGCGTGAGGCACGCCTTTCCCACCCGTTCCCGTGTAGAGGATCTTCTGGGCGTCGTGGGTCCCCTGATGGCAGGTCCGGCAATCGGCGATGGTCTCGATGTCCCTGACGATCTTATGCTCGATCTCGCGGTGGCACAGGTAGCATTCGATCTTGTTTTCCGTGATATGGATCCGGTGCATCAGGTCCGTATCGCCGTACTTCGCGAGCCGGTCCCGCTCGAAATGGCACTTGTCGCAGTTCTCTATGGGCACCTCGCCGTCTCCGATGACCGTGCGGGTGTGGCACTTGTCGCACCGATAGCCTTGCGCATAGACGCCGGTGTGGTCGAAGCGCTCCTTCAAGGCGAGGACCTCGTCCTTGCGGTGACAGACCGCGCACTCGGCGGCCCGGGTCTCGGGCGTCTTGCCCTTGAAATGGCAGATGAAGCAGGTTGAAGGGGTGACGGTGATGTGCTCGCCCTGGACGATCTGGGAATGGCAGCTCGTGCAACGCAGCTTCTTGCCCCGCTTGAGGTCCTCGAAATGGGCTTTGTGGTCGAACGCGACCTGGCCGAAGGCGACCTTGCCCTCGAGGAGCCGGCGGTCGTGACAGCCGGGCCGGAGGCAGCTTTCGTCCTGGATCTCGGCCCAGGGCTTGGATTTGACGTAGAGGCGGGTCCAGTAGCGCCCGACCATGACCAGCCCCTCGATCTTGGTCCTGAAGAACGACTTTAGGCCCGGCGGGTAGTGGCAGACCTTGCAGGCGACGTCCTTATGGCTCGACGCCTTCCAGCTCTCGAAAAAGGGCTTCATGTAGTGGCAGGACGCGCAGAAATTCGAGGACGACGTCACTTCGACGGAGGCGATGAAGAGAGCCAACAAGGCCAGCGGCAGGCCGAGGAGGAGGAGCTTCCTCTTGCGGCGCCTGCCCTTTCGGGGGACCGGGGCGCCGGCGGCCGGGCCGCCCTCCCGTTCCCCGAGATCGTCGTCAGGCATAGGAATGGAGCCCGGCGAGGAGATAGTTGACGCCGAAATAGGTAAAGAGGGCGGCCAGGAAGCCGGCGATGGCGATCCAGGCCGACCTCTTGCCCTTCCAGCCCATGACGATGCGCGTGTGGAGATAAAGGGCGAAGACGAACCAGGTGATCAGACTCCAGACCTCCTTGGGATCCCAGGCCCAGTAGCGTCCCCAGGCCCGGTAGGCCCAGACCATGCCGAAGATAAGCCCGCCCAGGGTGAACAGGGGGAAGCCGACCGCCACGGCCCGGTAGGCCAGGGCGTCGAGCCGGGCTTTCTTCTCCTCCGTGTCGGCGGCCAGATAGAGCAGACTGGCCACGAAGGCGACCGCGAAGAAGGCCTCGCCGAGAAGGGTGACCGAGACGTGGAGCCAGAGCCAATAGCTTTGAAGGGCCGGGACGAGCGGAGTCGCCTCCTTGGGCATGAGGGGCGAAGAGGCCAAGGCGACGAGCCCCACGACGATGAGCATGAGATAAGGCCCAAGGCGGGGCCCGCGCGAGGACCGGCCGAAGATGATGAGGGCCAGCACGATGGCCCAGGAGAGGAACGAGAGCGACTCGTACATGTTCGTGAACGGGGCGTGGCCGCTCGAGGCCGTCCTCAGGATGAGGGCGGCCGTGTGACCGCAAAATCCGATGACCGCCAGGATGAGTCCGGCGCCGGCCCAGCGGTCCCGCCGGGCGAAGAGCGCCGAGAAATAGACGACGAGCGCGAGCACGTAGAAAACGAAGGCGATCGTGAAGAGCGTCGATTCGGTCATTCCGGCCTCCTGATGGATTCGAAGATGCCGTCGAATTCAGCTTGGAACGCCTCCCGGCTTTTTGCGGCCTGCCCGCCGGCGGCGAGATCGACCTTTCCCTGGGATTCTTCGAGGACGACCCGGATCTCCCGGGGCGGCCAGTAGAAGGCCAGGAAAAAGCCCACGGATATGAGCAGGCAGCCGAGCCAGATGAGATTCGCCCCGGGGTCCTTGGCCGCCTCGAGAACGGAGTAGGGAGCGGCCGAGTAGTCCTTCAGGACGACGGCCAGCTTGGGTGCGTCGGCCGCCTTGCCGGGGGCGTGGCCCTGTCCGAAGTCCGGGAACTTGGCGAAGACCCAGCCGGAGAAGACCCGCTCCTCCCCCTTCCACGCCTCGACCAGGGCGGCGGGATTGTTGGGCTCCTCGGAACGGCTCTGGATCTGGTTCCCCTCCCCGATGACGAAGTCGGGGACGAACCGGCGGACGATGACGCCCGTGACATCGGAGCTCTCGACCGCGGCGCGCTGGCCGACGTTGAGCGTGACGGCCTTCAAGACGGCCGGATCGCCGGGCTTTCGGAGCTCGAGGACGAGCCGCGAGCGGCTCCAGTCCCAGCCGTAGCTCTGCTGATAGAAGGAGACGCCCTTGTAGGTCAGCGGTTCGTTGACTTCGATGACCCGGGTGAGGACGGGGGCGCCGCCTTCGATGACGGATACGGTGCTCTTCCAATCCTTGACTCCGCCCTGCGGGTAATATTCCGTCTCGAACTTATCCAGCCTCACCTGGAAGGCCGCGTGGGGAACATCGGCCGTCTGGCCGTCGGTGAGCGCCAGCTCGGACCGGCGGACGCCCAGGCCGCTCGTGAAGCCGCCGGCGATGATGACCAGAAGCCCCAGGTGGACGATATCCGAGCCGAACCAGCCCAACCGCCTCTTGCGGGCCAGGATGACCGTCTTCCCGTCCTTGGCGGACTCGTCCAGGCGGTAGCGTCGGGCTTTGAGCCGCCCGGCGACCCTGTCCCTGGCCGCGGCGAGTGTGAGAGGCAGCCGGAACCGGGCGCTGGCGCGCATGGACGCCACGGACTTGGCCTCGGCCTCGGGGGCCGGCCGGAACGCCCGGCGCCATTTGGGGCCGAAACGGGAGATGGTGCAGACGATGGTGTTCGCGGCGAAGAGGAGAAGGAGAGCCAGGTACCAGGCCGATTGGTAGAGGCGGGTCAGCCGGAGGGCCATGAACAGTCCGGACAGGCTGCCGTAGCGGGCGGAGTACTCCGCAAGGCTTCGGCCTTGGGGGATGAGCGTGCCCACGATCGAGGCGACTGTCAGGAGGATGATCAGGACGATGGCCAGCTTGACCGAGGAGAGGAATTTCCAGGCGGATCTCATGCGCCCTCCCTGAATCTTGCGGCCGCCGGCCGCCGAAACTTTATCAATATTATAGGATTTGGCGCCCCGGCGCAACACTCGGGGAATCGCCGCGCTTGAACCGTTCGGGCCCGGGGACGTAGAATGATGCAGGGAGGCTGCCATGACCATTCAGTACGTAGAACCGCTCAACCGCGCCTGGAACCGGATGAAGACCGCCCTGTTCAGGCCGTTCGATATCCACAAGTGGTTCGTCGTCGGCTTCAACGCCTTTCTGGCCGGGCTGATGGAATTCTCCAACGGAGGGAGCGGGGCGAGGGCCGGGAGGGAAGGCAACTTCAGGGAGTTCATCCACTTCCCGCACACGGCCTGGGACTGGCTGATGGGCCATCCGCTCTGGGCCGTCGCCATCCTCTTCGGGGTCGTCGTGGCCGTCGCCGTGATCGTCGTCCTCACCTGGGCCAGCTCGAGGGGCGTCTTCATGTTCCTCGACAACGTCGCCCGCGACAGCGTCGAGATCGCCAAGCCCTGGAGGGAATACGCCAAGGAGGGCAATTCGCTGTTCGTCTGGCGGCTCCTTCTGGGCATTGCCGCGTTAGCGACATTCGGCCTCGTCATCACCGTCTTCTTCGTCAGGGGGGCCGCCCTCTACGACAGCGGGGCCGGCCTGGCGGGGATCCTCGGCTCCGTCATCGGTCTGGGATTGCTCGTCCTCGGCCTCGGGCTGATCTGGGGATACATCGCGCTTTTCCTCAAGGACTTCGTCACCGCCCTGATGTACAGGAACAGGATCTCGTGCAGCCAGGCCTGGAAGCTCTTCCTCGGCGTCTTCAGGAAGTATCCCTTCCATTTCGTCGGCTACGGCATCATCATCTTTCTGCTCATGATCGCCTTTGCCGTCGCCGTCATCTTCGCCGGCCTGGCCACCTGCTGCATCGGCTTCATTTTCCTGGTCATCCCCTACATCAGCACGGTCGTGACGTTGCCGGTCTGGTACACGTACCGGGCTTTCAGTCTCGAGTACCTGGCCCAGTTCGGCCCCGAATACGACGTCTTCAAGCGGCAGGGGTCTGGTGAGGCCGCGGCGCCGGCCATCCCGGCTGCTTAAAAATCAGGGAGAGAGGGACCAGGGCGTGCCTGAGGGGATCCGACCTGGATCCCGAGTCCCCTTCCCTTAGGCCGAATTCGAAAACCGGTTATTTCTGGCCGGGCTTGCCTTCGCTCGGCTTGGGCTGCTTCTTGGCAGGGTCGGCGTCGTGTTGGTGCTCGTGGCCTTGCGGCTTCCCCTCGGACAGATCCGCATTGCAGGCGTCGCACTTGATGAAGCCCTTCGGGTACTCTTTCCAGCACACGGGACAGAACATGTTGCCCTCCTTGAGCCTATTATACCAGAATTTCTTAATCCCCAAAGGCCGTCGTCGAGAACGAGGCGGATCATTTTTCTTTGACTTCATCCGGTCCCCGGCGTATTTTGAAACTATGGGGCGAGGGCGAAAGCGAAGAAAATGACAATGCCAGCATGTCTCCGTCGGCGAACTCACGTCGTTATCGCGCTTGTCTTGGGAGCAATCATCACGGCTCCTCTCTCTGCCACGGATATCTACAGGGCCCGGATGCTGACGGGGAAGGCTCCCGTTGAGCCGGCGACGGTCGCGATCAGCGTCGAGATTCAGGAGTATACGACCGCCGAAGAGGTGGCGCGCTTGCAGGAGGCCTTGGACAAGCCCGGAATGGACGCCTTCCTGACAGCTTTCAAGGGCATGAAGAAGGGCGTTGTCCGGATCCTGGACAGGAGGGGCTGGAACCTCTCGATTCACGCGGCCCAGGTCATCCCCACCGAGAAAGGATCAAAGCTCCAGTGTTTCCTGATCAGGGAGGCCTGGAACCAGGAGACTCAGATGATAAGGAGCGAGGATTATTTCATGGTCCTCGAGCTGAACCTGGATGAGAAAGGAAGGGGCGACGGCCGGCTCTACCAAGATGCTGGAATCGACCTCCGACCTCTGGCGGGGCGGCTCGAGATGAGCAGGTTCGGGGCTGCGCCCAAGATGATCTACCAGGTCAGAACGGAAAAAAAGAAATCGTAGCGCTCAGATTGTGCTCACCTGCGGCGCTGCTCCGAATCGGTGATCAGCTGACCGTCAGCCCGGCCAGCCGCCGGCGGGCGTCGGCCGGCTCCGGGTGGGTCGGGTCGGCGTCCTTCCAATATTCGAGGAATTTCCGGTATTCGACGGCCGCTCCGACCTTGTCCCCTTTCTCTTCGAGGACGCGGCCCAGCCGGTAATGGTAGATCGGGGAGATCATCCAGCGGACCTGGTTCGATGGGTCGATCGTCATGAGCTTCCGGTATTCTGCCGCTGCCGCGTCGAGATCGCCCTTTTTCCAATAGGCCCGGGCGAGAACGTCCTTGAGCCACGGCATGTTGTAGGCGGGGATCGTGTCAAGAGCCATTCTCGGGAGATCGAGGGGGGGGATCTCGAGTCCCCAGGAGATGGCGCGCTCGACGTCGTTCCCGGCCAGCGCCGCCTCGGCCCGCAGCAGCCGATGGAGGAAAGTCGCCTGGGGCGCATCGCCAGGATCGACCCGGGAGAGCAGAGGCTCGATCGCGGCCGCTTGGCGGGCCGCGTCGGCGGGCTTGTCCCTGGCAAGATTGATCCACCCCTGGAAAAAGATCCGACGGACTTCTTCGAGCGCCGACAGGCCCAAGCCGCTTTTCGCGTTCTGATCGACGTATCGCTGCATCGCTTCTCTCGCGGCTTCGACCTCGCCCCGGTCGCGGAGGATGAAGGCGGTGCTCATATCCACGTTCGCGGCGGCCAGGGCCTCGCCCGCGGCCTCGGCTTGCTTCCGGATCCCCGCGTAGCGGGAAAGGGAAGCCTCCCACCGGCCGAGAAAGTAATCCATAAAGGCCCTCAGCCAGGCGCCCACCATCTTGGCCGACGGCGGCGCCCGCCGTTCCAACTCGTCGATCCAGCGATAGGCCTCGCCGTAATCCTCACGGAGACTGGCGATGTACAAGAGGCTGGCGCAGGAAAGGAAGAAATCCGGCTTCAACTCAAGGGATTCGCGAAACTTCTCCTCGGCCTCCGGCAGCCGGCCCATCCTGATGTAGGTCTCTCCGATCGAGTCGCCCGGATTGGCGTCGCCGGGGTTGAGCGCCGCATAGCGCGCGAAGAGGCGGAGGGCCTCGTCGTAGTTCCCCATCAGGGCGTGGGAGTAGGCCAGCTGGTTGATGGCGAAGCCGAACTCCGGGTCCAGGGCGAGGGCCCGTTCCATCACGGCGACCGACTCGGGGTACTCCCGGCGTCCTTGATGCAGCCGCCCCAGATCGAAGAGAGCGTATTTTTCATCCGGATACTTCCGGACGAGTTCCTGGAGGAGACGGATCCGCTTATCCGGGTCCCGTTCGACGATCTCGGCGTACCCGGCCGCGATCGAGAGCCGCTCTCTCTCGCTCGCCCTGGCCGAAAACCGGAACGCCTTCTCCATCGCATCATGAGCGAGGTCGCTATCGAAGAGGTCCACGGCCGACCGGGCCAGGTACAGGTGGGCCATGGCGAACTCGGGATCGAGGCTGATGGCCTGTTCCAGGGATCTCTCGGCTTCGACATGATAGTATTTTTCGTATTCGCTCCGGCCGCGGAGGAACAGGTTGTAAGCCTCCATGGAGTTCGTGGTCAGCTCCATGATCGGCCGGGCGGGCGCCTCGATCTTGAGCGGGGGTTTGCCGATGCCCCGGCCGACCTCGCGGCTGATGTCATCGATCTGGGACTTGAGGATGCTGGCGACACCCTCGCCTCGGGCCGAGGCGCTCCGGAGGGATTCGCGCGTCGCCGCGTCGAGGATCTTGACGTCGGTAACGAAGGTCTCCCCGGCCTTGACGTACGAGCCGACGACGAGGGCGTCGATCCCGTGCTTGCGGCAGACCTCGAAGCCCGCCTCTTCATCGAACACGGCGGAGGGATCGCGGCCGGCCTGCTTGAGGAGGTCCTTTAGCCGCTCCCACGACGTCACCCGGAGGTGCTTCGACTGCTCGAGGCTGGTGATGAGGAGGTTGGGGATGGCCTCACGGAGATAGTCGAGGCCGGTGTCTCCGGTCTGGTTCTTGAAGCCGAGGACGGCGACGGTGCGCTTCGCGCTCTCGCTCTCCGGGACGAACTGCCAAACGAGGAGCGCGGCCAGGGCGGCGAGCCCAACGGCCGCCGGGATCCAAACCTTTTTCGACGGCAGGCGGACGGTGATCTGTTTCGATGTCTGGGGCTTGCGAAGCGGGAGGGAGCGGGTCGTCTCCGGCAGGGTCTTTTCGATCCGCGTGAGTTCCTCCACCAGGTCGTCCGCGGATCGATAGCGTTCGGCCTTGTCCTTCTTCAGACACTTCAGCACGAGCATTCCCAGCTCCTCGGGGATCTGGGCGTTGATCCTGCGCGGGTCGGGCGGCGCCTCGCTTTTCTGCTTGACGGCGACGGCGAGAGCTGTCTCGCCCTCGAACGGCAGCCGTCGCGTCAGCATCTCGAAGAGGACGACCCCGAGCGAGTAGATGTCCGAGCGCGCATCGGCCTCCTTCCCGTCCACCTGCTCGGGCGACATGTACTCGGGCGTGCCGATCATCACCCCGGCGCCGGTGATCCCCTTGGCCCCGACGGAGCGGGCGATGCCGAAGTCCATGATCCGGACGGCGCCCTCGCGGTCGATCATGACGTTCTGGGGCTTGAGGTCGCGGTGGACGACGCCGAGCCGGTGGGCCTCGGCGAGGCCCTCGGCGGCCTGGCGCGCGATCGTCACGGCCTTGCCGACGGGCAGGGCGCCGATCCTGTGGATGAGGCTCTTGAGGTCCTCGCCCGGGACGTACTCCATGGTGATGAAGTAAGTCCCCGTGCCCTCTTCCCTTCCGAGGTCGTGCATCCGGCAGACGTTGCGGTGCGAGACCGTCCGGGCCAGGCGGAGCTCGCTCCGAAAGCGCTCGATCGTATCGGCGTCGGTGGCGATCTCGGGCTTGAGGAGCTTGAGGGCGAGCTTCTCCCGGACCTCGGTGTCGAAAACCTTGTAGACCCGGCCCATGCCGCCGTGGCCCAACTCCTCAATGACCTGGTAGCGGCCGGCGAAGGTCGAGCCCGTGGTGAGCTCGCGGAGGGGCATCTGAAGCGTTTCCGTCACGACCGGAGGATGGCTCTGGGGCGGAGGGAGCTGAGTGCCGCATCCGGCGCAGAACCTCGAGGTCTCGGGATTCTCAGAATGGCAGGTCGGGCACTTGTTACCCATCTCTGGTTCCCTGATTTGGCTGACCCAAGGATAGACTGCGCCGCCTATGAAGTCAACCGCTGTTGGGTTGCTTGGGGAGAAGGCGTGGAGCCGGCGAGAGGGATCGCTATTTCTGAGCCACGGCGGCGATAATGTCCTTGATATCCTTCCCTGCTCCGCCCATCACCTCAGCGATCGTTCCACCGAACATTTTGCCCATGAGGCCGACATTCAGCTCCGAAACATAAATCTGTCCGCTCTTATTTTCATAGATGCCGATCTCGACGGGCATGAAGGCCGTGACTTTCTTATTGCCGTCGTCCGCCAGGATGCGTGATGAGTACCGTGGATTGCAGAGCGCGATGCTGCCAATCCGGTTCATCTCCCCATGACCCCCTTCCCTGATGCTTTTCTGGAAGTCGTTGACCACCAGAATCTTCCAGTCCTGCTTCTTTTTTACCGCCTCGCCAATGCCCGCGACAGTTTCATCGAAGTTTTTCGAGCTCTTATGTTGGATGAGCATCATGCTCGGCATGATCTTCCATGCCATGAGCCCCATCAGGGCCATGCCAACGACGATCCAAAGCAGAGCAAAGCCAATCGTCATCATTCTTGAGTCCTCCTTGTCCAGAAATTTGCCGTCGCTTCTCTAGCGCCACTGTCCCGAATTGGTAATCAACTGCCCGTCAGTCCGGCCAGCCGCTTTCTGGCGTCATCAACCTCGGGCAGGCCGGGATCGGCGTCCTTCCAGAGGTCGAGGAATTTCTGAAGGTTCTCGCGGGCCTTGGCTTTATCGCCCAGCTTCTCGTCGATCAGGCCGAGATGGTAGAAGCTCCGGGCGTAGAGATTGCCAGAACCCCAACGGCCGAATGTTAACACCGTAATCTGTTCGTATTTATCCCTCGCCTTGGGCAAGTCGCCCGCCCGGAAATACGCCTCCGCTAACGTGTCGATAATCCAGGCGTCTTTTTCGAACGGTCCGGAGGCGAGCGAACGTTCGGCTCTCTCGAGATATTCAGCTGCTATCGGCGCATTGTTCCGCGCCAGCTCGATCGCGCCCATGAGATGGTCATAAAGGCGCATCGCCTTCCGATTCAATCCCGTATCGACGAGCGCCTTGAGCTCCCCGGCGGTTTTTTCAGCCTCATCGATCCGCCTCGAGGCAAGGAGGACGAATCCCTTCAGGCGCAGGACTAGTCTTTTATATCCGAAATCCATATCTCCGCTGTAGATCTTGTAGGCTCGGTCGGATTCATCGAAGGCGGCCTCCTGCCGGCCGGATTGCCACATAGCCTTGGCTGTGGCCATACGGGAGTTCCATTCGGCCATGGCGGCTCCCGAGCGCCGGGTTTCTTCGCTGAAGGGAACGAACACCCTTATGATGTCCTCAAATCGGCCTTCAAGAAGGCGGCAATCATAGAGGCCCGCATACCCAAGGTATCGAGCCGCCGGGAGCTTTTCCTCGAGAAGCGCATGATATTCAGCTTCCGCCCGGCGCAAGTCGCCCTTAAAAAAAAACAGGTCCCCTCGACGCACACGATTTGCGTAGTCGTCGGGGGAGAGCGCTTCAGCCGTCTCAAGCTCTTTGGAGGCAAGGTCGAGGCGATTCTGGGTGATGTGGTGGTCGGCCAAACGCCGATGGCCCGCCGCCGTATTTTCGACCTCACGGAGATACCTTTCGAGGATCTCCTGCGCCTTAGCCGGCTCGCCCTTGGCCCGGAACGCCGTAGCCATGCCCGAATAGGTGTCCACAAGGCGGGACCGCCCGCCGATGCTCTTCCCGTAATATCTCAGCGCCTCGTCCCATTCCTCAACGAGGTCATAAATTACGCCCATTTCCAAGTTGCCCATCGGATCGTCGGGATAAAGGGCGAGCAGCTTTCGGCCTGCCTCGAGTGCCTTCGGCCATTCGGGTTCAGGTTTGTCATACGAATAATAATACAGTTCGATAAAATATCTGTCGCGCTCCGAGACCCGCTCCGGGTGTTTTTGAATAAGCTCGAGGGTTCTTGCTAATAAATTTTGAGATTCGGGATAGTCAGCAATACCATAATGGGCGGAAGCCAGAGCCTGATAAGCCATGATAAAGTCTGGATCGAGGGCCAGGGCTTTTTTGAGAAGCGGGATGGCCTTGTCGGATTCTCCGCGGAATTGATATCTCCGGGCTTCTACGAAGAAAGCCCAGGCGTCGGCATTTGGGGTCGTTATTTCCCCGAGGTTCTTGTCGATATCGCCGGCGATCTGCGTTTGGGTGAGGTTCAGATCGGCCTTGATCTTGCGCGTCATCTCGTCGATACGGGCCTGGATCTCCGTGAATCCCCGGCAGGTCATCTGGATCGGCGAGATGACTTCGCGTGAATGGGGCTTCTGGCAGGTCGCGTTGATGATGATCTCGTCGCCCGCCTTGAGGAAGCTCCCGTTGACCGTGTACTGGGCGCCGCCCGCGTCGGCGATCTTGACCAAGTCGCCGGTGGAATAGGTCGAAGTGTCGGCCAAGTCGGACTTTTTGAGTATGCCGTTGATGTCGCTGTCGCTGAGGACATCCATGAATTTCGACTGGTTCAGATCGGTGATGAGCAGGTCCCGGATGCCGGTGTTCCATATATCAAGGTCCCTGTCGCCGGTTTTATTCTCGAAATTGACGACGGCGATCGTCGGCTTGCTTGAGGAGCGAAGGGCGGTCTTTTTGCCCGGCCATGCGCTGAAGATGACGACGATCCCCGCGACGACAGCAAGGACGGCGATGCCGAGGACGACGAGCCTTCGCGGATTGAACGAGACCGTGAGCTGCCGCGAGGTCGTCGGGACGGACGGCAGGACTTTCTCCGTCGTCGGGATGCCTTTTTCGATCTTTTCAAGCTCGGAATGAACGTCGGAAGCGCTCTGATATCGCTTGGCTTTATCCTTTTCCAGGCACTTCAGAATAACGCCGCTCAGGTCGTCTGGAATGCCGGGATTGAGCTGTTTTGGATTCTTGGGGACTTCCCCCTTGTGCTTCATGGCGATGCTAAGGGCGGTTTCCCCGGTGAAGGGCACGTGGCTGGTCGCCATTTCATAAAGGATGACGCCCAGGGAGTAGATATCCGAGCGATGGTCGACCTCTTTGGCCTCGGCCTGTTCCGGACTCATATATTCCGGAGTGCCGATCATCACCCCCGCGCCCGTTATCCCTTTATCTTTGACCGACCGGGCGATCCCGAAATCCATGATCTTGGCATTCCCGTGCTTGTCGATCATGATGTTTTGGGGCTTCAGGTCACGATGGACAACGCCAAGGCTGTGGGCTTCCGCTAGACCGTCACAGACCTGCTTCCCCACGCTCAGCAACATGCCCAGGCTCAGGCTGCCGGACATCTGGATCATGCTCTTCAGGTCTTCGCCATGGACGAATTCCATGGTGATGAAATGGGCCCCTTCCGCTTCGCCGATATCGAACATCTTGCAGACATTCCGCTGGCCGATCCTGCGGGCCAGGCGGATCTCGTTGCTGAAACGCTCGATCGTCTCTTTATCTGAGGCGACCTCAGGCTTGATGAGCTTAAGGGCGACTTTCTCTTTGATCTTGGTATCGAAGGCCTTGTAAACGCGCCCCATGCCGCCCCTTCCAAGCTCCTCGATGATCTGGTAGCGGCCGGCGAAGGTGGAACCCGTGGTCAGCTCGCGAACGGGCGTTTGAAGGGTTTCCGTCATGACCGGAGGATATTCTTGGGGCGGAGGGAGCCGAGTGCCGCAATCCGCGCAGAACTGCTTGGTCTCAGGATTTTCGGAGTGACATTTCGGGCACTCGGTGACCACATTGGTCCCCTTTCTTTGCTGGCCCAAGGATAACAATCATCGGGGGCGAAGTCAACCTTGTCCGGAGGCAGAGAGGAGGGATCGAACCTCCGACCTGCTGATCAACTGCCCGTCAGCCCGGCCAGCCGCTTTCTGGCGTCATCAACCTCGGGCCGGCCGGGATCGGCGTTCTTCCAGAGGTCGAGGAATTTCTGCAAGTTCTCGCGGGCCTTGGCTTTATCGCCCAGCTTCTCGTCGATCAGGCCGAGATGGTAGAAGCTCCGGGCGTAGAGGTCGCTTGAGCCCAAACGCGCTGTCGTCCGCATCCCAAATCTCCAGGCGAAGAGGTCTCCGATGCCCACACGGCCGGTCGTCAGCACTCCAATTCTCTCGTATTGTTCCCGAGCTCGTTTCAAATCGCCCGCCCGAAAATAGGCTTCCGCCAGCATATCGATAGACCCGGCGTCCATTTCGAACGGCCCGAAAGGAAGCGATCGCAGGGCGCTCTCGAGATACTCGAGCGCTTTGGACGTATTGTTGCGCTCGAGCTCGATAGCGCCCATGAGATGGTCATAAAGGCGCATCTCTTTCTTGTTCAATCCCTTGTCGTTGAGCGCCTTGAGCTCTCCGGCAGTTCTCTCGGCCTCGGCGATCCGCTTCAAAGCAAGATAGGCCACGCCTTTCAGAAGCAGCGCCCCGCGTTTGCTGAAAAAGTCCAGATTCCCAGTGTCAATTCCGTAGGCTTTTTCGCATTCAGAGACGGCGACCTCCGCCCGCCCCGCTCGCAGCGAAGAATAGGCCATGGCGCCGCGGCAGAGCCTTTCGGCGCGAGCGTCTCCGGCGCGCCTGAACTCGTCGGCGAGAGGGGCCATGATCCTGAAGACCTCCTCGTAGCGGCCCTCAAAAAGGAGTCCGGCAACGAGGCCATGATACCCGATGTAGTGGGCCTCCGGTACTTTCTCCTCGATAAGGGCCCGATATTCGGCCTCCGCCCGGGGCGCGTCGCCCCTTAACAAAAACAGGCCGCCTCGCGCCTCTCGGCTCCTATAATCGTCGGGGGCGAGCGTTTCGGCCGTTTCGAGCTCCCGGCCGGCAAGGTCAAGGCGGTTCTGGGTGATGTGATGATACGCCAGCCTCTGATGGCCGGCCGCCGTGTTCTCGACCTCACGGAGATATCTTTCCAGAACCTCTTGCCCCTTGGCCGGCTCGCCTATGGCCCGGTAAGCAAGCGCCATGCCCCCATAGGCCCCAACAAAGCGTACCCGCCCCCGCACCGTTTGCTCGAAGCATTTCAGGGCATTCTCCCAATCTTCTATCTCTCCGTAAACTATGCCCTGGTTCGTGCCCGTAGGATCGTCAGGATAAAGAGCGAGCAGCTTCCGCCCCGCATCAAGCGACTTTCCCCATTCCGGCTCCGGTCCGGAGGCATAGTAATACCCCATTTCGAAAATATATCGGTCCCGTTCCGAGATCCGCTCCGGATGCTTTTGAACAAGCTCGAGGGTCCTGGTTCTGCATCGTTCGACTTCGGGGTAGTTCCCGATATGGAGATTGGCCACTCCCAAGGCCCTCATGGCCATGATGAACTCGGGATCGATGGACAGGGCCTTATCGAGAAGAGGGATGGCCTTTTCGGCTTCGCCGCGAAAGTGGTATCTGCGGGCTTCGACGTAATAAGCCCAGGCCTCGGCGTTCGGGGTCGATATTTCGCCGATGTTCCGATCGATATCGGCCCCGATTTGTTCCGTAGTTACGTTCAGGTCTGATTTGATCCGAGTGGCGACGTCATCGATCCTCTTGAAGATCTCCGCGTCGTTCTGGCATTCGACCTCGAGCCGTCTGATGTCATCCGGGGTTCGAGGTTTCTGAAGGCTCAGGTTCATGATGATCTTGTCCCCGGCCTTCATGAGGCTGCCGCACAATGTATAGTCCGCTCCGGCTTGGTTCGCCACTTTCACCAGGTCGTCATTGGTATATTTCTTGGCATCCGCCAATTTTAATCGCATCAAGATGCCATAGATCGTATTGGCGTCGATTACCCTGATAAATTTTGATTGAGAGAGCTTGGTGATCAGCGATTCGGAAAGGCCCGTTTTCCATACGTCAAGAGAATGATCTTCGGAATTATTTTCGAAGTAAAGGATAGCGAGTGAGGGCTTGTCCGAGGGAGGCGGGACGGCCTTCCGGCCCGGCAAAACCCTGATGATGACGGCGATCGCCGCAACGACGACAAGGACGACGGCGGCGGGGATGAAGATCTTATTCGGCCTGAGCTTAACCGTGATCTCGCGGGATACTCTCGTCTTCGACCTGGCCAAGGCCAGGGCGCGTTCCGTCGCCGGGAGAGCCTGCCCCACCGCGTCAAGGTCCACGATGAGCTCCTCGGCCGTCTGATAGCGTTTGGCTTTGTCCTTTTCGAGGCAGCGCAGGATGAGCCTGTTCAGGCCCTCCGGAATCTGCGGCACGAGCTTCTTGGGGACGGGCGGCGGCTCGCTCTTGTGTTTGTTGGCGATCGCGAACGGCGTCTCGCCCTCGAACGGCACGTGCCCCGTCACCATCTCGAAAAGGATGATCCCCAGGGCATAAATATCCGCGCGAGCGTCCGCGGGCTTCCCCTCGACCTGCTCCGGCGACATATACTCCGGAGTCCCGATGATCGCCCCCTCCCCCGTTATCCCCCCGCCCTGGAGCGATCGGGCGATCCCAAAGTCCATGATCTTGGCCTGGCCTTCTTTGTCGATCATGACGTTGCCGGGTTTGAGGTCCCGGTGGACGATCCCCTGCTTGTGGGCTTCGGCCAGGCCCGCGGCGATCTGCCGGCCCAACGAAACGGCCGATCCGACCGCCAGGGCCTTCGTCCTGTGGAGGAGGCTCTTGAGGTCCTCCCCCCGGATATACTCCATGGTCAGGTAGAGCGTCCTGCCTTCCTCGCCCAGGTCGTGGGTCCGGCAGACGTTCGGGTGGCTGATCTTGCGGGCGTTCCGGATCTCGTTGTGGAAGCGTTCGACCGTTCTCTTGTCGACGGCGATCTCCGGCTTGATGAGTTTGAGGGCCACTTCTTCGTTGAGTTTAGTGTCGTGGGCCCTGTAGACCTTGCCCATCCCCCCCGCACCGAGCTCCTCGATGATCTCGTAGCGGCCGGCGAAGACCGTCCCCCGCACGAGCTCGTCGGCGGTCGTCTCGAGCGTCCGGGTGAAGGAAGCTTTCGACCCGGCGACCGGAGTCAGCTGAGTCCCGCAATCCGCGCAATAGGATTTGGCCTCAGGATTTTCCTGGTGGCACTTCGGACACCTCATCGCCTGCCCTCGGCCGCATCGAGAGAAGAATCCAACTTGGCTAAAGACTATTGATATCCGGGGGGATTGTCAATCCCGGCCGGCCGGGCCTATGCCCATCCACGCATCTTGACAGGCACTCGGGAGGGCCCTATACTCGCTTTAACCAAAAAAGGGTTCCCCGGAACGATTGATAAATTGGCCTCTTTCCGCGGAAATCGGACACAATCCTAAGTTTGGGGGTTGTCCGTGAAGATCAAGGCACTCGGAACGGCGCTCGTGCTCTTGGCCGGCTTCGCCGGCGCCCAGGTCCAATACGGCAACATCCGGGGTGTCGTCGTCGACGCCCAGGGAGGTCCGCTCCCCGGCTCGACCGTCTCTCTCGAATCCGCTCAATTCCCCTCCCGGACGGCCGTCTGCTCGGAGGGCGGCGTCTTCCGCTTCCTCAATCTCACGCCGGGCGTCTATAAGCTCCGCTGTGAGTTGGCCGGCTTCAAGCCCCACATCCGCGACTTCATCGACATCCGGGTAGGCACGAACTTCGATTTCCGCATCATTCTGACCCCGGCCGCCCTCGATGAGCAGGTGACGGTCATCGCCGCTTCGCCGATCGTCGACACGAAGAAAGCGGGCACGGCGACCAACGTCACCCAGGACATGCTCCAACGGCTCCCTTCGGCGCGCGACCCCTGGGTCGTTCTCCAACAGACGCCGGGCATCCTGGTCGACCGGGAAAACGTCGGCGGCAGCACGGCGGGCCTGCAATCCGCTCTCGTCGGCCGGGCCGGCATGGCCTGGAACCTGCAGTGGAACATGGACGGCGTGCCCATCACGGACATGGACTCGTACGCCTCTCCCTTCTATTTCGATTTCGACACGTTCGAAGAGATCAACATCGTCACCGGCGGCCAGGACGCGTCGATCCAGACCGGCGGCGTCTCCATCAACGTCGTCACCAAGCGCGGCGGCAACAAGTTCCAGGTCCAAGCCCGGACGTTCTTCACGAACGACCACCTCCAGGCCGATAACCGGACCCCGGAGCTCGTGGACCTCGGCTACGTCGGCGACCGGATCGACCGGATCGTGGATTACGGCCTCCAGGTCGGAGGCCCCATCCTCAAGGACCGCCTCTGGTTCTGGCTGGGCTACGGCGTCCAGGACATCCGCCGGTTCGCCATCACCGGCGACCCCCTGGACTACAAGCTCAGGGGGATCAATGCCAAGCTGAACTTCCGCTTGAGCGACAGGAACAGGGCCGAGCTGGCCTTTCTCGACAACGCCAAGACAGCCTCAGGCCGCGGGGCCAGCGCCGTCCGGCCTCCCGAAACGACGTTGAACCAGACGGGCAGCAGCCCTTACATCAAGTTCGAGGATGAACACACGTTCTCGCCCAACTTCCTCCTGTCCCTGCGGCTCAGCTACAATTACAACCGGCTTACCCTCACGCCCGAAGGCGGGATGGACACCCAAGTCAGATACGACCTTGATACCGGCATGTACTCCGGCTCTTGGATGTACTCCGATACAAGGCGGCCCTCGTTCGTGGCCAGCCTGGAAGGCAACTATTTCAAAGAACGATTTCTCGGCGGCAATCACGAGCTCAAGTTCGGAGCCGAATTCCGCAGCACGCCCAGTCGGGAGGTTGCTGTCTGGCCGGGCGGCGCCCGAAGATACTACAGGCTCGGAGAGCCCTTCCTGGCCGATGTCACGCGGGGCGGCAACTGGGATTACAGTTCCGACCGGCTGAGCGTCTTCGCCAACGACGCCTGGACCTTCGGCCGGCTGACTCTCAACCTCGGCCTCCGGCTGGACCGCGAAGACGCCCGCAATTACGACGCCTCGGTCGACGCCGGCGAGGTCGCGCCGGAGTTGCTTCCCGCCGTGACCTATCCTGGCTTCGACCCGGGCGTGACTTTTTTGACTCTCTCTCCCCGCATCGGATTCACCTACGACCTCAGCGGCGATGGGAAAACAATTCTCCGGGGGAACGCGGCCCGTTACGGCGCCCAACAAGGCCCCTGGCTGGCCTACGAGCTGTCCTCCTCGAGCGATGCCGGCGCCATGTTCTTCTGGACCGACCTCAACGGCGACGACCGGGTCTCGACCGACGAGCTTCGCGGCTATCCGACCGACGGCATCCGCTCGTTCTGGGGCTTCGACCCGGCCAATCCCGCGAATTTCGAGTCCCTCAACGGCGTCGACGAGGATCTCAAGGTGGAGCTGACCGACGAGCTCCTGCTCGGCCTCGAGCGGGAGGTCTTCACCGATTTCGCGCTGAGCGGGACCTTCATTCTCCGAAGGAACCACCGGTTCACACGGGACACCTTCTATGACAAAGCCATGGGGACGATCATCGAGCAGTCCGACTACATCGGACCCATCACGGCTTCCCTGACCTACGGCGAGACGACCTACAGCTACGAATATTGGACCCTCGCCGCGACCCGCCCGCCGGGGACCTATGTCTTCAACATCCCGGATTACCACGAGAACTTCACCGCCCTGGAATTCGCCGCGGTCAAGCGCCTGGGACACCGGTGGATGATGAACGCCTCATTCACCTATCAGGTCTATAGGATCCATTACGGCGAGCGCGGCTATATCGACCCGACGAACGTCAAGATCCAGGATGGGCAGAGGGCCTGGGGCGGACCCGATTCCGACTGGATGGCCAAGCTGAGCTTCCTGTACCAACTGCCATGGGGGATCAACATCGCCGGATCCGCCAACGCCCGGCAGGGGTTCACCAACGTCCAGCGGATCAACGCGGCGACGCCGGAGCGGGCGGCCGTCGCCCTCGGCAGCTATATGGACTTCATCATCGAAAAGCCCGGCACGACCCGGCTCCCCGATTTCTATAACGTCGATCTGAGCCTGACCAAGGACATCCGCTTCAAGAGCTTCGGGAAGATGACCTTCTGCATCGATGCGTTCAACGTCTTCAACTTCGCCCACAGCCTCTCGCGTTATCCCATCGTCAACTCTCCCCGCCACGACGAGATCCAGAGCATCCTCAATCCGAGGGTCATCCGCTTCGGCGTGAAGTACAATTTCTAAAGGCGACGAACCTCCGGCCTGCTGATTACGGAGAGACGGCTCTAGCGTTTCAACTTGGAGTGGATGGGTCCGAATGGGAGGGTTTCTTGCGCAGTCGCATCCTGTGGGAATAAATAATCATCGCGGCCGCGAGCAGGATCGTCCCGTAGGCCAGGCTGCCCAGCAACGGCCGCAGGATGGGCTCGTAGGTGAACGCGGAGACCATGCTCAGCTGCGAGGGGAAATAAGCCGGCAGGCTGCGGATGATGGCCTTGTTCTGGGCCTCGACATAATAGATGGGATTTTGGAGCCAGCCGATATCGAGGTTGGCCATGAGGACGATGAAAAGGATGCCCTCGAGCTCGCGGCGAAAGATCGCCCCGATCAACATCCCGTAGGCCCCGTAGACATAGCCGGCCATGATGAACCCGAGCAGCACGGGGGCGAACCGCAGGGGCTTGAAGAACAGGGGCGTGAGAGCCCCGACATAGGCCCCGATCAGGACGATCACGGCGAGCAGGGCCAGGAATTTCGAGGCCAGGAGCTCCGTCGTCCGGTAGCCGGCAAGGATGAGCCGGCGGTTGACCTCGGCGTGTTTTTGGGTGATATGGAGCGCCAGGAAGGACGTTAGGACGCCGACCGCGGCCAGGCCGATGAACACCATAGCTTCGTCCCGCTGGCTGACGGTGATCATGGACGCCAGGGAGATCGAGGCCAGCCGGAAGGCGATCGGACGGTGGGTCGTGATGAGGATGATCACGGAATAGAACACGGTCGGGATGACGAAGAAGAGGATCAAGGCGATCCGGCTCCGTCTCATCTCGGTCATGGTCATCGCCCAGGCCGTGCGGATGTTCTTCAGGCGCATTGGAGGACCCCTTCCCGGAGCTCGAGGACGGCGTCGAATCGCGACGTGTCGTAGACGAAATGCGAGACGACGAGGGCGCTCAGCCCCGAGGACTTGCGCTCCTCGGCAAAATCCCAGAACCGGAGATACGTCTCCCAATCGAACCCGGCGTAGGGCTCGTCGAGGATGAGGACGCCGGGATCGTGGAGAACGGACAGGCAGAAATTCAGCTTCTGCTTGGTCCCACCGCTCAGCGTGGACACCAGGGCGTTCCGGTAAGCGTCAAAGCGGAACCGGGCGCAGAGATCATCCATGGTCCTGACCCAGGGCGACTTCTCCCCGGCCTCCCCTCCCGGGAGCCCGTAGGCGGTGGAAAAGAACAAGAAATTCTCTCGGACTGTCAGGGTTTCGAAAACGGCCAGCTCCTGCGGGCAGTAGCCGCTGCGAGCCCCGGCGCGGACGACGCCCGCGTCGGGAGCCAGCAGGCCGACGATTATCCTGAGCAGGGTCGTCTTCCCGGATCCGTTCTCCCCGGTGATGCCGACGATGCGCCCCCGGGCGATCTCGAACGAAACGTCCCGGAGGACCTGGCGGCGGCCAAAAGATTTCCGAATGCCGCGGACCTCGAGGACGGGCTCCAGTCGGGTCCCGGTCTGTCGCTGGGTCATGGCAGAATCCTCCTGTAGTGGAGATCGAAACCGAAGATCAGGAGCGCCGTGAAGAGCAAGATGAATGGCCCCGCCATCCGGGCCATGCGTCGGAACGCCTCCGGCGGGCCGGCGCCGGACCCGGAGAAGCGGGGATAGAGGCGACCGGCAGTCCACCACGCCGCGAAGGCCCAAGCCGTGCCCACCAGGACGTCCACGAGGATATGCTGCCGGACGAAGAGCGTCGAGATGGAGATCATCACCGCGACCGCGAGGATCGCGATTTCACGCCAGCGTCCCAGGCCCTGCTTGAGGCAGACAAGCCAAACCAGCCAGGCGAAGGTCACGTGAAGGCTCGGCAGCTTATTCGCCCCCGGGTAGAAATCCGTGCGGAACTGGAACGCCAGGACCCGGTCGGACAACCCGGTCCCGAGATCGGGGTGCGGGAAGGCGATGGGCAACGCCAGGTACACGACGAACGCCGCGGCGACGGCCAGCACCAGCGCCAGGACGGCCCTGTTGAAGCGGTGCCAATCCTTGATCACGAAAAAGGGGAGAAAGGGGAAGACATAGCACAGGAGATAAGGCCAGATGAAAGCCGGAATGACCGGAAGGCTCCGGTCGAGCGGAAGGGAGAGATCGCGGGTGGGAAGCGTCACAGCATAAAACCCCAGCGCTTCGAAGAGAACGGCGTAGGCCAGGTAAACGACGAGGCTGGCTTTGATATAAAAGCGTCTTTCGGCATCCATCGGCCATCGCCTTTCAGGAAAACCTCACGATCTCGCTGAAAAAGGGCTCATCGTCGATCCTCACCGTCGGGCCCGCGCCCTCGATGAGCCCCCGGCCGCGTGAGAAGAACTTGACGCCTCTCGGCCTTCGGCCGAGGAAATCGATAGCGCGGCTCTCGAGGGCCCGGCGCAGCCCTTCGGTGCCGACGAAGGCCGTCTCGAGCCCCGGAGCCGGATTCTCGACATCGAGACGGACACGGGCAGAGGGGCCCGCGGCCGTCAGGGTATAGGCTGGAGGATAGCGCAGGCCGAGGACCGGAGACATTTCGTTCCCGTGCTCCGCGATGTCGACCGCGTCCAATTCGAGGCGGCCCGGGCCGGAGTTCCAGGTGAGCAGCGCGCGCGGCCGAGGCCCGTGAACGACGGCATAAACCAAGCTTCCGTCCCGGTGATGGAGGCGCCCCCAGAAGAGCGTTCTCACCGGCGTGAACAGGGGGAAAACGTCACTCCTTAGCCTGTCGATATAGCCGGCAAGTTCAGGCGCGTCCCAAGTCCGGCCGGCGACGCTGACAGAACCCCGGACGACGGACCGGCCGTGGATGGGTTCCCATAGGATCCGATGCTTCCCCCACGGGATGGCCATCGGCCTCGAGGCCGGACGGTCCTCCGGATGCCGGGAAAAAGCAAGGTCCACGGCAAGGCCCTCCCCTTTGACCCGGACCTGGATCTCCGGTTCAGGCCCGAGCGCCGAGCTGACAGGCCGCGGGAAGATGTCCGGCTCGCGGAGGATGAGGCTGCGGTGCAACGGCGCTTCGCGGGAGGAAGCCACCGTCAGGCTCAGCCGGGCGTCCTCCCAGCCGAAGATCCGGGTCTTGGCCAGGAAGAAGAAGATGATTTCTCCCGTCGGCAGGACGACGTCGAAATACCATTTCTCGAACCGAAAAGAGTTCAGTCCGGCCATGCGGATCCTCAGAAGAATGTCGGCACGCAATCCAGGATTCCGGCCGCGGTGATGGGCACGGCATGAGGCCCCAGACACTTGGGATCCCGCCGGCCGTAGCCGCCGAACCAGCGGGCCGAGGCCCGGCAGCCGCCGCCGCAGACCGAATGGTGGGAGCAGGCCCGGCACTCCGGCGGAAGCGTCTTGAATTCCCGCAGGAGCGGATTGCGGAACCTCCTTCGGTAGATCGTCCAGATGTCATTCGAATAGATATTGCCCATCGCCACGTCATCGACGAACGGACAGGGTTGGACCGATCCGTCGGACTTGACGGTCAGGACGAAGTTTCCGCCGGAGCAGGAATTCCCCGTCAGCATGAAGAACGTCCGGACAAAGTCCCAATGTTCGGGGCCGCGGTCCAGGATCCAACGCTTGACCCGGCGCCACTCTTCGGGGAGGATGTTCAGCGCATCGTCGGCGGACCGGGGGATGTACTGATAGAAGAGGGGGGCCGCCCGGAGCGAGTTCTTGACGAACGCGTATACGGCCGGGATGTCCTCCACGTTGGACCGGACAACGGGCGTGAAAGTGTAGACCTTGATCCCCGCCTCCGCCAGCCGGTTCAGTCCGCGAAGTGTGGCCTCCCAGGAGCCCCGCGTGCCGGTGCAGGCGTCGTGGACCTTCGGATCGTGGGACAATAGAGAAACGATGGCCGCATCGAGGCCGGCGGCCTTCATCTCCGCCGCGAGCCCGGGCGTGGTCAGGGTCGCGTTGGTATACATCGTGACGAACGGGCTGCGCGCTTCGTCTTTCGCCCCACGGATGATCTCGATAAGGTCGGCGTGGAGCAAAGGCTCCCCGCCGAGGATCTCGATCCGCACTCCGCGGGACCGGATGGAACGGTAGAGGCCCCTCAGCGTTTCTAAGGGGATCTCACGGTCACCCCTGGGAACGTAGCAGATTCGGCAGTTCATCACGCACCGGTTGTTGATCTCGAGCTTGAGTGAGTAGAGGAAAGCGCCAACCAGGGACCGGGCGGCCCGGGCAAAAAGCCTGGCCGCCGCTGAACCCGTGGCTTGACGGCCGAAAATATCGAGGATGCGAGGCTGGAGGCGGGCCACGAACCGGCTTTTGGCCCGGGGCGCAAAGTCGAGGAGTCCCGGGCGGTCGATCTGACGTCCGTAGCTCGCTGGGCGGTCAGGACCTGGCATCGTGCGCCTCCTCGCGGTTCACGCCGTGGTCGGATAAGCCCCGCGGACGGAGCGGACGGCTTCGGCGATGATATGCTGCCATTTCAGGACGCTCTGGCCGGACAGGTGGATCTGCCACAGTCCGGCCGGCCGCCCCCCGTAGATCTGAAGGATCCCTGCGCCCTCGACGACCACGGCCTGAAGCGCGCCGAGATCGAAGCGGACGAGCGCGCCGGGAGAGACGAAGACAAGCCCCGCGGCTGAGAGGTCGAGGCGTCCCGTTCCCACTGTTTTCAGACGGCCCCGCTCCTCCATCGCGAGCAGGGCCCGGTCCGCGGTGAAACCGTCGGCGGAAACCTGGGGAAGCGCCGGCCCGTCGGGGCCGACGAAGACCCGCCGGGAGATCCTTTCCAGGGAGACCGGCGCACCTTGCCCGGTCGTCCGGACTGAAAAGTCCGGCAATATATCAAACGTCGCCGAGCAACGCGTGCACCAGAATTCCCTGCCCGGACCGAACCGGACGGCGTCGAAGCACAGGCACTCGGGGCACCGATAGACAAGGGTCTCGATCCCCCTGCCTGCAATCGGCTTCCACGGGGATCCAACCGTTCGCCGCGGCAGGATCAGCTCGGAAAGCCTCGCCTCGAGATCCGCCGGGCGTTCCTTCCCTGTCAAGAACACGGGCTTCCCGACGGAGGCCGTGACGTTGCCCCGGTGAGGACGCGAGACCCAGCGGGGCCACGATTCGTAAGCCCCCTCCAGCCGAATGGGAACTATGGGGATCTCGTGGTATCTGAGGAGGAGCTTGAGGGCCTGGGGCTTGAAGCCGAGCATTCCTCGGGTCCAGGACCTTTCGGCCTCGGGAAAGATGCCGACGGCGCAACCTTCGAGGAGGCGGCGGCGGATATCCAGACCGTTGCGGAGATCGGGCGTGTATCGTTTCTTGGGGAGGCCGAGAAGCCTTACGAAAACAAATCGCGAAAGGCGGGTGCGGAACCTTTCGGATGTCGTGACGAAGTGGACGGGAACGTCCACGGCCAGCGAGACGAAGACCGGATCCAGGTAATTCCGGTGGGCGGCAATGACGAAAAAGGGAGGGTCGATCCTCCCGTTCTCGCGCCCCGAGGCCTCGAATCGGAAAAAGACACGGCACACAGCGGCGGAAACGAAGCGGACGACATGGATGAAGCGCGGTACGATGATCGAGGTCTGTCGGCGGTGTCCGTTGTAGGCGCGGCCGAACCTCTTTTCGAGCCCGGCCTCTTCGTTCTCGACATAGAGCGCGGTCCCGAGGACCAGGACGGGAAACGAGACCAGGCTGTAACCCACCGGCCAGGCGGCCACGCCCAGCCCGCTGAAGAAGAGGACGGAAAAGAGATAAATGGGATGGCGCCAGATCCCGAAGACCCCGCTGCGGATCAGCTTCCGGGGAGGGAACGCGGAGATCGGCAGGCGGCCCGAGGCACGAGTATACTGGACGATAGCGACCGCCAGCATGATCCCCGAGCCTGCGGCGAGCGTGATCGCCGCTCCCCGGAGACCCGGGAACCGGGGATTCGCGCCGAGGACTCGCTGCCCCCAGGCGGCCAGGGCGGCCAAAACGCTTGGGAGAACCCCCCAGAAGGTCAGGATATAGCCGACCGTAACGAGCGTTTTGGTAACCACGGTCCCTCCGCCCCCCTATCTATGGCGGATTTCGGGTCTGGAGTTGTCAAGAAGATGTTAAACTCAGGTAAAAAAAGTGTCAAGAAGCGGGGCGAAGGGCCAGCGTTCTCCGGTCATAACGAATACCTTGGCCAGTTCTTTCGGGGAATATGGGTGGAGCCAGCGAGAGGGATCGAACCTCCGACCTGCTGATTACGAACCAACTGGCCTAGCGACTCAATTTACTGATAATAAAAGTATTTATGAGAGGCGCCCAATCGATTGTGCTCAGATTGTGCTCACCTGCGGCGCTAAACGAGACCGAAATCCCATATCAGGAAAACGAATGAGTCAGGCGGAACGGGCCGGCTCGGGTGACCCCATCCTCCTCCCCGGCCAAATAGGATTCATGATGTTGGCCAGGATAACGAGAAGGGCACAGCCGATGACGTTGAACCATAGATAGGGGATTTTCGTGAAGAAGAAACAAGCCAGAACGGTGAGTTCGGCGATGACCGCGGCGATGAAGGTCGCGTTTCCGCCGATTCTCTTAAAATAGAAGGCGATGAGAAATATTCCGAGGATCGTCCCGTAAAACAGGGACCCCATGATGTTAACGGCTTCGATCAATGATCCGAGGTGGTTCGCGAACTGGGCGAACGCGATGGCGTAAAGCCCCCAAAAGACCGTGGCGGCCTTCGACACACGGACATACTGCCGGTCAGGAGCGTCGTGCCGGACGAGACGTTTGTAGATATCGATCACGGTGACGGAAGCCAGGGCACTGAGCTCGGCTGACGAGGCCGACATCGACGCCGAGAGAATTGCGGCCAAGATCAACCCGACAAGTCCAACCGGGAGATAGCGGGTCACGAAACTCAGGAAGATGTAGTTCGTATCATTCGTTTCGGCCAGGGGATCGTTCTTCTTGATCAGCCCGATGGCTTCCCGCCGGATGCCGGCTTCCGATTTCCTGACGAGCCCGAGTTTCTGCATCGCCTCGGCCTCGTCCCCGTCATTGCGGCTCTCGATGGCCGTCAGCATTTGCCGGAGCTGGTCCCGCTTCTCCCCGTTCAGGAGCCGATAGTCCGTTTCGAGTTTCGTATAGGCTTCCGCGTAGGCCCCGTTCTTGACATGGGCCGTTTCGACCGGGTTGAAAAACAGCGGCGGCGTCACGAACTGGTAAAAAACGAAGATCATGGCGCCGATGAAAAGGATGACGAACTGCATGGGGACCTTGACCACGCCGTTGGCGAGGAGCCCCATGCGGCTTTGGGCGACGGACCGTCCGGCGAGATAGCGCTGGACCTGGGACTGGTCCGTCCCGAAGTACGACAGGGCCACGAAGGCCCCGCCGATAAGGCCCGACCAGAAATTGTAGCGGTCCGCCCAGTTGAAGGTGAAATTGACGACATTGAGCTTGCCCAGCTTTCCGGCCAGATGGACGGCGCTCGAAAACGAAATGTCGGGCGGCAGCCGGCGGAAGATCATGAAGAACGCCACGCCCATTCCCACCGTCACGATGGCCATCTGCAGGAGATGCGTCTTGTTCACGGCCTCCGTTCCCCCCGCGGCCGTGTAGGCGCGGCCAGCTCCGGCGGGAGCTGGGGATGAGTTGCTCGTGGAGGTCCATATCACGAAATACAAGAAGGGCAGCCGCTTCGCCCGCGCCAAGTTGATCGGGCTTGGCTCTTCAAAGATCTCCACGAATCTGGTCTTTCTGGACTCCGCGATGAAGCGTCAACTGGCCACGGGCCGCCTCAACTTGACTTGGGCGATCGGCGGCATTATCGGAGCCTCAAAGGGAATCGAGGAACTTGTCGATGACGCGGGGAGAAAGATCGCGAATGCGATCGTCAGCAAGAGAACGGGAAAGCCCGGCCCGAAATAACAACGCTGCGGGCCGGGGCGGCAACGTCATCGGGCGATCAAATAGATGATCGCAAAGACCAGGGCCATGACATAGGATCCAACGCAAGGATAATAGAGGGGCCCGACTTTTCCTGTCTCTTTCAGGGTCAGTTTCTTATACTGATCAATGTACTTGATGATGTACAGCCTGAGCAGGACGAAATTGATCTTGACCCCTCTCTTTGAAACCTCCTGGACGATCATCATGGAAAAGACGATCCCCAGGCCCACGGATACGAATGCCAGGATCGCGCCCGCAATTGCCATCTCTTCCTCCCCATCATTATTGACGTCCGGGCAAGGAAAAAGGTTCGTGCGGATGGGACTGGCGTACCTGAGAGGATTCGAACCTCCGACCTTTGGATCTAAAATGCCCGATGCTCTTATCGGATGTAATGCCACAGATCATTAAGATAGCCGAGATTGCCTGCTGAATCGTTGCCTACTCCCCCGAAGAGCCAGAGCCTGCCCTGGGAATCGATCCAGGATATGGAACCGCTTCTTGCCCCGGGGACGTTTGACGAAGCTGCCGTGCCCTTTGTTCCGTAGATGCCCCGCTGAGAAATTATATTGCTGCCGGATACCCAGGTCCATTCAAGGGATGCCAGGTCAAACTTCCAAAGATCATTCCACCCGCCACCGGAAGATCCCCCGAAGAGCCAGAGTCTGCCAACAGAATCGGTCCAGGATACAGCCCCTTCTCTTGCCCCTGGGACGTTTGACGAAGCGGCCGTGCCCTGGGTGCCGTAGACGCCCGTCTGATCTACTGTATTACTGCCGGATACCCAGGTCCATTCAAGAGTTGTCGGGTTATACTTCCACAGGTCATTGAGATAGTCGTCATTGCCAGCCGAATCATAGCCCTTTCCCCCGAAAAGCCAGAGTTTGCCACTCGAATCAATCCAGGATGTAGCCCATACTCTTGCCCCGGGGACGTTTGACGGAGAGGCGATGCCCTTTGTCCCGTAGATGCCCGCCTGATCTGCGATATTGCTGCCGGATACCCAGGTCCATTCGAAAGTTGTCGGGTCGTACTCCCACAGGTCATTGAGAATGGCGCCAATGCCGGCCGAATCATAGCCATTTCCCCCGAAGAGCCAGAGTTTGCCACTTGAATCTATCCAGGATACCCCCCCAGACCTTGCCCCCGGGACGTTTGACGGAGAGGCGATGCCCTTTGTCCCGTAGATGCCCGCCTGATCTGCGA